>CP060531.1:653196-979794 GCA_016806715.1 Thermoplasmatales archaeon | reverse complement strand
TAAGCTCGATTTTCGCCATAGGTTCTGAACAGATATTTCTCCAGACTTCCAGGGCTCATTCAACTGTCCCGATTGCTTTTTCCGGCAGTTCAAGATATCCTGCCTCCTTCCTCAGGAGGATATAGAGTATTACCACCACCGGGACTATGGATACAAAACCGATCCTGAAGCCTACTGAGCCAACAATAAATCCAGATATGACCGGCATCAATGCTCCTACGATCATCATAAGGGAGAAAAAGTAGCTGTTGGCAACGCTTCTCATGGTTTGTTCAAAGCCTCTTGATATGGATATTATGGAGAGGGGGTACGTGAACCCATGGGGAAGCCCCAGAATGAGGAAACTCACAGCGAATAGGTATATGTTTGGAGAAAATGAAAGAGCAATGAGCCCTATTGTTGTTACAATCACCGAAAGTGTCATGAGCCTGAATATCTTCGTCGGGACATATATTGTCAGGAGCAGCCTTGACAGGAACGATGATGTGAAAAACAGGCTGAATATGAGCGTGATCACGGAATAGGAAACACCAAACTGATCCTTTGCATAAATACCCCCAAACGTAAGGATCAGGGCAAATGGAATGTTGTAGGTAAGGATATTCAGGGTTGCCGCCTTGAAACCATGAGCCTTGAATATAGTGTAATACGGAATCTTCTCCGCGCTTTTATCTTCTGGAAACTGGATATAAAAGGACGAAATGAATGCCACGACAGGTAATGCTGTGAAGAAGAGGAAAGATTGAATGAGGCTGAACTTCAGGAGGATTTCGGATTCAATTGTAGGGCCCGCTATCAGGGAAAGGCTCAGTGTCAGAGTGTAAATTGACAGTAATCTTTCTCTCTGTGTCTTATTGTCGAGAAGGCTTGCAGATGTAATGATGTTCGGCATCAATGAACCAAGGACAAAACCAGCTATGATAACAAGTGGCCATATCAGGATATAGTTTGAGAAGTAAAATAATGGATAAATGACCATGTAGGTGAACGATGAGACAAGAAAGAGCAATCTTCTGGGTCCTGAATGCAGCCTTGAGTTAATCATGGCACTCATGATGAAAGTTGCCCCCGCTCCAACTGCAGAGAGCAATCCAACCATGAGATCGGTGAAATGAAAGTTATACATTGCCAGGAGCGGTACAGTGGTGCTGAACATGTTGTTGCTCGACCTTACTGCAAAGGTCATTGAAACGATGACAGTCAACACCACAATGTACGGTCTCTTGCTGATCATATGCCGGCTTCAGGAGAATTTTTTCACAAGTAGCGTGAAGTCCTCGTCATCCTTGATTTCACTGACTTCAGTTCTGGCTTTCAGAATCGCGTCCCTGATAAATCCAACGCCTGTTTTTACCGGCAGAACCGAGGCGACAAAATTGGAAGTCCCTTCCGGATCCTCCCTGAACCTTTTCAACCCCGCATTGTGTGCCTCGAGAAAATCGTTCTTTACGGAGTCGCTGACCTTTGCAACACAACTCCCGGGCATTTTGATGCCATGCTCCGCGAGCAGCTCCTCAAACGTTATGATCCTGCCATTTGGGGCAGCAACAACTGCTGAATCGGCCTTTCCTGAAGACAGCATTTCCTTTATGCCTGGCTGTTCATCGACGTATATAATTTCTGGTTTCATTCCCTTCAGGGCAGTAACGGCCCTTGCAAGAACGTCTCCAGCGCTACCCTTTCTCCATATGGCTATTTTATTTCCAACGCCTGGCATGAATCCCGACAGTCCGGATATCAGGGAATAGTTTGGCTTCAATCCCCGTTTTATCATCGATACCGATGAATCCAGTACTATGTCGGCGTCCCCTTCTTTCGAGAAAACTATGTCAAAGCGTTCGTCTCTTGCTGCTATTATTGGGTACGAAACCGGACCAGGCGCGGCCAGTACTTTTATCTTTTCCATGGAATAGGTATGTTAATTATCTATAAGTAGTTTGGTCTTATTTATCGATGGCTTCGACGGTTAATATAAGGTCATCAACCATCACTCTTACACTTTTCAAAGGTTCAGCGTGCATTTTCAGGAATTCCCTGCCATCTTCAGTTATATGGTATCTGCATAGCACCTGCCCCTTCTCGTTTGTGACATGCTCCATGGTGACAAAATTCCTGTTCTTCAGCGATTTAAGCAACACATATATGGATCCCTGAGGCATTGGCCTGCCCATGACAGATGCGATTCTCTTTCCCATCTCATAACCATGCAAGGGTTCCTTCAAGAGTTCCCCAAGTATATAAAGGCTGATGAGTCCATGGAGTATTCTCTCATCTGTCATTTCTCTTTCTGGCACTTCCACTTCATTTTCGCTTTTGTTAAATAGTTATCGATAAACTGTTCAGCTGCTACAACACAATATTGCGTTGGCTCAGTCCAGCGCGGTAAAAATCAGGTGTTTGTCACTCAAAGCAGCAATTGGCTTATCAGAAATACAACGAACATCTCCTATGTGACAATATATATACTGCTGAATTCCCATGGTGTATTGTATAACGTGAATGATATTTGCAAGAAATGCAATGGTACCGGTCTTTCTGTAGAGAATAACCGGGAAATCTGTAACGAATGCATGGGACTCGGGTCAAGAATTCACCTGCTTCACGGCGTATTTAACAACGAGGAGAATGTCAACAAGTTTGGTTCAGTTGCCATGCTTCTGCTCGGCATAGTGCTTGTCGCGCTTGTATCTTCTACAGGGCAGATCAAGCTCAAGTGGGTCTTCAGGATCACCGGGTTTTACCTTTGGATCCTTCTCGCTGGATTGCTCTATGAAATAATATCCATTCCGAGGGTTTTTTCCAGGATTCTTGGTATCTCCTGAATCAGTACTGTGGGACTGAGGCAAAGACCTATATCCGGAGCTAAATTCAGGTATTGCTAACAATGGCCCAGATAAAGCTCAAAGGAAGAATAACGAGTCTTTACAAGATCAGGACAGTTCTTGGAATTTCATTCATCGTCACGTTCCTGCTGATGAATAAATATATCCGGGTGTTTCAGTATTCCAGTACGTATGTTTCAAATTTTGTCGCCTTCTTTGCAAACCCGTCCCTGATCACTGTGTACGGAAGCCTTATTGGCTTGCTGCTTGCATCATATTCAGTCCTGATAACCATGATACCAAATTTCCACGCTGACAGCCTGAAGCAGCCAATTTTTGGGCAGGTCAACAGGCTCTATGTCTTTACCATAATGGATGGAATATTGCTCATGATCATAGATTTCACAAACGGTGTCATTCCATATTATAACATAGAGTTCTTCCTGGACATAGAGATATTCTTCTTCTTTTCGCTTCTCATGGGGCTGGTTTTCTGTGTTCTCAGCCTGTCCGACCTCTTCAGTATTGTGAGAAAAAGGGGAGAGCGATAGGCAATAAAGGCATAAAGGAAAATACCAATTTTCAACCCTGGTGATGATGGAAGTTTGGGGAACGAAAGCCTTCACAGGAAGCTATCCTAGCCAGGAGTTGCCTCCGGTACTTAAAAACAGCAAAAACGATAAACCCTGCTGGATTAAGGTATAGCATGTCATTTGAAGATCTGCAGCAATTCATTCAGTTCTCGATCAAGAACAAATCCCTGATCAGTATTGACGAGGAGGTCAGTCCTGATCTTGAACTCACGCACATTCTCAGTGAGGAGCAACGCACTGGAAAAGGCAGGACAATTCTTTTCAACAAGGTGAAGGGTTCAGGAGTGCCTGCGGTTGGTAACATCTTCTCAACAAACGAAAAGATGAACGCCATACTTGGATCCACACCCACAGAAATAGGGCAGGGACTGAGGAACCTGATCAGGATCCCCGACGATACAGAATCCATGATTTCCAGGGGCATGGAGATGTACCGTGAACTTGGCGGGGCGAAACCGAAGGTGCACCAGTCATTCGGTTCTGATCACGAGGCTCTTGACAAGGTTGACCTTGGAAGATACCCCATCTGCAGGACATGGCCGGAGGATGCTGCCCCATTCATAACTTTGCCTGTAGTTGTGACCAGGGACAGGGAGACGGGCCAGCGAAATGTTGGAATGTACAGGATGCAGGTATACGACTCCGAAACAACAGGTATGCACTGGCACATTCACAAGGGGGGAGCAGGGCATTTTTCCGGGGCTAAGAAATCCGGAACCCAGATGGATGTCGCTGTGGTGATAGGCACCGACCCGCTTACGATGTTCTCGGCAGTGGCTCCGCTTCCTGAAGGAATTGACGAATTCTCCTTCCAGGGTATAATATCAAAAAAGCGTCTTGATCTGGTAAAGGGAACAACTGTCGATCTGGAATATCCACGAAATGCCGAGATAGTCCTTGAAGGTTACATAGATCCTGCTGAGACAAGGGTGGAGGGGCCATTTGGCGATCATACGGGTTACTATTCGCTGGAGGAGGAATTCCCGGTATTTCATATAAAGAAGATAATAGAAAGAAAGAATCCGGTTTATCCCACAACCATCGTGGGGAAACTGTGGCAGGAAGACGTCATAATAGGAAAGGCCATTGAGAGAATGTTCTTGCCGCTGATCCAGATGCAGGTTCCAGAGATCGTGGACATCAATACCATGGAAGAAGCTGTTTTCCATAACATGGTCATAGTTTCAATAAAGAAGCGTTATCCTGGCCATGCAAAGAAGGTAATGTTTGCAATATGGGGCATGGGGCAGCTTATGTTCTCCAAGATAGTCGTAATCGTTGACAGCGATATTGACGTACATGACAGGAGGTCTGTTATTTGGGCATTGTCGACGAGAATCGATCCCGACAGGGACGTAACCATAATACCCGGTACAGTGACCGATAGCCTGGATCACGCATCGCCGCTCTTCAATTATGGTTCAAAGATGGGCATCGATGCTACCAGGAAAGATGCATCCGAGGGTTACGGCAGAAGATGGCCGGATGTTTTGAAAATGTCTGATGATATCGACTCTCTAGTCAGGGAGAAAATGAAGAAGTATGCCATCGAGTAGGTTAAGGGAAATCACGGATTTCATAAAGCTTGAACATACAATTTTTGATCTTCCCTTCGTGGTAAGCGGCGCGCTGCTTGCCTCCGGGCCCGTCTTCCTCCCTGTAAAGTATATACTGATCCTTCTTGCCGCTACGACTGCACGGGCTACAGGAATGTCCATAAACAGGCTTCTTGGAAGGAGATATGACGAGATCAACCCGAGAAAAAAGCAGTGGTCGCTGGTCAAGGGGACAATGTCACTCAGGAAGGCCCTGGCGATAACCATATTTTCTGCCCTCGTTTTTGAGGCATCCTCGTTTTTCCTTAACCGCTTTGTCTTCATTTTATCCCCTGTGGTGCTTTTCCTGTTTATCACCGATCCATTGCTGAAAAGGGTGACACAGTGGAGGCATATCTACATGGGATCGGTAATCGGGGTTGGTGTCCTTGCCGGATACCTGTCAGTAAAACCTGTGTTTCCATCTACTCCCGAGCTCTATGTGTTGTTTGCAGCAGCATCGCTGTGGATAGCCGGTTTTGACATGATCTATGTTATCCCGGACATACCCTTTGACCGGATCAATGGCCTGAAGACCGTAATGACTGAATACGGCACAGGGAACGGTCTGAGGATATCCTGGGCAGTACACATCCTGACAATCGCCCTCTTCCTCTTGATGGGCATACTGTTGCGATCCGTGATATTTGAGGTCCTTATGATCCCAATTGCTGCCCTTATAGTGCTTGAACATCTGATCGTCGACCCCGATGATCCGGCAACAATACGGAGGTCATTCCTCGGCGCCAACTCCTTCATCGGCTTCATCTTCCTCATTGCGGTGATCTTATACACTCTGGGAATCTGAGGCAGATTCATTCGCCGGCCTATGGCCAATCATTCTTCCGAATACCAGGAGTATAGCTATGGATGTTATGCCAAATATGTCTATTGTTCCCCACACTTCAGGACCATTGTAGAGATACAGGGAGAGGAAAATGGTCCCGATTGACGGTCCCAGTGCTCTAGCCGCAGAGTTAACCATGCCATTGAACCCCATATACCTGGCAACTTTATCCTCCGGAGCTATCTTGGACACAATTGAGTTGAGCGACGGAGATACCAGGTCTTCACCAACGGTGATGACTATCATGTCCAGCATCAACTGGAGCAGGTTCCCGGAAAATCCGACGAGGAGGTATCCTGCACTGTAAAAAAGTGATCCTGCAATCATAGTGGTCACGTCAGAGACCCTTGAAAACAGGGCATTCAAGGGATACTGCCCGAGAACTACCACTGCCCCGTTTACTGCAAATATGTACCCGATGTCTGAAACGGGTATTCCCACGTGGTTAGCAGCGAAGGTTGGCAGCGTGACAGAAAACTGTGTGGAAACCATCATTATGAAGAATGTCCCTACACTGAAAAGCAGGAGATACCGGTCGTAGGATATCACGCTCACCTTTATTCCCGACCTCCTTGTGTAGATACGCCTGTCATGCACGTAGAACAGTATGACGATGAACTGGATCAGTGTGGATAATGCCACAATGGCAAAGATCCACTGCATTCCCAGATTGTATATGTACGCACCCATTATTGGCCCAATTGCCCAGCCAATATTCGTGAGTATCCTGTATATTCCGTAAGCTATTGTCCTGTCTTCCTGGGTTGTGACGTCCGATACCAGTGCGGTGGACGATGGGAATATCAATGACCCGGACGATGATGAGAGTACGAAGCCCATTGCGATGTACAGTATCGAAACATGTGCAGCTATGAATACCGCAATGAGCGAATATATGACAATCCCGTTAAATCCTCCAATCAGCAGCGTTGCCCTCCTTCCAAACTTATCTGCCAGCCATCCGCCAACTACGCTGAAAAGTATCGATGAAATGGCCAGAAACGTGAATATTATCCCAACGAGGAATATGGGTACTCCTAGGTCACGATTGAAGAATATCGCCATGAATGGCCAGGTCGCTCCAAAGCCGATTGACCTTATGGACCCGGAAACGCTCACTGCCCAGAGCGTCTTGTTTCCCATCATCAGCCTTGTCTTTAGAGATGAAATGTTCGTTCCAGAACATCACCGGAAAATATAAAACATATCGGGATAGAAAGCACGGACAGACTTGCGGGTTGTAAGGTCACCCTATTCAGATAAGCCGGTTATTATCCTGGGTGAAGAAAAGGATGCTCAGGACATTATCCTGTCCATCACGTACTGAAGTATTCCGCCCATCTGGAAATATTCAACCTCAATTGGCGTATCAAGCCTGGCCAGGAGTTCTATCCTCTCTTTCCTCCCTTCTTTTGTGGTAAAGGAGAGGGATGCCTTGCACGAGGGAGTGAGATGCTGCGGGAATACCAGGTCAAATCCCCTGGAAATGTCGGCATTGAGGTTTTCAAAGCCCTTTCCATCCTGGAACTCCAGTGGAATCACTCCCATGCCGATCAGGTTACTCCTGTGGATTCTCTCATAGCTCTTCGCAATGACTGCCCTGACGCCAAGCAGGTACGTCCCCTTTGCGGCCCAGTCTCTTGAGCTGCCGGTTCCATACTCTTTGCCTGCAAACACTATTAAATCCCTTTTCTCACCTGCATATTTCATTGCCACGTCGTAAACCGTACCATCCGTTGACGACGGGACATGCATTGTGTATCCCCCCTCACTGTTTACCATAAGATTTCTTATCCGGTTGTTTCCGAATGTACCCCTCATCATCACCTCATGGTTTCCTCTCCTTGATCCGAATGAATTGAAATCAGCAGGATCTATTCCATGCTCAATGAGGTACTTGCCCGCAGGGCTGTCCCTGGAAATTGATCCGGCCGGAGAGATATGATCTGTTGTAACAGAGTCCCCGAGGACAAGCAGCGGCAAAGCATTCCTGATATCACCAAAGGCAGCTTTCTTCCCGGGTACGAAGGAATCAAAGAATGGAGGATTCCTGATATAGGTGCTGTTCCCGTCCCACGGATATATCATGGACCCTGGCACGTCTATCTTCACCCAGTCCTCATTATAGCTGTCCAGGTTGGAGTATTTCTCTATGAACATGCCCGGCTTGATTGTATCCTGGATAACCTTCGTAATCTCAGATTCGTCCGGCCAGATGTCCTTCAGGAAAACCGGTTTTCCATCCCTGCCATTTCCAAGAGGTTCCTTTTCAGGGTCTATGGTTATTTTTCCAGCAATTGCAAGTGCCACGACCAGGGGCGGCGACATAAGGTAATTTGCCCTGACGCTCTTGTGAATGCGCGCTTCAAAGTTCCTGTTTCCAGAAAGCACTGCAGCAGTGCTCAGTGAAGATCCCGTGATGGCACTTTCTATGGCCGGATCAAGAGGGCCGCTGTTCCCTATGCAAGTGGTGCATCCGAATCCTACCAGGTAAAAGCCGAGCTCGTCCAGATACGCCTGAAGACCAGACCTGTCCAGGTATTCACTGACAACTCTTGACCCGGGTGCGAGGCTCGTCTTGACCTTTGGGTTGACAGTCAGTCCCTTTTCCACGGCATTCTTTGCCAGGAGTCCGGCTCCGACCATGACCCTCGGGTTGCTTGTGTTTGTGCAGCTCGTGATTGCGGCAATAACAACATCCCCATCGGAAATTGTTGTCTCCTTCCCCTTCAGGCTGATCTTTGCGCTCTTCAGGTAAACCTCATGCTGGGATGCTTTACCTGCGGGTGTGCCTGAAGCCTGTTCCATGAACTGCATGAAACTCCTCCCTATGTCTCTCAGGTTGGACCGCTGTTGTGGCAGTTTTGGTCCAGATACGCTGGTCTCAACCCTGGAAAGGTCCAGGTCGATTATTTCGCTGAACTGCATCCCCTTCTGCGTGCCGAAGAATCCCTGCTCCTGCAGATACTTCCTGATCATCTGTACCTGATCCTCCGGCCTGCCGGTCATTCTCAGGTAATTCAGTGTTTCTTCATCAACCGGGAAAAGAGCAAGGGTTGCTCCATACTCAGGACACATGTTTGAGAGAGTTGCCCTGTCTGGAAGCGGGAGCTGGCTGATTCCATCACCGTAGAATTCAACAAACTTTCCAACTACGTTGTGTTTTCTCAGGAGTTCGGTCAGTGTCAGAACCGCGTCAGTTGCATTAATGCCCGTCCTGAGTTTTCCATGCACATTGACTCCAACGACCTTTGGCGCAAGGATTGTAACGGGCTGGTCAAGCATAGCTGCCTCGGCTTCTATGCCGCCGACACCCCATCCGACTACTCCAAGTCCATTTATCATGGTAGTATGTGAGTCCGTTCCCACAAGGGTGTCGGGATACGCATATATCTTTGACCCTGAAGTGGACGACATCACGACCCTCGCCAGGTATTCAAGATTCACCTGGTGGACTATCCCGACGGAAGGAGGCACAATCTTCAGGTTCTTGAATGATTTCTGGGCCCACTTGAGAAACCTGTATCTTTCGGAATTCCTCTGAAACTCCTTCTCCCTGTTCCTGGCAAGGGATTCATCATCCCCATAAAAATCGACCTGCACGGAGTGATCAATCACAAGATCCACGGGTATCTGCGGCTGTATTATTTCTGGATTTTTTCCCAGTTCCTTTGCCTTCTCTCTCATGGAAGCAAGATCGACAATAGCCGGTACTCCGGTGAAATCCTGCATTATGACTCTTGCAACCTTGAAAGGTATCTCAACTTCGGGAGGGTTCATCGGGTCCCAGTTCAACAGGTTTTTTACGTCCTCCTCCCTGACGGATTTCCCGTCAAGGTTCCTTATAAGGGACTCAAGCACTATCCTGATTGACAGGGGGAGCTTAGATACCGCATGGCCCGCCTTATCGAGTTCCGGAAGTGAGAAATAATGATATGTCTTTCCGCCAGCTTCAAAAGTTTTTTCGATCCTGAATTTTGACTCCATTGACATAGGGTAGAAATATGGACAACTCTAATTATTTTTTCCAATTGTTGCGCGCTAAAATTTTTTGTTGCCATGACCACTTGGGGCATGCAAGCAAAAATTCATGCACTGTCTGATAAATTTAAGTATGATATAGTGAATTTAGAAGTATGGATTCTATAATAAAAGATATCGACATAATCGAGTTGGGCGAGAAAGGGAGGGAGGTTTCCTCACCATGGAGCTCAACAATATTACTTGTCAAGCTGACTTCTTCTGATGGAAAGGTTGGGTTCGGGGAGGCACCGACAACGTTGATGACCCTGCCCGTTAAGGAGAGCATGAAAGAAGTCCAGAGAGTATTCTCCGGCGCAAATTTCTTTGACGTTGAGAAAAACGTGAAGGAATTTTACAGACACTCTTTTTATCTATCCAAGTCAATGGAAGCAACCTCTGCACTCAGTGCATTTGAAATTGCAAGCTGGGATCTCATAGGCAAGGAGCTTGGATCGCCGGTATACAACCTGCTGGGTGGACAGTTCAGGAATTCAATAAGGGCATATGCAAATGGATGGTATTCCAATTGTGTTACGCCGGACGATTTCATAAAGAAGGCGAAGGACCTGGTTTCACATGGATTCACTGCCATGAAATTCGATCCCTTTGGCCCCAATTTTGATACAATTACACGCGAAGGACTGGTCAACGCACGCAATATAGTATCAGGAATGAGGGATGCTCTCGGGGACAAGATCGACCTGCTCATAGAATGCCACGGAAGATTCTCTACGAGGGCTGCTATTGAAGCGGGAAAAGCACTCGAGGATCTCCATCCCTTCTTCATGGAGGAACCACTCCATCCGGAACAGGAATTCGGGCTAGCGGAATTCAAGAAATCAGTCAGGGTACCGGTCGCGCTTGGAGAGAGGCTTCTAAACAAGGTTGATTTTGCAAGATTCATCTCCACGGGTCTTGTCGATGTGATACAGCCGGATATCACAAATTCACTTGGTATACTGGAAGCGAAGAAGATAGCTGCCATAGCCGAGGCGTTTGGCATACCTGTGGCATTCCACAATGCATTCGGACCGATCCAGACAGCGGCAACACTGAACGTGGATTATACAATACCAAACTTCCTCATCCAGGAGAGCTTCGAGGCGTTCTGGCCGGACTGGAAGAAGAACCTCGTTAAGTCCGGATACAAGCTTGAGAACGGTTATTTCAAACTTTCCGGAAAACCCGGGATCGGGATCGAAATCGATGAAAAAATACTTTCAGATTTCAGGATAGACGGAATGGAGCCATTCGACAAGGTTGAACCTCCATGGGTCGTGTCCGGAACATACAGGCAGTAAATGAGGTGACGAAATGGCGGAAAGCGGGTCAAAAAGAACGAGTAGTACGGAAGATTTGCGAAAGACGATAGGTGAGATCAGGGAAGAGCTTGCCAGGGCAAGGACAAGGGAAAGAGAACTCTCGTCCATGCTGGATTCAATTGGATCAGAACCTGAGAAGGCAGTTGTAAAGAGTGACCCGCAACTCAAGACTGAAATCAAGGCCGAACCAGGCAGGATATCAACCGGAATCAAGAAGTTTGATGATCTTGCCTATGGCGGCCTCCAGCCCGGCACAAACCTCGTTCTGTACGGTCCGCCGTTTTCCGAGAAGTATATAATGGCCTATAATTTCATAGCCAGGTCTCTTGATGAAGATATACCAATAATAGTGGTTACCGCTGACAAGAATATCAGGGAAATCATGTACGAGGTCGGGAAAATAACGGAGAAAATAAATGGTTCTGAACAGAGGGGAATGCTCAGATTCATAGACGTATACTCCAAGTCAATTCAGATTGAAAGTGCGTCCAGATATGCCATGACACTGGATAGTCCCATGAATATCAGCGCCCTGATGAAGGCAGTGGACCAGATTGCGGCAGAAATAAAGAAGACCCACCCATATTACCGGTTGCTATTCTCTTCTCTCACTACCTACGTTACACTGCTGGAGGACAAGACTTTCATAAGGTTCACGCAGCAGTTCTCACAGAAGAGGAAATCGGAGAACGCAGTCTCCATGTTTCTGCTTGAAGAGGGGCTCTTCGAGAAGAGAGTTTACGAGGCTATAAGTTACCTTATGGACGGCGCAGTGGAATTCAGGATGGGGTCAACCAGGAATTTTCTCAGGGTGATGGGGCTGGGAAAGACAAGGTCAAGGGAATGGATCGATATCTATCCGGAGGAGCATGGATTCAACCTGGGCTCGTTCTCACTTGAAAAGGTCAGGTAGCTGCACAGGTTAGCTCAACTTTTTAAACAAGAAACGCATGATTTCAGGATAACAAATGAGCAGACTAGTTTTGCACGAGAGAAACAGGCCTTACATGATCAAGGTCGGAGACCAGGAGCTGCATCTGTGTGGTTGCGGATTATCGGCGAACAAGCCATACTGTGATGGCACGCACACAAAGACTGTTGACGAAAAAGCAGACGTGTTCATTTACGACACGAAGGGCGGAAGGGTAAAAATACAGTCATTTTATCAGAATCCGTGAATAATAAAGGTACCAAAACATAATTTTTTCATTTTTCCTTGGCTTGCCGTGTTTGCAGTTGCTGTGAGTTATTTAGTTTCTCGTCTATGGCAAAGGTTCAATTAATAGCCTAAAGAGTGTGCTTTTTACATGTTGCTGCAAAAAATTAAAGCCATAGAACTATACTGTAATGCAATATGTATCTTAATCCAGGCATCTTCCTCGCTGCGTTAGGCATTACCACCCTGGAGTTGGCGGAAGCTTCGGCAGTAGGAATTGCGTTATACGCTGAATCCAGGAGAAAGCTGGTTTTTATCGCTGTTGCCGTTGGAGTTATAATAATCCTGGTACCTACTGCACTCGCAGGACGCCTTCTGTCGATATTCCCGCTGAATTATGTCAGGGTATTCTCTGCCACGTTATTGCTGTACTTCGGATTACGCCTCATGAGAAGCGCCAGGAGGTCCTTCAGATACCAGAGAGAGGGATTCACGGGAAATAATGAGGGTAAGCAGGAAAAGAGCTTCATGGTTACTTCGCTGTCCGTTGGGTCCGTGGAAGCTTTTGAGGCAGCAATAGTGCTAGTTGCCCTCTTTCCGAATAATTTTGATTCCACACTTCTGGGTATTTTTTTTGGAATAGTAGCCGTTCTTGTTTTTTCGTTCATCCTGCATTCACAGATCAGGAAGGTGAAACAGGCGGTGATGAAAGTCTCAGTATCTGCACTACTCTTGACGTTTTCAGCATTCTGGTATGTTGAGTCCGTGATAATTGTCGATGACCTGTTGCTCATACCACTGTTTATCGTATTTTTCCTTATTGTGTATTCCATTTCTTCCCATGGGATAGAAGGAGTCAAGCCTGCAGGCAAGGAGACTTAGAGGCGGTTACTGTATTATTTGGGTCTCATTTGTTGCTCTCGCTGTACAAAACCCGGGTGTGGAGATTATCGCACATCCCATAATACCCGATACAATTAAAGTAAGACCACTCAGTCTGCCCGTCAGTCATCATAATCAGTCTAGGCTGAATTCATCATCGTGGCCTCTCTTGAAATTGATCTTTAATTATTAATCCTTTCCAGAGCTATTTTCAGGTTTCTTCCTTGACATCTCCCTTATCATGTCCCAGTGCTCTTTCCTGAGCGCAAGCAGGCCGCTAAACTGCCCAGCGCCCTTTAGCCATTCCCCGCCATCAATTGTTATGACCTCACCGTTGATGAAAGAGGCGTAATCCGACACAAGGAAAGCTGCCAGGTTTGATATCTCATCCATGTTACCGAACCTGCCAAGCGGAACCCGTTCCTTAAGCATATCCGCCATCTCCTCCAGGGGATACAGGTTTTTCCGGGTGGCTTCAGTTGGGAACGGACCTGGTGCGATTGCGACATGCCTTATGCCATACCGTGCCCATTCAACTGCAAGTGATCGGGTCACTGCCAGAACACCGGCCTTTGCTGCAGCAGAAGGCACAACGAATGCAGACCCGGTCCACGCGTATGTGGTGACTATATTGAGCACCACTCCTTTCTGACCACGCTCTATCCACCTTTTCCCTATGTCAATAGTTGCATACATTGTACCATGAAGAACTATGTTCAGTACGGAATCCACGGCATGCGCAGAGAGTCGTTCCGTTGGTGAGACGAAATTTCCAGCGGCATTGTTTACCAGTACGTCTATCCTGCCAAAATGATCTATGATCTTGTCAACAGCGGCAGATATTTCAACAGGCGATCGCACATCGCATTTCACGGAAAACGCATTGTAGCCAAGGTTCTTCATATCGTCAACAGCTTTTTCAAGGACCTCAGGCCGTCTTCCAAGTATAGAGATACTTGCACCAAGTGATGCGAATTTTTCACACATTGCGCGACCGATACCGGTACCTCCACCGGTCACCAGAATAACCTTGTCCTTGAGTACACTTGGTGAGAACATGAATATTATATGGAAGAGGCATATAATTAACTCTCCATTTCACTATAGAATTTGCAAAACCAGGCCATACAGTAAAAGCAAATGAGATTTCATAATGCGCGATTCCACGAAAATAAATATATCCCTTTCCGATGTGACCGGGAATAGGGGGCTGTGGGGTAGCTTGGTATCCTACGGGCTTTGGGAGCCTGAGACCCCGGTTCAAATCCGGGCAGCCCCATCTTGTCTATGTTGGGAGTCATGCATCCATACCAATTCTGCCATTTTTTCACTTCGTTCAGATACAATATTCTAATCGATTGCCAAGACATCTATGGGCCAAATGATGAAATCCCATAAAGTCCCTTCAGCTTCCAACAAACTTAGTCAAAGTGGAAATTACAAGATCAAAATTCGGTGCGTCTCTTACTAATCCAGGAATTTCCTTTTCCCATTGTGGTCTTAATCTGCCTACTCTTTCATTTAATGTATTCTTGTCAAATTTAATAGAGTAAAATTCAAGTTTCCTAGATATTAATTCCAGGTCAAGCCTTACGCTCTTAAGAATAAGGAAATACATGTCGTATAGATCCCTCGCTTTAGTTCGTGTCATCAGGGCCCTGATCTTTTCGGACATAATCTCGCTCGGATCCATGAACGCGACCATGTATGGTTGGAGGTCGCTGTAAAGGGGAGTTATCATGCGATTAATAGGGGAAAGCAGAACCTTTTCCCTTAAGCTTATATCTATTCGTATAGTTTGTGTAGAGAGTTGACCATGAAATAAAGGCCCCTCTATCTTCAGCTTGTAACCAAGTGAAATATCATTTTCTGATTTCGTAAAAGAACTCGGATAGAACCTATCCACCTCTTTCAGTCCCCGTTCAAGTTTTTCTCTGCTAAAATTTTCTGATGCAGTGAAGTCCAGGTCTTCAGAAAACCTGTTAAGTCCAAGGCATTTCTGAAGGGCAGTTCCTCCTTTGAAGGTGAGACCAAGGCCTGTCCTGGAGAAAACTCTTGAAAGGACAATATGCTGGAGATAATCCTTCTCCTTCTGGTATAGGTTGAAATCTATTGGAGTCTTGCTGAGATCTTCCCTATTCAGCAAAGATTACCCTCCATTTCTCATTTCTGGAATATCCCCTTTCGCCAAAGGATACATATCTTCCAGATCGGAATTTCTCCAGTTTATTTGTGTCATATCCTGTCTTCTCCAGAAGGAACCCGAGACGGTTTATAGTGGCTCCGGATTTCATTCTTAACCCGTAATCCATCAATTTTGCTCCATCGAAAAGAGACGGGTTTTCCATTACCACTTCCAAAGTCTCATTTACGTACAGGTTAAGATAAAGAGAGTCAACAATTGCTTTTTCCAAAGTTGCCACCATACTTCCATTGACCCTGGAATAGCCAAAAATCCTGTCTTTCTTAAATTTAATGAACCTGATTTTGTAGTCTTCCAGGTCGAGTATTTTGTGTTGAATAGGTGATATGACCTGGATTTCAAAAGGCATTTGTGTAGTGACATTGTGAAGTGCAAAAGCCGAAAAGAGGCTTATATATGACGGGACAACTATATTTGTGGCAATCTCACTTATGTCTGTGCCATAGATGTAGTAAATTCCCCTTATGGCCCTTTTAATTTTAGGCATTGCAGCGAGTCTCATAGAGACGTATTTTTCGGATTTTCCAAAGATCTTTGAGGCATCATGGATGTTAAACACCCGGATTCTGTTAGAAGCCAGATAATCCATGAATTCTTCCCTCTTCACTTATGGCTATACATTCGTATGTTATTAAACATACTTTATTATGGTTAAATTCATACAAATATTTGAAAAGGAAAAATTATCATCAAGCATCATTGTGCACACATAAATTTATGATGAATTATGCTCGGATCTTCTTACGGCTGAGGCTTGTCATGATTTTGGAGAAGTGATCATGGGATTTAGCCTTAAAATAGATAGCTCTAATGGAGCCACCTGTTCTGCGTCTGGATTATACATCCATACAAATTTCGTAGTTTGTTCATATCCCTGAAATATGATTCGCCGGAAGACTGGTTGCCTCCCTGAATAGAACAAGAATTTGTATTAGGGTGTATGAATTGTGCACAAACATGCCAAAATGTGTCACTAGGCATTACATCGGTGATGAAACGGCTTAAACAAAGGTTAGAGGTAGCTCACTTTCCGCATCAATTTGGATCGCTATCGTCAGAATTTCTGAAGCGCCCGGGGGTATTCCGGCCCGAACGGCAGAAGCCTGGGGGAACGCTATCTTGACTCAGCAATTTCTTAACTATCCTTCCACCTGCCTCATCCAGTGCACCTGCACCATGGAGAAGTTGTCCATGATCCGATCGGTTGTTTGGATTCTAATTACCTGAATTCAGGATATATCAGTATCGAGTTCCTAATCTCACGCTCAATAGAGTTCTCTATGAGCAGAGCTATGAAATATACAAAGATGAGACTCGCTATCCTGCCCACTTCTTGAGCATGTCCCGTCTTACCCAGTATACGGATTTGGTCTTCTCATGTCTCTATTCAACATGTGGCTGGTATTAGTAACTGGAAGGAATATGCCTCGCCACAATCTGTGTTGTCCTCCACAGGTTTTCGCTTGTCAGGAGAAGGAATTGTGATTTCATGGACGAGTGGACTAAGGCTCAGGAAGACCGTAAGAGTCCAATGTCCAGTCATAGACGCCTTTAAAAAGTGACTTCAATGGATGTCAAATTATGGCCATCGAAGATCTTAATCAGGAAATACTCCGCGAACAAGATATTCCTTGAACTGGAGAAACAGAAGATGATCGAGATCGAAGGCAGAATGGTAGAAAGGAAGAGAGCCAGAATCTAAAGTGACAACCTGCAAGGTCTCCAGTCAGCTCCATGCACCTAAAGCTGAGGAGTTTAGGCTTGAGTTGTTCACATTACATTAGGATTTCTTCATATACTCATCCCAGTTCCGTTTCACAATTTATGGCTAATAACCAGTCGAATTGTATTTTACCACCTTTTCCAGCCTGAAAGTGTTGTTGTGCTTACAGTCACCTTTTTCAACAAGATCATCAAGGGGCACTTTATAATAAAAAGAATAATGCTGTAAAGACAACGGTGAAAAGCAACACCTTGATGTATCCCATAGGCTCAAATCTGTTCCAGCTCCTGATAGCTGGTGGCCACATGTTTAAGGTGTTAGCATATTTCCAGGAAAGAATTCTTTGATCGATTTGCACCCTCCTATTTTCGTAGATTATCTCTCCGTCCCGAAAAGCTAAGGCCAATATGCCTCGCATGGCAAGAACTGAGATTTTCTCAACGTTAGTCGAATTATCTCCTTTCAATGTACAGTGATATCCGGTAATGTTGATTAGTCTATGGGATATGAGCATTCTTTCCAGGGTGTTAATGTTAAGCCTGGAATAAATTACAATATCCCCTTCGTTGAGGAATACCTCCTTTGTTGGGGTGAGTACGACAAGTGTGTCACCTCCCTGAAGAATGGGCTCCATGCTTTTCCCTTCCGCCTCGATTGTTAAAAATGTGTTGTCTCGAATCTGATTCTTCCTGTTTACAAAAACAAATTCCTTGAAGAATAACCACAGGAAGCCAAACTCAAATACGTACACAAAAAGGTTTGATGATTTGGCTGATACTGACAACAGAAACAGGCCGGAAAAAAAAGATAATCTCCAGGTTGGGTAAAAACCTGGTAGACATGAATCTTGCGAGAACAGAGAGGGAGAGAATTAGAGAAATTAGCAAGACAACAAAGACCTCAATTAAGGCAGTCAATCCCAAAATCAAACCAAGTGAACCGGTGGATGTAACACTTGCTATAAACCCTGAAAGTAAAGTGATCAGGGAAAAATATAAGGAATAAAGTAATAATATTTTTGAAGATTCAACATAAAAATTTGTTGACCTAACGAAAAGCATATCCTTTGCCTCGTGCATGATTGATTTCATGTGCACTATTGAAAGAAGAAAGAAATAAACAAAGGCCAACGCACATGCTATGGAGACTGCAGTAAGAGTGTATATCAAATACGAATTAAACACTAAATCCCCACCATGACCTATGTGTATCTGAGGCCAATACTATATCCGGAGATCGAAACTTGACCAACTCCTAATTCCTTCTTGCCTTCCTTGCGCCATAGGCTGAATCGGCCATTAAACCTATACCCATGCTGAAGACATAACCAGCCATAAACCCAATAATAAAGTTAGTTGTTGGGACAGAAGGTGGCGGTAGAACAAAATAAAAAATGAGCCCTAACGCCAGACCACATATAACCGGAACTATGATCCCGAATTTGATCAGCATTCGAACAATTGGTTTCATCATTTTAATCCCGCACCGTTATCGGAATTAGCTACTATATCACATGTCAGTTCCCCAAAACCCACAGCTCCCATAAACATCAAGAAAATACCAATCCCAAGAAGCGCGTTTCTATACTCTTCCTCTTGGCAGTACCCGGCAGGACTACAACTTCAATAGAACTAACATCAACAATTCCTATTGTAATTTTATCGACCCTTTTAGATTGATATTAGGGTAACTATTTATAAATGTTTTGACGATGAAAACCGTGATAAGCCTTTTACTGGGTTTGACATCATTTCCCACTAGAGGGTCGGAAGTGACTATGAAAATAAGGAAACTTACTGAAGACGATGCCGAAGCTGTTCGAGAGGTAGCCGTAGCTTCCTGGAATTCCACATACAAGGAAATATACGATTCTGAATATATTGAACAGTGGCTATCTGATCACTACAGTATCGAGGGGATTAAGAAAGACATTAGAAAATCGCTCAATGATGACGGATTACTTTTCTTGGGTGCCTTTTCGGACTCTGTGTGCATCGGTTTCATTGAGTGTAAATTCTCTGGAGCAGAGGCTGAATTGTTGCGGTTATACCTTATCCCTGAGAAAGTGGGTCAAGGAAATGGCAAGGATCTGCTTCAGTATGCAGAGAACTTTTTATGGAGACACAACGTTAAAAAATGCTTTCTCGAGGTGAATTGCAAAAATACTCGTGCTATATCATTCTATGAAAGTTTCGGTTTCAGAATCACCGGAACCAAAGATGAACAGTATTCCATGGTTAAAGCGTATTAGATGTGTGATGATTCCCGACCTCCTGACTGATTGATGCAATCTTTTTTCCCATTCCATATTCGGATTAATTCTTCCATGCCAATGTGCATCTTGATTTTTTATAATGAAGAGTAAATTCAGGAGGAAAGAGGGTTTATTGTCCCCTGCTGTGAAGATCAGAAGAACAAAAACATCCGTTTAAACGGTTGATAGAGCTTCTGGCTCTCATTGTTTAGATAACCTTTCGCAAGCCGGTTCTTGAAGCGAAATTTTCAGGGAACTGCTTCAGGGCAGAGTTGAGGCCTTCACTGATCTTTTCGGCGTCATAGGTGATTTTTTCAATCAGTTTCTCCGGACTAATTGTGTAATATATGTTCCGGAATCCTCCTTTCTCCATCGCCTTTGTATCCTTGAAGCAGAGTCCTGCACTCACAAGTTTCTCAAGAATCCTGTGTATGGTGCTTTTATCACGGCCGGCTGCAGTGGAGAGTCTCTCCAGCGTTATTTCTTCCATGCCATAAAGTGAGAAAAAAATGTCAATTTCCGTTGAGTTTAAGGCATACAGGCAGCTTATGAGATCTGAACAGCTTGCACTCCCTCTTATCAACTTTCCAAGAGGCGAAACACTCACAATACCATAACTAAAGGAGGGATTAAACACTTTGCATGGTCAATGCAATACCGTAAAATATAAAATTGAAAAGGGCATTCCGAGGTGACCGAAATATTAGATAAATCCTGAAGGTCGGGGATGAATTAAATGAACAGTGACGATGAAATAGAAAAGATAAGGATGAAACAGATGGATGATCTCATGAAATCAATAAGGGGAGAGAAGAACGCGGCCTCCGGATCAACAGGAACACCCATCGATCTCAATGACCGGAATTTTTCCGCGGAACTGATGAAGCAGAACATAATGGTCGTGGACTTCTGGGCACCTTGGTGCGGCCCTTGCCAGATGGTACACCCCATCATTGAGGAACTGGCAAGAGAATATGCAGGGAAAGTAACCTTTGGCAGGCTGAATGTTGACGATAACCAGGCAACCTCCGCTGCATTCAGGGTCCGAAGCATACCAACTATCCTGATATTCAAGAACGGAAAAGTTGCAGATGGTGTAATAGGGGCTGTACCAAAGAAGATGCTCGAATCCAAGATAAAATCCGTTATGAGCGCGCAGTAGTGAGATAATATGGCTGAAGAGGGGAAGGACCACTACGATGTCATAGTTATCGGCGGGGCATCCGCTGGCCTGACAGCTTCGCTTTACTGCAGCCGGCAACAGCTGAAAACACTTGTCATTACCAAGGACATAGGCGGGCAGGCTCTCCTTACCAATGACATACAGAACTATCCTGGTTTTGGCGAGATCAAGGGCTTTGAACTCATGACAAAATTTCAGGAACAGTCAAGAAGCTATGGCACTGAATTCGAATATGACGAGGCAAGGAAGATAACAAAGGACCGACATGGTTTTTCCGTTGAAACAGGTCTCGAAACCTATCATGCAGAATCATTGATACTTGCTTTCGGAAAAACGCCAAGGGAGCTTGGCGTCCCCGGGGAGAAAGAAATGTCCGGACGAGGCATTTCATATTGCGCTGTATGCGATGGCCCGCTGTATAAGGGCAAGAAGGTTGCCGTTATTGGCACCGGTCCCCAGCTTATCGAGGCTGCGATTTATCTGGTCGACATTGCATCTGAACTGTACATATTACGGACATCCACGAAATCCACCGGCGATGCAGAGTCGGTGAAATCGCTGGAGGCCAGAAAAAATGTGCAATTCGTGGATTCAGTAAAAGTGGACGGGTTTGAGGAACGTGAATCCGGAATTTCCATCGCATACGGTAAGATAGGGGAACATGGGAAAAGCAGCAGCTTAGAAGTTGATGGCGTTTTCATTGAGAATGGGTACATCTCGAAGGCCGGATTCCTGAAGGGTTTTTTAAACCTGAACAGGAGCAATGAGATCATAATCGACGATCTCTGCCGAACCTCGGTCGAGGGGATATTCGCCTGTGGGGATGTAACCAACATGCCATACAAACAGGTCGTTATATCTGCAGGCCAGGGCGCAGTTGCCGCACTATCGGCATATAATCACATTCAGGAGAAGAGGGGACTTATACCTGTCAGGACGGACTGGAAAGGAATAAAAAGGTCCTGAGCCAGAAGCCGGGAAAATCTGGAGTTTTTCACTCTGGAACCTGTTATGGTGAATCAGAACGTAAAGCACTTTCCCTTTTATCTCAATTTTTTTGATTATCATGGACTGCATATTATCTACTCTTTTTCCAGGATCATGAAGCCGCTGAATTTTAAGAGGAGTCCGGTTGCACACTGTGTTACAATGTATGTTTTGCCTTAAACCTCATAGATATACGTTCTGACCGGTGGGACTATACCTGCTCTCGGGTCTGTACCAAAAACCTCGTTGGCAAGTACTGGGTGACGGAACTCGAGCATTGCCTCCCCGTCAGTATTAAAGCTCAGGGAAGTTGATAATCTACTTATCCATAGGTGCAAAAATTGCACGTATGTCAGAGCTATTTATATCACGGGCTATTTCTGGATGGGTATAAATGTCGCAGGAGAGAAAGGAGTCGGATAAACTACAGGAAATCCAGGATCTGATGAAGTATCTTGGAAACGGGGTTCCGGAGAACATGAGCGCATTCGGAGGGTTCATCCAGAGTGTCCAAAAAGACGGAAAGCTGTCTCTCAAGGTAAAGGAACTGATTTCCATAGCACTCTCGATAAGTTCCCAGTGTGAGTGGTGCATCCCATACCACACCAGAATGGCTTTGCAGAATGGTGCCACCGAGGACGAGATCCTTGAGGCGGGAATGGTGGCAGTACTCATGTATGGATCACCGGCATTGATGCACATGATCCCGTTGAAGAAAGCAATTGAAGAATTCAGGAAATGAAATAGCTTACTAATTCATTGCGTAAGAGAATCGATTGCTGATACGAGTTCATCCTCGTATTTCTTCGCCACGCTATCTTCTTTCAGGTAATCTTTTGCAAGAACAGAGACTCGAAGCATGCTCACGTGGGTACCAGACTTTGTCTCCGATAACGTGATCTTGCAGGGGATAAAGAGTCCCATTCTCTCATCCTGTGCCATTATCTCCTTTGCAGCTATTGGCTTGCATACATTGAGTATGTAATATTTTGCAAAACTTTCCTTAAAATTTGTTTCGAGAATCTGCTTCATGTCAACATAGGAAAGAATAATGTAACCCTTGGATTTCAATGTCCTGGATATTCTTCCATACATCTCATCGACGTCAGCATCATAATCTTTTTCATAGCTGTACATACAGGAATATCACTGTATTGTAATTCAATCTTTTTTAGTGCTGAGAGAGAAATTTCATCTTGTCTTTCTCATGAATTCCCCTATTCTCCGCGATCCCTCAATTATGTTCTCATCGCTGGTTGCATAGGATATCCTGAAATGCCTCTCTCCTTGGTCCCCGAATGCCGATCCCGGAGTGACTGTGACCTGTTGGTCTTCAAGCAGTTTCATTGATAGTTCCTCGGACGGCATGCTGATGTCATATTCCGGAAAGAGGTAAAAAGCACCTTCAGGTTTCACAAAACTCAATCCGTTTATGCCTGACAGCGATTTTATCAGAAGATCCCTTCTCTTCATGAAAGCATCCCTGAATTTCCTGGGGGTCTCCCGGTCATCCAGTGCAGCAATGGCAGCGTACTGTGAAACGGAGGTCGCACAGGTCATGGTCTGCTGCTGGATTGTGTCAGAAGCTTTTATTATTTCAGGATTGGCCAGCATGTAGCCTATTCTCCATCCGGTCATTGCATAACTCTTTGAGAATCCACTGAGGGTGATTGTTTTTTCAGCCATCTCCGGTATGGATGCTGGCGAGAAAGGTCTCTTTTCATATGAGATATCTTCATAGATTTCATCTGAGATAAGGTAAAGGCCATGGTCCAGGACAATGTCGCAGAGCTTCCTGATCTCCTTTTCTCCGTATACTTTTCCCGTGGGATTGCATGGGTTACTGAAAATAAGCGCCTTTGTTCTACCGTCAATGGATTTTTCGATCGCTTCATAATCGAAGCTGTAATCTTCTCTGGTTCTCACACCTCTAGGTATACCTCCGTACAGTTTCACGATGTCTGGATATGAGACATAATAGGGCTCGGGAAGCAGGACATTATCACCATTCTCGAGAAGTGACATCATGGCGAGCGAGACGGAAAATTTTGTTGGTGTGACTATTATGTTGGCAGGGTCTGCATTGATATTGTTAATTTCCCTGAACTTTTTCACAATCTTTTCCCGCAGTTCAGGTACTCCTTTTGATGGAGTGTAATGTGTCTTTCCATTCCTGGCTGCATTGAAAGCAAAATCAATTATACCATCCGGGGTATTAAAATCAGGTTCTCCAAGGGAAAAATTGTATACTCTTTTTCCAGTTTTCCTCAGTTCTTCTGCCTTGAGATTCATGGATATTGTTGCGGATTGCGATATATTCTTTAGCCTGGTGGCGACCATTGAAAATCATTGTTATTGATCTTATTATGTTTTCTATCTTTGTTTCCCAATGTTATTATCTCGTTACGGCATTAAGGGAAATTGCTCCCTATTCTCATACTGCTGGTCATAGGCATTGCTGTCGGCGTGCTCACAGGGATGACGGGCAGCAGTGGTGTCCTGATCGTAGTACCAGCTCTCAGCATAATGGGGCTGTCATTCCAGGAATCCGTGGGAACAAGTCTTCTGGTTGACGTGATCACGACAAGTGCGGTGATCTTTGTCTACATCAGGAAAGGAAGCACTTCCGTGAACAAGGCAGTATCAATGGGCCTGGGGGCGGTTATCGGTGCGCAGATAGGGACGAGAATAGCCGTTTCCGTGCCGGAAAAACCCCTGGAAATAGCATTTGTGGTTCTTACAGCGGTTCTTGCTTTCCAGATGTACAGAAGATCATTACGTAAGAGAGCACCAGTGCCTCACAGGATCAATGTTGACGGCAGATATATTCTCCCGCTGGCATTTTCCCTGAGCATACCGGTTGGTATACTGACGGGGACGCTCGGGACGAGTGGCGGAGTTATGTTCATCGGGATTATAATGGTCCTTTTCTCCATGTCAGCCCAGGAGATGGTGGGAACCGCTACACTAGCAATGATGTTCTCCGCAATAAGTGGAGTCACCGGTTATGTATACTTCGGGAGGATTGATCTAATAGCCGCATTTCTCATCGGCGTAACCTCGCTTGTATCTGGTTACTTCTTCTCTATACTTGCACACAGGGTGGATGAGAAAAAAATCTACCTGGCAATCGGTACAGTCTTTGTTATAGTGATATTCGTGGAGTTGTTCAAAATACTCTGAGACCCATGCACTCTTTGCATACCGCTCATCTTCTAAAGAGAGCAACGATGATTATGAAGAACGCATAGCTTAAAAGAAGGTAACTCAACATCGGGGATTGGTATATCACAACTCCTGCCGCCATGACAGAAACGAGGCCAAGGACAACAAATAAAGTCCTGAGATTCTCGAATAAAATATTCTCATGAATTGCTTCCGGAAACTGGATATCATTTTCCATGTTCACAAGTGACCATCTCATTTTTGGTGAAAAGGTTTTTTGTGTGGAATAAAAGTGAGCAAATGGCTCTAAAAATAGGACGGCTCAAAACATGATCAAGCTTTCCTGGCCACCAGTACGATTCGTGACTTTATGAATCCCTCACCATCATAGTTTATCAGGTTACTGAATTTCACGCGGTTATTCTCCAGATAGTCTATGCACTCCTTCCCTTCACTGGATTTCGTGTCAACGGGATAGAGCCATTTCTCGAAGCTTACCCTCTCAGGGAACTCCTCTACAAAGGTTATCTCCATCCCCATTCCTTCCACAGCTCTTTTCCAGAATTTTGCACTCCCCGCAGAAGCGTGTGAATGATCTCTTAACCGCTCCAGGTTGTTGAACATGTCCATTTCATCATTTTCCGGGGATACCATGTCAACAAGCCCCAAATATCCGCCGCTCTTGAGCACACGATTTGCCTCCCCGAGGAATTGAATCTTGTTGTGGAAATGATGGGCTGCTCTCCTGCATGTCACTACGTCGAACGATCTATCCAGGAAAGGCATCTCGCTGACGTCTCCCCTTACGAAAACAGCATTTTTTCTGCCCTCTTTCTCAAACAGCTTCTTTGCCTCCTCGAGCATCTGAACGGTCCTGTCAAATGCAGTAATAACGCCTACGTGCTCCGATAAGGCGAGCGATGTAAAGCCAGTGCCCGCGGCAACATCAAGCGCGGACATACCCTCATTCAGAGGCAGGTGTGAAACCAGGATAGAAAGATCCTCACCCTTCGCATGCGAAAGACTTTTTGCATATTTTTCAGCATTCTTTCCAAAGAATTCCGATACATCCATGCTCCTGCAATGTGAAGGCGTATTTTATTATCATGTCAGGGAGACGAAGGAAGCGGTAAAACATCCCGTCTCCATGAAGGAGGCAACGGTCAATGAAGCAGGAATCTCCATTACTTCAGCATGGAGAGTAGGCCGGAATATGGTACTTCATAACTTGCCGGATTGATATTTGTTGAATTCTATTTCAAAATGAGAATGACAATGTAGACACGTCAACTACTCCTCGCTAAGGCTTCGGAGCTTGTCGCTGGTCTCCCCTCTGCCTACGGGCAGATCATTGAACCGCGACGATTGGCTGGTTGACTGCAGCCTGAAGTACTCAGATTTACCAAGTACCCCAATGTTTCTTGCAGCGTTGAGATCCCTGTCCATTGTCAGGCCGCAGACATTGCGTGATACATCCTGTCGGAGAGTTTCAGGGCGTGCTTCATGTTTCCGCATCGAGAGCACAGCTCGGAACTTCCGTTAAAAAACATAATCGATACTTGTCAGAATGGTAGGTCGGCAATATTTTCGTAAAGTCCGAAGTCGCTGACCTCCAGCAGGCAGTTAGAGTGATACTTGCGACCCTCGAGATTCCAGTGTCTCTGTAATCCACGCAGGAAAGTCTGCTGGGCACGTTTTTCCACGATATAATAGCTGGTCAATCCGCCTTCCTCGCACTTGAACCCGGAGAAAATTGTTCCACAGTATTCCTTTATTACACTCTGGTAGAAATCAGAAAAAAATCTTGATCTCACTTTCATCTCCACAATGAGATTTTTCTTATCTATGATGTCGGCCTGAGCTCGCCCCTTAATTTCTTCGGACCTCATCTTCCATATTAGTTCATCGGTTTTATCGTCCACGAATTGTTTTGGGACAAATTCTCCCATGTTCTGGAAGACCCCTTCGTTTTCCATTGTCGCTTCATTTCCATTGAAAGACCATCTGGTTTTAACGAACGTTAGATCGTGTGGGCTGTTTCCCATGGATAAATAAAGATTCAGCAGATATGGTTTCCCGCCTTGTTGTGGCCCCATGTAAATTACGCTTCTTTTGTAAGAATAGTCTTTGTTGACAAAATCCAGGATTTTATCTGAAATTTCCGCAATCTTATTTTCAGTAAATTCAACACTAATGTATACATCCCCACCGCTCTGGAATGTAACAGGAAACACCCTGACACCGGTTATGTTGTTGATTTCGTTGTAGAACTTTCCCTGAAATTTCGGTATTTCCGCTCTTATAATATTGGTTGAGGGGGTTACGTCGTAGGTCACATCGATTTTCCAGTTGTAATCGCGGAGAGATTTCAACTCTTTCTCGGTCAGTTTCTGGTCGATACGCCTGTAAAAGAACCACTCTCCCCTTTCCCTTCCTATCACGTGAAAATGATCTTTCTCTCCTATCTTCATCTCCCCAACATTCAGGAATCTCGGGTTAACAGCATGAAGCTTTAAGACTGCACAATTTTTCAACATCATCTTGTCAAATCTCCTAGATGATCTCGAATAAATCGGGCGAGAATGGCAGGACGCAGTGTAAAAACAGAGCACTCTCCGTCTCGCACTCCACTCTTGCAAGTATCTTAAGAAAATCCCCGGTCTGATACGATGGAAGGAAAACTGAAGTCGTCAGTCTCTCTTGAACAACCCTTGCAAACTGGGACGCACGGAAAATGACGTTATCGTTTCCTATTCTTCTTATCTCCTGAAGCAGAGAATTGTCCCCTTCCGCCTCGTATACATGATCTTCGTCCGAAATCGTCCTGATACCATCCATTTCGATCGGATGAGAGTTTAGGTAGATCAACGCACGATATTTTACTCCTGCCTTTTTCTCCACCTGTGCAATTCCACCGTTCATGGAGAGGCACTTCTCCAGTGGATCATCGTTCACGGCAGGAATGGAGTACTTGATCATGGAGAGTGGAATCAGCGCATTCATTCCCGAGAGGAATGATATTTCTCCAGAACCGGGAAAAATGGATTCAATAGCGGTTTCCTCATCTTTTTCCAAGTGAGTCATCAAAAGACCTGAAACCTCTGTGGATTTGGATTGATGAAACCTGAAATCAGCAAACAACCTTCCATTTTTTAGATAAAGATATCCCATTACCGCTGACGGCATCTCATTTATCTGCTCTATGATCTCATTACCAATGAATGACTCCAGAGGAAATTTTACATACCAGAATCCACCCCCCTCTTTGCCGCCGAATTTTTTCAGAAAGAAACCTGCGGAATTGTTAATGGGAATGTCTCCCTTGATTAGCAGGGTCAGAAAAAAGGAACTGTCTATCTTTTTAATTATTACAGGAGCGTACAGGTCATGCTCACGTGAATAATCAAATAGCGAAGAACTTCCAGAGAAAGATATTATGCATCTTGTCGCTACCTTATAATCCACATCTTTCCATAACATATATAAATAACGGAACATTGTATATTAACGTTCACATAAATAACCATCATCTCCAATCCCAACCGGGGAAGATCGATCACCTCATCTCGAAGAAGCTAAACGGTATAATGGTACAGATATTCACCGCCATGGTTGCGTATAATGTCCTGATGATGATCCAGTCCCTGCTTTCGTGGAGGATGGGCATTCCGGACATGATACGTCGCGCAAGGCATGGGATAAGCCTGCCCTTGAGGATCAATGAAGCGGGCACAGTTTCCGTTAAGGTATAACCGGAATTAAATAGCCTGATCCTCCATGGAAGACCCTTACTCCGTATTGCAAGAGCATATTATGGTTCCTTCTCCTGAAAATAAACTTTTCTACACCCGTTCAAGGGATATTTGACCTCAATAATATGGGTTTCGCCAATCTGTGATAAAAATTATCATGTCTACGGCCAAAATGGTGATGAAACTTCCGCAGTATTCTCCATGCCATGACTTTAATATTGGAAACAGGTAAGGTTAACCATGGGACTTGGCGAAAAAGAGCCAGGAAACGCAGTGGTGGTCCTTACATCGTCGGTGATAGTGGTCGTTTTTGTTTTGCCCTCTTCCTCGGTTGCCTTGAATCACCTCAATCAAATGCAAACTAGTGTTTCACCTTCTGTGTCGCTGTCTTCTATAAACGTGAGGTACGATTGAAAATGGATTACCGAACAATCGTTTGGTCAATAACGACGATCCTTCTCGCTCTTTTTATTTTCATTTACGTTAGGGTGGACATCAAATCATTGAAAATGACTGCCAATGAGGCCAGAAAGATGTGGTTATTCTTTTCAATCTCTTTTGTCCCTATATACGCGTTCTTGATTAGTTTACTCTACCTTCTTCTAGCTCTCAGGCCGACAGATGCGCTAATGATGTCTGCCGTTGCATTGACCGTTCTCGTGTTTGCGGGTATAGGTTTATATCTCCCCCATGTAGTTGATCCGAGATTGAAACGCGAATATGGAACTACATTGGAATACATCAGGAAGCGTGGTATTTGGGATTCTCTCAAAAAATTTGAGGAATATAAGAAATGAGTGATGACAGGATAGAGTTCAAGGTCTCTGCTCCAATGCAACCGTAAGCCTTTTTTTTACCTCTGGCAGTATTCAGGGCATTCCGCAAGTGAGATATTGTACTATTGCCAAATATTATTATTCTGGCATTTTATCTTGCTATCTAAGGCTCTTTCTCCTGTGTTTCTGGTTATATTATTACCTCTCTTCCTGCTCTCATCGGTTTTGGCGGTGTAACCCTTAAATCAGTTGCACAGGAAACTGGAGGCAACGTGCCATCAAGACTGGCATGGTTTTTGTGCCCAAAGGTTTATGCAAACACATCAGAGATTACCCGAACCTCTTCTTGAAACTGAATAGACAACCTTTTTAATGGTTTTTGCAGTTAGCCACAGGTAATGGTGTCGGCAGAAGAGGCAATGGGAAATAACGTAATTATTGTTGCAAACCCTGGGACGGGAAAAACTGAGGAACTAGCCAACTATGCTGTTGATCTCATCAGGAATGGTGTCGGGGAGAATGAGATACTGTGCCTGACATTCACCAACAAGGCCGCGGACGAGATGTTGTCGAGAATTTCCGAGAAAATGCTGAAGAACGGCATCGAACCATACAGGGCTTACAACATGGAAATTTCCACCTTTCACAGCTACGCATTCCGATATCTTGCCTCGAAGGGAATTAACCTGACAATGGCTTCCAACAACCTGATCAGGTATGCAATCTATCGCAGCTTCAAGAAGGAAAAGGCGCTTAACTACTCTCAGGACTACATCCTTTCCGAGATCATCCCAAAAGTGGAGAATGCGATACGATATGTGAAGGCATTTGGCATACTGCCGGTTGACATAAATATGGGGAGAGTAAGTTCTGAACTCCACAGGCTCTATTCTGAAATGACTATCAGGAATATAACGGAGGAAGAGAACACAAAATTCCTGGAATATTTTGTCAATGCATACTCGCACTATGAGAAAATGAAGAAGGAACGCAGCAATGTTGCCGATCACAACGACCTGCTACTTATGTTCCTGAAGAATTTCACGGGGCCGGTGTATAAGTACGTCCTGGTGGATGAACTGCAGGATGTCAGCGAAATCGAGGCTGAAATCGCCCTGAGGTCCGGGGTGAAGATTTTCGCTGTGGGGGACAGGAAACAGTCCATATTCGGGTTCCAGGGTGGCAGTCTCAAGAATTTTGACAGGATAAGGAATATAGAGGGGGCACGCAGGCTCACAATGGGTGAAAACCACCGCAGCACCGAAAACATCATAGGATATTCAAAGGAGGTTTTCCTTGGGAGCGTAAGGAACCCTGAAATTTACTCTGAGCTGAAAGAATTCAGGAGTTCCTCCAGCGTAGATGGGGAGAAGGTGAGCCTCGTGGCATCAAACGATCCCGAAGCAGAGGCTGCATCGCTTGCAGTTTCAATGATTCCCTCCCTGGGTGATAGGGATAATGTGGCAATAATAACAAGAACCAACGGGCAGCTCACGCAGATATCAAAGATTCTCGACAGGAAGGGTGTACAGTATTCTTCTACAAATGGATACAGTTCCCACATAATCGCAAGGAACGATGTAATGGATTACATCACATCCATATTTTCGGATGACCCGGAGGCAAAATTAAGGGCCATATTCACTCCATTCTCAGGCATTTCCCTGAAGAATGCGTTTGAAATATCTGAGAGGACAAGGCGTAAGATCTGGGCAAAGGAGGAACTTGACAGTGAACTTTCCGGATTCCCACAGATGGCTGGAAAATCATTCTCCAGGGAGGACCTCTACGGTGCATTCACAAAGATCATAATTCCAATATCGGTATCCATCAGCAGGGAGTATTTCTCAACTGCAATGGCAATATACGCAAACGTCAAGGAGTTCTTTGAGACATCCCCGGAACTCACCCTGGATGCATTCATGGATTATCTTTCCACCACCGACGAAACCTTCGACTTGCCGGAAAAGAAAAGCAGGTTAATCCTCACCACGGTACACAAGGCAAAGGGGATGGAGTTCACGAATGTGCTCTATGTGCCGAAAGATTCGAGAAAGACCCTGAGTTTCATTGACGCGGTATCATACTCAATTATAAAGTCAGTAAAAGGCGTGGATGTTCGTGAGGAAATATACGATGAATCCGAGCGGATAGATTTCGTGGCTTTCACGAGAGCGGAGAAGACGCTCGCGATTGTTGCAAACGAAAGTGCACTGAAAAGGTATTATGTTCCAGGCTACTGCGAAAAGAAACTGTCAAACACTGCGGAGGACATTCAGCCTGCGCCCATGAACTTCGACGAGGCATATTCAAGTTTTGTGAACGGTCATTATGAAAAGTCTTCGGCCATCCTTAACGCCGATGCGTCATGGCTCAGGGAATCGATCGCTTCATTCTTCTCAAGCAAGACTAGGCTTTCATACTCACTTGTCAAGTCGACAAAAGAACCTTATCGTTTCCTTAAAAGTTACATAATAGCAATGTTTTACGGAAGCGATGCCATGAAACTCGGTTCAAGGGTGCACGAGAATGCACAGCGTGACTTCCTCAAAGAGCTGGAAGAGAGTGAACTGGAGGACGATGAGAAAGTTTTTCTTGAGAACACTAGGACCGTGAATGATAGGATCTCAAGCAAATATGACGCAGTCCAGACAGGATCGGAAGAATCCATAACTTTGCCAGTATCAATGCTCTTTCCGTCGCTTAGTGCCGAAAAGGATGTCCTGTTCACCGGAAAACTTGATGCCGTATTCAATTCCGAGAAAACCGGCAAGACAATCATCCTGGATTACAAGACCGACAAGACCCGTGATTATCTTACGGAGCACCTGCAGCAACTTTCCGTTTACGCCAGGCTGTATGCGGCGAAACATGAGCTGAAAGAGGAGAGTGTCTCCGTCGCAGTTGGATACATAGGCCTCAGGGGAAAGATAAACCTGGGCAGGGTGGAGTGCGACATGGCAGATTCTCCATTCAGCACAAAGTATCTGGATCGCTTTTTAGTGGATCTCAGGAAGTATCTGGAGTACAGGAAGAACCCTGACAGCTTCATAGACGACCTGCTGGCTGAGGATGAGCCTGACAGCTTATACCAGAGAATCAAGACAGTTTTGAACACCGGCAACAAAAAGCCCGAAAACTAATGCGAGCGGTTGTCCGCGGGAAGGCGTAGTTTCATGACATACGCAAAAGTGTAGCTTCCGATCTCTGCTAATAATTAAATAAATGCTAGCCATTTTCCAGAGCCGATAGCCGTTAGGATTCGAGCATACTTTCTACCGACGGTTTTCCGGTGCTGGGGTGTTCCGACCTCGCGGGAGTGAACCGACTCCAAAGGCATGATAAAAAATGGTTGAAAAAAAGAACCTGATACTTGTCAGCGTGCTCATTGGAATGCTGATGTCGGCAATTGACACAACAATTGTAATACTGGCCCTGCCCACCATAACAGATGAACTAAATGCACCGTTTCTTGATACAATCTGGGTCATACTCATCTATCTCCTGGTTCTCGCGGCATTCACAACGCAGCTTGGAAGGCTTGGAGACATATTTGGGCGGGGAAGGATGTTTAATCTTGGCTTTGCCGTATTCATAGCCGGTTCAGCCCTTTCCGGTTATTCGCCCAATGTGACTTTCCTCATTTCTGCGAGGGCTTTCCAAGGATTCGGTGCAGTATTACTGCAGGGGAACAGCAGCGCCATCGTGGCTGACTATTTCCCTCCTAAGGAGAGAGGGAGGGCATTCGGCATAACGAGCATGGGCTGGACTATTGGAGGAGCTCTGGGAATAGTGCTTGGCGGAATAATCACCACTCTCATAGGGTGGAGATACATATTCTACATTAACGTCCCTATAGGGATCATCGGACTCTTCATAGGTACGCGATTCATCAGGGACAACAAGAGGTCAAAGGCAGGCATTGACTTTGCAGGCACAGCACTGCTGGTTGTTCTTCTCAGCCTGACTTCATACGGCGCAATAGAGTTAGCCGGAAATGGCCTTGATGCAACCAATGGCTTGCTCATGCTCGTTGGTGTATTGCTCCTCATACCCTTCATAATCATTGAAAGGAGGGTACGTGACCCGGTCATAGTCATAGGGGCATTCAAGGAAAAGGTATTGAGCTTCTCGCTTCTTGCAGCCACCCTCCAGGCAGTGGGCTATCTTTCGGTGCTGTTTATCCTGATAATGTACCTGCAGGGAATACTTGGATTCAGCCCTCTATATTCCTCGCTGATTCTGGTTCCAGGGTATATCGTGTCGAGCTTCTTTTCACCCTATATGGGCAGGATGTCCGACCGGATTGGATCGAGAATAGTGGCAAGCACAGGCATTTTTCTCATGGCGGGCGGAGTGCTTGTGTACCTGCTGCTTACCTCATCCAGTTCCATATATATCGTGGTAATCGGGTCAATTATAACCGGCTTCGGAGGATCGATGTTCTGGCCCTCAAACAACAGTGCGGTTATGTCCGCAGCCCCGAGAGAACTGTACGGGTCGGTATCCGGGCTCCTGAGGACACTGTCAAACATAGGCACATTGTTCAGCTATGTGATTGCATTATCAATTGCAGCAATTTCAGTTCCAAGATACGTTGCCTTTGAGGTCTTCCTGGGCGTAACCAAGCTGCAGGGCGGCGTTTCACAGAAATTCATTACTGGCATACACGCAGCCCTGTTAGCCAGTTTTGTAATTCTAATTTTAGCCGGCTTGAGTTCAATGGTGAGTGGAAAGCACGACATGGAAAAGGTCAGTGACTCATGGACAGAGGGAAACAAGGCATCAAAGGACCAGGAAAATAAATTGAACTGACCTTAGCTGGCATTTCATAACAATACACATTTCCCTTTAGCCTGGGTTTCACGGGTCAAAGGGCATCCAGCCGGTCCGAACTGAGGAAACCATTCCAAAAAGAAAATGGTAAAATATGCCGTTGCTCTTGCATATTCTGGGCATCACGGCCGGGGTAGCCTAGCCCGGTAAGGCGATAGATTCGAGATCTATTGCTCTTGTAGCTCGGGAGTTCGAATCTCCCCCCCGGCGCCATTTCAGAGCGATACTTTCCCGGGAACTTTCGGGAAAGGTGTAACCATTTCAATCCTGTCAAGCCCGCAAACATACCTGGCAAATCTCTCTACACCAATTCCAAAACCTGCTGATGGCTTTATGCCCATTCTTGCAAGTTCTATGAACCACTTGAACTGATCTTCCGTCTGCCCCTTTTTCCTCACCCTTTCCAGGATCCTGTCCAGCTTGAATTCCCTCTCCCCGCCGGATATCGCCTCCTCAAAACCTTCCGGCCACAGCAGGTCCATGTCCTTGAGTATCCCGGGTTGGTCATCATATTCCCTGTCATAGAATTCCCTGGCAGAAAGTGGTATGTCAACTAGCCATACCGGCTCTGTGGAAGACTCCGATATTGCCTTCTCGAACTGATCCCCATATTCCCGCTGGGCATCTAGGTACTTTACCTGCCTGAATTTATCCCTGAAGTCTGGCGGCGTTCTGCCAAAAAACTTAAGATCCTGTGCGCTCTCCTTGCCAAGTAGTTTCATGACATGCCTGATCATGTTTTCCGCAAGCGTAATCATCTCCTCCCTTGAATGCTCCAGCGCCTCAATATCTATCTGGGTGAATTCATAGAGGTGCCTGCCGGTGAGCTGTTTTTCCTCCATTTCCAGCCTGATGTTCGGGGACATTATGAATATCTTTTTCAGCGTCTGCACTGCTATCTGCTTGTGAAAAATCATGCTCTTGGTAAGCCAGAAATAGCCGCCGTATGAGCCTATTTTTGGATCTACCACCGGATGGTTAAGGGGATCGGTAAGCGGCGAAATTATCACTGGCGGTATTTCAACATAACCGGAGTCCCTGAGGAATCTGGCCGCATAGTTCCTGATGTCTGACTGAATCTTCACTGCCCTTATCACTGTCTCATCAGATAGGTGCTCCCTTGATTTCTGCACCTCATTCCTTACATATTCAAATTCGCTTTTCTGCATAGTGAAGGCTAACAATTTACACTTAATAATAATTATAGACAAAAATCCGGATAAACAACATATTAATATATATAGCACTTATGCAAATAACTGAATATGGCAAAACAAGTTGACAAAATGGATTTAAGATTAATAGAATACCTGAAAGAAAACGGAAGAGACAAGATATCCTCAATATCATCGAAACTGGATATGCCAAGAGCTACCGTATTCGAAAGGATGAAGAAGCTTCGTAGTGAGGGAATAATCCGGAATTATACCGTGAACCTTGACTATGAGAAGATCGGCTTCAGCGTTATGGCCTATATACTCATAAACTTCGACTCTAAATCACGTACTGACCAGAAGACTCTCGCCATGGAACTGTCAAGGTTCGAGAATGTGCTGTCAGTATCAATAATATCAGGTGGATGGGACATAATCATACTCGTGGTGAGCCAGAGCATGAAGGATCTGTCCCATTTTGTCCTTGAAAGGCTGAGGCTCATGGACGGCATTGAGAAGACACACACAATTACGGTGTTTGACTCCATAAAGGACTGATCGTGGGAGAGGTCAAGTTATATATACGCTCATGGGATCGGAATCGCTTTGAGCTGGGATAGCCTAGCCTGGTAAGGCGCAAGTCTGGAAAGCTTGTGCTCTCGTAGCTCGGGAGTTCGAATCTCCCTCCCAGCGCTTTCCTGTTTTTCCATGCAATCATAAGTCCTGGAAGAGCTCAGCGATAGTGGAGAGTTTTTCAAATCCTTCTAATGGACGCTTCATTCCAGTCCAGTTTTCTTCATTGAGCTCGTCGGAAACGGAGAAGATCGCAGCAGCTTCGAGTCCTTTCGAGCGTGTAACAGCAAACAGGGCTGAGGCTTCCATCTCTACGGTCAAAATGCCACGTCTTCTGTATTCCTTAATCTCAAGGACAGTTTCCATGTACGGGGCATCCGTGGTCCAGCTTGGTCCGCGCAGAGCCTTGATGCCTGATTCCAGTGATTTCTTATGGAGATTCGCGGTAAGATCACCGGACGGATAAGCGAAAACCGACGGTTTCAAATAATGATAGGAGGTCCCCTCATCTCTCAGGGCTCTGGTACAGAACACTATGTCGTTGAAATGCGCTTTTCCGCTGATTGAACCGGCTGTACCCAGGATCAGGAACTTTCTGGCGCCCAAAGCAGCCATTTCTTCCACAGTGGCAGCAGTCAACGGTGCCCCTGGATACAACCGCACGAGGCTCATCCTGTCTCTCTCGTCCTTACATTGATCAAAGAAACCATCGTATGGGTAATCTATGGGAAGCAGCCCGAGTTTTTCAGAAATGATCTGGTAAAGATGCTTTGAATACACAATGATTGCTCTTTGCGGAAGGTTATGCCATCCCCCACTATCTGCCCTCAGTAAATCTGTGGCGGTAAACTTCGGCTCGTGATGAACCTTTTCCGGGGTTTTCGGGACGCTCCTGCTAAGCACGAAGGTTCAATTGGGTATCACATTAAAGGATTTTGCCTCTTTTCCGTGAATGCTGAATGCCTCTACAGGAACGTTCTATTCGCTCTCTAATTAGGAAATTATTTCGTCAGGATTTTGTCAGGAAGGGTAACATTTATTTCGCGTAAGACCATGGCAAACCATGCAGTCCGAGGTCAAGGGTTTTGTGAAAGACCATAAGGAAGTACAGGAAATGAGCATGCCAGGTGGAGCCAAGATAAGGTGGCTCATCACGCACAGGGACTGTGCTCCCACATTCTCCATGCGCTTGATAACTGTTGAGAAGGGCAAAAATACGCCGTATCATGTGCACGATTACGAGCACGAGATTTACATGATTTCCGGAAACGGCGAGGTGACCATCGGGGACAGGGTCTTCAAGTCAAAACCAGACAGTTTCATATTCATTCCTCCAAACATTTACCACGGGATGAAAGCGGAAACTGACATGAAGATGATCTGTATAGTTCCCATCAAGGCAGCAAAAGAAATACTTGGAGAATGAAACCGCCCCGAATCAGCTGTGATCTGCCCGTATTTACTTATTTGATATTCACCTTATATATTAGGTCACTCAATTATATCCTGCAGATTATGACGATTTTAGATAATAGATGAACGAGAAGGTATTCTACTCAATAGTGATTGCAATCGTTGTAGTTGGCGGAATTGGCGTCGGCATAGCGTATAACCATCAGGGAGGAACTCCCGTGAGCATCGGCCCGTACAACCTGAATCTTGTAATAATCCCCGGGCTCTATTTCAACAGCACGGTGACCAGCCAGCCTGCATATTTCGTACTTGAAAATGGCACGCTGCATTCCTCGGCAAACATCACAATCCCGGCTGGCAGGCTCATAGATCTGACAATATTTAATTACGACTCCGGTCCTGGCTATGGTACTCCAGCAACTTACACCAACGTCTCCGGAACAATCGGGGGGGTTGTGTATGTACTTAACAGTACAATGATAAATGCAACAAACGCAGGCACTAGCGCCATAAACATAATCCATAATTCCATGGCTGTGAAGAACATGTCAGAGGCCAATATCTCGCATACATTCACTATCCCGAACTTATTTGGAAGTGCCCAGGACCTGAATGTGCCTGTGGGAACCCAGATGGTGGAGTTTGCACAGTTTTATGCAAATACCACAGGGAGTTATAACTGGATGTGCAATGTCCCATGCGGCAGCGGTCCCGGCAGTCTCTCCGGTGCAATGACCACTCCTGGCTGGATGATGGGTTCAGTCACGGTTTCATGATCTGGTCGTGAAGAGATGGTTGAGGTCAGGAAGGAACCGAAGAATAGCACACCGCCGGATATATCCAGGCGCAATTTCCTGAAAGTGATGATGGCGCTGGGGGTGGGTGCGGTGACAATAGGAGCCGCTCGTGGTGCAATCCAGAATCTGATACCCGGAAGTGTCGGGATATCCACATACCCCACACTTACGCTTGTGAATGCTTCAACGGGAAAGCCAATAAAGACAAGTGACCTCACGGTGAACAACCCGGCAGCAGTCGTTTTTGACTACCCGCTCCAGAATGAACCAAATTTCCTGCTCAGGCTGGGTGACTCAAGCGGTAATGACGTTTCCATAAGCCCCTACAACGTACAGATACCCGCAACTGGAGGATCATTCAGATCCCCCGGCGGTGCCGGGCCATACAAATCTGTTGTTTCATCAAGTGCGATATGCCAGCATCTTGGATGCACTCCCCCCTCCATTCACTTCTACAAGCCGGGAACAGCAATACCAAACCATCCCGGCCATTCTGGAGCCAGCAACACAGGTTTCATAAACTGCAACTGCCACGGGAGCACATACGATCCGTACAAGGGTTTCTCCGTGGTAACGGGACCCACCAAGAGTCCATTGCCGAATGTTATCCTGAGCTGGGAAAGCAGCAGCGACACATACACCGTGAAATCTCTTGCAGGTCCTACAATCTTCGGTCACACAAGTGATCTCAGTGGCGGGAACCCGGTATCTTCATCCAGCCAGACCGATGTTACAACAATAAACGACTGAAATTGGTGCAAAAATGACAGAACGAGAAAATAATGAAATAATACGTATAATGAACAATCCACAACCGCTTCCGAGAAAAGTTCCGGATTACATGAGAAAGAGGGGTGGAATGTGGTACTGGACAGGAGCAATGGTTATGTTCGCTTTCCTGTATGAGGTCATAACAGGGCTGGTCATACTATTCTACTACCAGCCAACTTCAGCCTATACGAGCACCGAGAATTTTCTTAATTCCACCCCATTTGGTTCCATAATCCTCACAACACACCTTTACGGTGCTTACGCAATGATAGCACTGCTGTACCTGCATCTCTTGAGAAACCTTTTTGTCGGTGCTTACAAGAAACCAAGAAAGAATCAGTGGTTTACCGGAGTCCTTCTGCTCCTGACAACGCTGGCAGTTGGGTTCTTTGGATATTCTATGAGTGGGGATGTCCTTGCCGCAAATGCGACTGGAGTCGGGAAGGGTATAGCGGCTGAAACCCCTGTTATCGGGACATACCTTGAAGGCATATTCTTTGGCAATGGTACCACAGCATCCCTGTTTCAGAGGATGTTGGGATGGCACATAATTCTGGTAGCAGTAATAGGGATCCTATTCCTTGGGCATTTTTTCCTTGCAGAATACAACACAATAATGCCCCGAAGGGGTGAATCAAAATACAGGGCACCGCTAGTGGATGTGGAGACATCCGAATACAAGCCATGGTATCCATACAATATGTTATTCATGGTACAGATAGCACTTTACACATTTTCTGCCATCGTCCTGATCCCATCCGTCGTGGTCGCGCTGCCTAACGTTCCAACCCTTTTCAGCCCATTTCCGCAGGTTGCAGCGGGCACGGCATTCTCCGGTCCCCTGTACCCTCCGTGGTTCCTGCTGTTCGTTTACAAGGCCATGGATTTCCAGGTTTCATCCATAATCGATCCTTTCTGGGCGACGGTAATTTTTGCCGGTGCCCCGCTTCTATATCTTCTCGCACTTCCGGTTCTTGACCGGAACAACAGCCTCTCAATGATCGACAGGCCTGTGACAGTTTCACTCGGTATCATAGGCATTGCGTATCTTGTGGGATTGTCTATCTGGGGAGCCCTTACCCCTGCGATGTTCATACCTGACATGGATGTCTTACTGTTTTTCGTGGTTGTAGGGTTGTCCATATTTGTTGTCGTCGAGGCCGCAATCTGGTCAATAAAATACAGGAAGACCAAGCTCAATAATCCGGGAATGGTCTACATACTACTGGCATTTACGGGAATATCCGCTTTCGGCACCGGTTCACTGGCAATCCCGTCTATTATATCATTCAATCCGACAGTTGGAATCTCAGCAATATTGCTCGCCATGCTGACGGCGTATCTTGTCCTGCTGGATTTCACTCACATCCACCGGAGGGAGATCTTGACACCTCTCGAGAAGAAGGACGTAAAGATGAAACCGGTCACATACACCCTGATCTCTGCATTCCTTGTTTTCTGTGCGATCGTGATCCTCTTCATAATCATGCCACTCAACCCCTCTATTGTGTCTCAGGAAGCCGGTTATGGAATAGGCATCGGGCTTATGCTATTCATTAGCGGGACACTGGTAAAAATATACCGGACAACGGAATACGGGGAATAAAGTAATTGCCTGCCTTGTGGCAGGCGTAAATAATTTTTCAATCAGTTTTTCTTTTCTACTGCTTCTATGTGGATGGATATCTTTACTTTTGTTCCAACCATCACGCCGCCGGTTTCAAGGACTGAGTTCCACTTGAGCCCGAAGTCTTCGCGGTTGATTTCCCCCTCCGCCGAGAAGCCGAACCTGTTGTTTCCGTACGGGTCCTTTATGGTGCCCTCCATCTCTCCGTCAAGGGTTACTTCCTTCGTGACATCCCTTATGGTGAGTTTTCCCTTGATCAGGTATTCATTGCCGGTTTTCCCGGTAATCTCAGTTGTCACGAAGTCCATTGAGGGGTATTTCTCTGAATAGAAGAAATCCGGCGACTTCAGGTGTCCGTCCCTGGTCTGGTCCCTGGTGCTGACGCTACCCGTCAGTATCCTGATATGTGCATGTCCATCCTGTAATTTTTCCGGGCTTCCTGTTATCTCGCCTTCAACTTTCTCGAAAAATCCCTTGACACTTGATATCATCATGTGCCTGACCGAAAATTCCACCGTCGTATGTGACTGGTCTACTGTCCAGTTCCTCTGTTGTTCTGTATCAACCATGTGTGGAAATACCAATATGATTATTAAACTAAGTAGTATTATCCTATTGAGATAGTATGGAAGTTACTACTAAGTACGAAGCCATTGACCAACAGACAATGAGTTACTGCAAGATTATCACGAACGGTTACAACAGGCTATTCAAGGCGTGGACTCTGTCGGTGCTGCACGGAATAACCCTTGGCGAACCGGTCAGGTTCAATGAGTTGAAGAGGAGGATACCTAATATCAGTTCAAGCAGTCTTTCGGACAGGCTTTCTGACCTTGTGGATGCAGGCATCATTGCCAGGACTGTTACGCAGGGCGCACCTCCTGCTGTGCATTACGCGTTCTCCGAGAAAGGGAGGGAGTTGCGAGCAATACTGGGCGATCTGGACAACTGGATCGTCAGGTGGGAAAAATAGGCAGCACCTGACACATTGCTTTCATCCGTTACTGCAGTATTATCCTGGCGTCAACCGCCACTGCGCCTTTATCATACACCATTACGGGGTTTGCGTCAATCTCCTTGATTTCAGGATGATTCCTTGCAAGCCATGAGATTCTCATCAGGATTTCTATAACTGCCTCAGAATCCAGGTCAGGTCTTCCGCGCGTTCCCTTGAACAGCTTTGATATCATGGTTTCAGATATCATCGCAGATGCATCTTCGCGGCATACCGGTGCAACCCTGAAGGACACGTCACCGAGAACCTCTACGTTGGTGCCGCCCATACCGAACATAACGGTCGGGCCAAAACTTGGATCCTTCAGCGTGCCCACGATTGTTTCAAGCCCCGGCTTGAGCATGTCCTCTACCACGATTCCATCTATTCTTGCATCCGGAGCCTTTTCCTTTACAGTGGACATAATATCCCTGAAGGCGGCTGTCATTTCATCCTGGGATTTCACGTTCAGCCTTACTCCTCCAACGTCGAACTTGTGCGTAATGTCAGGGCTCTGTATCTTCATTGCAACCGGGAACTTGAACTTCCCTGCTACGTTTTTCAGGTCGCCCTCATTCTTTGCAAGCTCCATGCGGTTTACCGGTATTCCATACATTGAAAAAATCTTCTTGGAATCGAGCTCATTCAGCACCGTTGTTCCCGATTTCTTCAGGTCGGCGAGTATCCCTGATACCCCGGTTCTGTCTAGGCCATCTATCTCGCTGTTTGCCAGGCAGATACTCCGGTTCAGGATCTCATGCTGCCTGAGTGTCGACATGGACATTACAGCCTTTTCCGGTGAAGGATACGATGGTATCTCGTTCTTCTGCAGCCATTCTATTGCTCTTCTTGACTGCTCTCCGCCAACGAACCCGACACAGATCGGCTTGTCGTTTCTTGCCTCCATCTTTCCCTTAAGGATGGACTTGGCAGCAATCTGCGGGTCAAGGTTCGAGACCTCGCAATAAAGGACCACCAGCCCATCGACTCCGTCGTCATCCAGCGCAGTCCTGACAGCATCCTGATAAGAACTGCCGGTCGCCATTGCCGTGAGGTCTATGGGGTTCTTTGTGCTTCCGAATTCCGGCATGAACTTGGAAAGTTTCTGCCTGAGGGCGTCGCCTGGAGTGTCGACGGGAACACCATACATTTCTCCCGCATCTGTGGCAAGTACACCTATTCCTCCACCGTTTGTTATAATAAGCATATTCGGGCCTTTCATTGTTGGCTGCAGTGACAGGGCAAGAGACTTGTCGAACAGGTCGTCTATTGTATTTGCCCTGAGTATTCCAGCCTGTTTCATCGCACCATCATATACCTTGTCTGATCCGGCCAGCGATCCTGTATGGGACGAAGCCGCTATGGAACCGTGCATGGACCGGCCGGATTTCAGCATGACTATGGGTTTCTTTGACACTTTAACGGCATCAAGGAAACTTCTGCCGTCCTTTATTCCCTCCACGTAAAGGGATATGCATGACGTGTCGTCATCATTGACAAGGAAATTCACAAGGTCCGAGAAATTCAGGTCAGCCATGTTCCCGATGCTCACCAAGTAACTCATTCCAATCCTGTCCACCCATGTCCTTGCATCCAGCGCGATGATCATGGCACCGCTCTGGGATACCATTCCTATCTTTCCAGGATAAGGCAGGTATGGGCCGAAGGAAGCGTTAAGCCTTATAGTATTGTTCATCAGGCCCACTACGTTGGGTCCAAGGAGCCTGGTACTGTAACCCTTCAGGGCGTTCACCAAGTCAGCCTCAAGCTGGTGGTTTCCAACCTCGGAAAACCCGGAGGCGACAATGATTATGCCCTTCACTCCCCGCTCTCCGCACTCTTTCGCAGCAGCCGGTGTGTATTTGGCCGGTATTGAGATGATCGCCAGCTCTATGTCTCCCTCAACATCCTTCAGTGATGGATAGCACTTTATTCCAAGGATTTCCTCAGCCTTCGGGTTTATGGGGACAATTCTGCCCGTATACCCGCCGTCCTTCAGGTTAAGGACAATCTGGTAACCTATCTTGTCCGGGTCTCTCGAGGCACCTATGACAGCCACGGTCTTTGGCTTGAATATAACATTCAGATCAGTGTTCAATTCTTTCTCAGCATTTGCCGGATCATTCTGCATAATGAATCAACTCTTTGAACCGCTTACAGGTTCTCTTTTGTATTGCCGCATACATAAATAAACATTGACCTCAAATCTAAGGCGATGCGGTTCAACCATGTATCTTTGCAAATGTATAAATTTCCGGACAGCCTGTGAAATCATGTTTATAGCTGAAATAGAATTCCGGGGAAGGATAACCCGGCAGAAGGCGGCTGAATATTTGCCGGCACTGGATTACGTTAAGCGATCAAGGAAGGCAAGGGGCCTTGTTCTCACCATAGACTCAGGTGGCGGAGATGCCAATGCCACAGAGATTCTCTACAACAAGCTGCTTGAAGTTGCGGAAAGCAAGCCCGTGTATGCATACGTTGAGGGCATGGCGGCATCAGGGGCTTACTGGATGGCATGCGCGGCAGGAAAAATATACTGCATGCATACATCCCTTGTTGGTTCCATAGGTGTCATAAGCATGATGCCTAATGTTTCCGGCATGCTGAGAAAAATAGGGGTTGAAGTATCAATAATGAAGGTTGGGGCACACAAGGACATGCTTTCTCCGTTCAGGGCCATGGATGAGGAAGAGAGGAATCAGTACCAGGCACTCCTGAACGACATCTTTGAAACATTCAGGTCAGAGGTTGGCAGGAAGAGGAAACTATCCAGCGAGGAAATGGAAAAGGCTTCGACAGGAGAGGTCTTCACGCCTTCTGCAGCCCTGGGCATGAAGCTTATAGATGGAATCAAGCCCTACGACCAGGTCGTGAAGGATCTGGCATCGGAGCTGAAAATGAAGGTGAAGTTGAGGAAGATCCCTCCGCAGAGGTCCTTTATGCAGCGCATAATTGGTACCGAACTCCTGGGCGGTGTCATAGGGGAAAGCGTGGATGCAATCTCCGATTTGCTATAAGCTTGTCTTTCTCTTAGATTCAGAATAAAAATGAGACCGCGGGGGTGTGAATGCGACATCAATCTATTGTCATGATATAGAAACTACAATGTTGCAAAATACCCGAGGATTATCTATTGGACAAAGCCTGGGATGTATGAGCAGGCCACCTTCTATCCTGCCCGTTGAGGGGAGTTTGTAGGGAGCAAAGGTCCATAAGTGGATCGGCATATGGAGCAATCCGGGTTTACAAACCCCAGAAAAGCTTATTTGTCTCATCTTGAAGGGAATCAGCCAATCAGAATGAGTTGATCAATTTTTGTCAAAAAAGGGTAGGGTGATTTACATCACGTTGATGTATCCCCACATCCAGCCTGCAGTAGCCATTGCTCCGCCTGCTCCGCCAGGGCCGGTCCCGCACATGGCATTACAGACCCAGATATACTGCCCGGGTGCCGATGTCTGGAATGTTGCCAGTTCGGTAGACAGACCCTGAACAGGTATGTTGACATTCATCCCGTTCCCTGAAACCGTGAATGTATGTGCTATGTTGGAGACATTCACGAATGAAGTCATCCATGGACTTTCATTTGCTTGCGGCATTGAAGTATCATTCACCGCCGTACTGTTGTATATTGCCACCTGGTTGTTTGAAGTTCCCGAAACATTGGCATACTGCGCTGAGACATAGGAAGAGCCGCTGTCCCAGTCAATTATGGTGAGGGCTATTGTACTGTATTGCGGGAGATATATGTATTCCGCAGACTGCAGTGTTCCGTTGTTGAGTATGAAGTAAGAAGGTTGGGTTCCGACAGAACTGTTGAAGAACCTGTCCGGGTTGATTACAAGAGTCAGGGAAACCGCCTTGCTTGCTGGCGTCGCATTGATGTGGGTAGCTGCGTATCCGAGGCTCACTCCTGATGCCAGGACTACGACCACAAGAGCTATCATGAGTATATTATGTGATTTATCCATATTTCCACTTAGTAATGAATAAATATATGAAATTTAAAGCTCCAGCCTGAATTATCAGGTCTAAAGTATTTATAGGGGTCAAAATAGTTATAAAGCTTCCGGGAATTAAGCATCGTGTCAAGGAGTGGTGACAGCTCGATTCAGGCTGAGGTCGAGCTGAAGCGAAATGACTGCAGTATTACGAATCTTATTAGACAGCTGAACCTCAAAGCCTCGGTGTCAAGACTGAAAATATCCTCTGAACTCACTCTTCACCGCGTGGAATCAGATGATCAGGTGCCCATTGTTACAGAATTGAGGAAAGCGTCCATAAAGTTCACGCAAGCCGGTAACAACACAATATGGGCAGAGAGCAGGAGCTGCTCCGCGTGCCGGGAAATAGCGTTATCGGAAGCTGCGATACTGAGCACGAGATCCATAGGTACTGATACAATCGTTTACCGGATAGTAGTACCATCAAAGAGAAGCCTGTACCACCTGAAGGGAGAGTTGGAGAAATCAGGTCTTGAGCCAAGAGTGATTGAATTCTTCGACAATGAGGACGAGGAGCTGACCAAGAGGGAGATGGACATAATAAAGAGTGCTTTCAGCCTTGGTTACTATGATATTGACAGAGGCATATCCATGACGGAGCTGGCCCAGAAGTTCGGGATTTCAACATCATCGATTTCTGATGTTCTCAGGCGCGGCACGAAGAAGATCATAAAGTCGTTTCTGGAGAACAGGTAACGGATGGAATTCCAGCGATAGTGTTTTACACTTAGCGACTTAATTGATTACGCATAGCTTTCTCAACTCCTCATTTGGTCTGAAATATTTACTGAATTCGTCAGAGATGGCATTCTTCAGCTCGCTCAGCAATCGGAAATACCTGTTGTGTGTTGCATGCTTCTTTAAAAGCTAACACACCCTTTCTATAGGGTTCAATTCCGGTGAGTACGGAGGAAGAAATATCAGATCAATACCAGTGAGAAATGCATAATCCGTGATTAGTCATGCATGGTGATTGTTCTGTCCCCTTAATTCTGGACAGATATTCCGTCTTCCAACGAGACATTTTCCATCAACCTCCTTTTCTTTTCGTTTCTGTTATTCACCATTTTCTCTTCCTATCTTTTTCTCTCATCCGGGAATTCATTCCTGGAATTCTCATTTTCAATCCATCCCTTCTCGAACTCCTCAGGCGGAATGAAATCGATGGATGAATGTGGCCTCACAGTGTCGTAATCAGTGAAGGCATATCTCATCAGGTTCTCTGCATCCTGAAATGTTTCGATGTCATTCAACCATATATAATCGGTCTTCAGTCAGTTGAGGAATGTTTCTATATAGCCATCATCCTCAGGCGTATACTTCTGTATGTATTTCGATGTTATTCCAAGGACCTTCACGGTGTCGCTGAATTCCCTAGATATATACTATGAACAGTTGTCTGTCCTCAGGACAAGGTTACTGTGGATTACACTGGAAATCTCGCTGCATATGCCTTTTCGACAGCCCTTATGCAGTGCATGATCTTGAAAGTTCATAGGAAAACCGCCTCTTTGAAAAACAGTCCTTTATGCTCATAAGATAGACCATCCATTCACTGTATGTGCCGATATAATGTATGTTAGTCTCCCAGAGGATGTTCATGTCTTCAGGTTTTCTTAAATACTTCGCTCTTGTGCGGTTCCTGTGCCTTGCATATGGAAGCGAGAGATTGTTTCTCCTCATCACTCTACTGACTGTCTTTATGCTCACATGGATACCGCTGTTCCTGAGAAGTGCCCAAATTCTCCTATTTCTGTATGTCGTATTCTCCTCTGAAAGATTTAGAATCTGGGATTTCGCACTTCCAGCTATGCGTGGCTTCCTTGTTGCTTTCATATCATTCTTTCTGTCCATCCAGCAGTATATGGTTGGTCTTTGTGCGTCAAGTATCCAAGAAATCCTTGAAACAGATATGATTTCATTCAGTTTACTTACAGCCATCATTATTTCCTCCCCTGTTGACTTTTTTGTATTTGTATAGCTCAGGGGCTATTGCCTTCCCAGCTCGTGTTACAGAGGCTTTCACTCACTTGGGATATTTTTCCGATGACTGTTTGTCGTGCGGTCACAAACATTCTATTCACTGAATAAATTTGATGCAGAACACATATTTTCCGGCTTCAGTTGAAATATGAAGAAAGGAGGTGCTGGGAGTAGTATTGATAGAAACCCATACCGAACTTTGTTAAGGGATACCACGAAAAACAGTGTCGCAGCGATATTACGGCGAAGCTATACAAGTACACTTTTTTTAATGCGGCTATTGCAAGGGTCCGGTAACCGGCAAGCCGCTTGAGATCCTTGATCTCCTTCTGGTACTCGTTCCCCTTTGATGATTCACCAAGACCCTTCCTTGCACCTTCCAGGAACCGTTCCTTCCACCTGTGGAACTGTGCAACAGATACACCATGCCTTCTGCACAGCTCTGCTATGTTTGTTGCAGTGAACGATTCAATGACGGTCTGTTCATTTTGCTCAATAGTAAATTTCTCAGGCATCCTGACCACCAATTCTCCGGGGAGAGTGCGGGAATTTCGTAAAACCCCCCCTGGACTCCCATTATATCTTTCTAACAATATATTATCTCTCTTATAACTGGCTATTAAATAAAGGGAATACGTCAGGGATTCTTAAGACTGTTCGGTGAAAAGCTCGGTATTTCTTTGGAATTCTCGTACAAGACCATAGGGTGTGGTTACGATCTGGAAAGAACAGAGAAGCTGCTGGATGAGGTTCTCAGGATCATAAACGAATCCGGCAGTTCCCTTGAGAGGATACTCTCCATCGATGGCGCAGGCGATCCAAACACAATGAAGGCCAACTACGAATCAAAGCGGAACCAGCAACGCATGGAGAAGGAGAATAACCCGAAAAGGAAGGAATCCTATGCTTTCCTACACACGAAGGGAAAGCATGACTTCCAGTACTTTTCCTTCTCGGCGGGAGTTCGTACAAAGATAATGTCTTGTTTTTCCACCACTGATGATCACTCCATAAGAGAGCTGTCGGTCTGTGCCCGCAGATTGAGGTCATTCTGGGAGATTCACTGTATGCAAAAAGGAAGATCTGTTCAATAGTGGATGAATATAGCATAGCGCCATATTTCCTTCCTAAGACAAATGCAACATTCAGTGCAAGAGGCGTGGCATCATGGAAGAGGATGTTATACGAGTTCGTTGATAACACGCAGACATGGTTGGAGGGCTATCACATGCGATCCAAATCCGAATCCGTGAATTCAATGATCAAGAGAAAGATACCTGCAAAGATTAGGAAGAAGATACCTCAGAGAAAATAGACGGAAGAGAGCCTGAAGATGAACATTTACAACCTGAGACATACAAACCCAGGCATGATTAAAGATTATAGGGGACTCCACTCAAAATAATATTGTCACAAAGCCCGTGAAGAGTTAAATATTAAATATTACATTTTGATATAAGAGAACGTTGTAGTATGGAATTGAGATATTTCATTATAAGAAGAGTTTTATTACTTATACCGACATTGGCTGGTTTATTAATTTTAGTATTTGCACTCTTCATGTCTCTACCGCACTCTCTACTTGAATTAAGTCTATTTCCAGGAATACCACACAATGCTCCGTTAGAAGAGGCAGAGGGAGCAAAAATTTTAGGGCTCTCCTACACTCTAAACGGAGTTTACCATCCCGGTTTACCTCTTCCACTTCAGTTTGGTAAATATGTCATTAGATTACTTCAAGGGAACTGGGGCTATATGGTGGTGCCAATTTATTCAGGGTCGGTGATCGGAGCTATTACAACTTTTTTCCCTAATACTGCTCAACTAGTGATCATCGCTAGTATACTAGCTGTAGTTATTTCAATACCACTTGGCACTTTCATTGGTGCCAGACCAAATACTATTTCGGATCACTTTGGAAGAATATTTACTTTTATTGGATATGCTATTCCAGCTTTTGTGTTAGGGACTTTTCTTTTGGCTATATTCGCTAAAGGAGGTTTAATTCCAATCTTTCCGTCAGCTAATGCCTTTTCTGCAAGCGCGATTCCAAATCCACCACCAGCGTGGATGCTTTCTTCAGGAGATCTGTTTATCACAACTCCAACCCATATTGTCTTAGTCGATGCACTTCTGCATGGGGACCTAGAACTGGCATTCAACACTTTGATGCATACTATACTTCCGGTATTGACATTAACGTATGGATTACTTGCTGGAATCATGAGATTCATAAGAGCTGGCATGGTCGATTCTGCAAGACAAGAATATGTTAAAACTGCGCGGTCTGAAGGTGTTCCAGAAAAAATTATTATTAGAGAGCACATTAGAAAAAATGCATTAATACCGACGATCACCGTCATGGGTCTAATCATAGCCTCTCTCTTGGGAGGAGTCGTCGTAGTAGAAGAAGTTTTTAGTTATCCAGGTATGGGGCTTCTAACTGTACAAGCTGCGGTACAAACTCAAGTTTATGGAGTTCTTGGAACAACCCTTGTTTTTGGGCTGATCCTAGTACTTGCGAATCTAATTGTTGATGTAGTATACGCATTAATCGATCCAAGGATAAGGTACTAAAGGTGATATGATTGGAAAGTCTTAACGAAAACATTGTGATAAAACAGAGAAAGCACCCGAAGTTGCAAGATTATAAGTATACTCTCAAATTACTGGGAAAAAATAGACTAGCTACAGCTGGAGGAATTATAGTTATTATATACTTTTTAATCGCAATATTGGATTATGTCGACCCACAATATTTGCAGCCATATCTAAATTATATTTTGTCTGGAGGTAGTCAATCTTTCTTTCTGCCTCTGAGTCCCGGATTCTCGCATGGGTGGGCATATATTCTTGGAGAAACAGAATACAATATGCCGATTTTTCCATATATACTATATTCTCTAAAGGTGGATCTGACATATACCGTATTTATTGTAGGGGTGGGGGCGTCTATAGGCGTTATTTTAGGAACAATATCTGGTTATTATGGCGGCTACTTAGACGAGATTGTTATGAGGATAACAGATATATTCTTCTCTGTTCCTACCTTGGTGCTTGCTCTTGCAATAATCTTCGCTCTACAAGCATCGTCTTTGTTGGATATTGTTTATGCACTAATTATAATCTGGTGGCCTACTTATGCTAGGATAAGTAGAGGACAGGCACTATCTCTTAAGTCTATGAAATATGTTGAGGCATCTACAGCATCTGGGTCATCTGGGTTAAGAAACGTTTTTCTGCATCTAATGCCAAACGTTCTGTCTCCTGTTATGGTGCAGTTGTCGCTAGATCTTGGTTCTATTGTCGGCGTATTTGCGACCCTAGTTTTCATAGGGTTCATGCATCTTCCAAACCCGTATATACCAGAATTGGGTAATATAATAGTAATAGGGGAAAGTGAATTTACGGCGGTGGGAGCTTGGTGGGCCGTACTTTTCCCAGGGATATTCTTGTTTGTTTTTGTCATAGCAGTAAATCTTTTAGGCGACGGCCTTAGAGATGTGCTTGATCCAAAATTGAGGAGATAGGTATTATGATTAGTGGAGAAGAAAACATCAGAAGAATAAAGGATAATTCATACCTTAAAGTTGAAGGACTTACCACTCAATTTTTTACATCCGGTGGCATAGTAAAAGCACTGGATAGAGTAACTTTCTCTATTGATAAAGGAGAAGTAATGGGTCTCGTGGGCGAGAGTGGCTGTGGTAAGAGTGTTACAGCTACTTCAGTTATGGACTTGATTCCAGATCCACCCGGTAGAATCGTAAAAGGGAAAGTATTCATTGACGGTTTTAACATTATGGGGGATCTTGATAAATTAGCTAAAATAAAAATAATCTCAGAGAAAAACGTGATCGTAAAGAGAAATAGGAAAATGATTAAGAGACATAATTTTATTTTGTCTAAAATAAGAGGTAGAACCGTCTCAATGATCTTCCAGGAACCTGCACTTTCCTTAAATCCTGTATTAACGGTAGGAAGACAAATAATGGAACCAATTTTGCTACATAATAGAATAGAGATTTCAAATTCGATCATACGGAGAGAAACTATAACAGAGGAGCAAATCAAGACATTTTATACGGAAGCTTCAAAAATAAACGACGATACAGAGAAAAGAAAATATGTAACACAGTGGATAAGTATGTTCGGAGTTGCGGAGTCGCAAGACTCTATATTGGAGTTGTTAAATTCTTCGGCTCCCTCAAACCAAATAGAAAAAGATCTTGAGGATTTCCTATTTGAACAGGTAGAGGGGATAGATCTCAAAGGTATAGAAAAAGTTAGAGACTACTATAAGACCGAAGAAGAGGCGTTTAAACTACACACCAATCTATTAACTGCCGAAGAAGAGAAAGATCTGGCCTTAATACAAAAAACGTCAGAAAGAATTAGAAGTTTATATAAGGAATCAAACAAAAGACTATTTTGGTTTAGAGTCAAGTATAAATTACTCAAAAAACGTATAGATATCCCGTATGTAAAAGAAGCACGAAGAAGAACTTTAGAATTATTGAAGTTGGTAAATATCGCAGGTGCGGAACGGGTTATAGACTCCTATCCCCATGAACTGAGCGGGGGTATGCAACAACGAGTGATGATAGCGATGGCACTATCTTCAAATCCAAAAATACTGATAGCGGATGAGCCAACTACTGCACTAGACGTAACAACTCAAGCACAAATACTGGAACTTATTAAAGATTTAAAAGTAGTTACTGGCACATCTATATTATTCATTACACATGACTTAGGAGTCGTTGCGGAGATGTGTGACAAAATAGGTATTATGTACGCAGGTAATCTAGTTGAGGAAGCACCCGTTAATGATATTTTTTATAACCCCAAACATCCGTACACTATCGGTCTGTTAAAGTCAATTCCAAGGGCTGATGTTAAGCGTGCTGACATTCTTGAATCCATCCCAGGATCTGTTCCTAATCTAATAGCACCACCAAGTGGATGCAGATTTCATCCTAGATGTACATTCAGGATGAACATTTGTGAAACTGATAAACCTAAATTACTGGCGCTAAATGATAACAAGAATCAAAAAGTTGCGTGTTTCCTGTTTTCAAATGAGGTGGAATCGGATGAGTGAGAATAGCGAACAAAACAATACGGTACTCTACGTATCGCATATAAAAAAGTATTTTGATGTTTCTTCAGGATTAAGGAAGTCTAAGGGTCAGGTTAGAGCCCTAGATGATATCTCGTTCTCTCTGAGAGAGGGAGAGACAATAGGTATAGTAGGGGAGACAGGATGTGGTAAAACAACCCTTGGAAGAAGCGTCTTGAGGCTTATTGAGCCTACAGCTGGAAACGTGTACTTGAACCTTCCATCAGAAATAATGAATAATATAATTACACTTGAACAGAAATTGACTGAAATTAAGTTGAGAAATGCCGGTTCCAGTGACAAAGACCCTGGAGTAAGAGAGGTAATGAAAGAACTGGAGCCGCTCAGAAAAAAATATTCTCTTACAAAAATACCTAAGAGAGATATGAAAGAATATAGAAAACTAATACAACCGGTATTTCAGGACCCTTATAGTTCTCTGGATCCAAGAATGTTAGTAAAGGATATTATAGCAGAACCGATGAAACTTCTGACCAAAATGAATGCAAGTGATATTTTCAAAGAAACTTTAGATATTATTCAAAAGATAGGACTCAGCGAAGATCATCTATATAGATTTCCCCACGAATTCAGTGGAGGTCAGCGGCAGAGAATAGGGATCGCACGATCTTTAGTTATAAATCCAAAAGTATTGATATTAGATGAACCGACGTCGGCTCTTGATGTTTCAGTCCAAGCTCAAATATTAAATCTATTGAGAAGTATTCAGCAGGAGCGAAACATAAGCTTTATATTTATATCTCACCACCTTAGCGTCATCAGAATGATGGCGGATAAGGTTGCAGTCATGTATCTCGGTAAAGTCGTTGAATTGGCTGAAACGAACGCCTTGTTTACGAAGATGTTACATCCGTATACTAAAGCTCTTTTATCTGCTATACCTATTCCGGATCCAAAAACAAAAATTAATAGAATTATACTTGAGGGTGAAATTCCTAGCCCATCAAACCCGCCTACTGGCTGCTATTTTCACCCTAGGTGCCCAGTGGCTATGAAGAATTGCGGATGGTCGGCTTCCGATCTTGCCGAACCAATAAGAGATATGCTTGATCCATTCAGGAATCCAGAAGCGAAGATGTTTCCAAGAATTGTGAGTATAATAAGCGACACCGAAAAAAATGAAATTGAAATTCATTTTGAGTCTCCGTTATCTGACACTCAAGAATCTGTGAGATTTATGAAAAATCTTATACGGAAGGAGAGCGAACTGAAAGGCGGGGTAAAATTTTTAGCCATAGCTGAAGTTGAACTCCTGTCTGCAGATAAAGTTGTGATAACTTTCATAAAGTATGATATCCCTAGACTTAAAGAGGTTACTACGGGACATTTTGTTTCATGTCTAATCTATGAGGACAAAAGTCAACCCAAAGACGAAGAGATTCCTGATGTCGAGATACCTACCTGAATTAAAGGATAAAAATGAGCGCGAAATTTCATCAAAAGATCTTACAAAAACTCAATTATTAGGCTATATTTTTGCAGATTTCGTTAAAGGAGGATTTATCGTAGTTTCATTAATTATAGATATCCTACTTCTTCCTGAACCCTATACTTTTGTATCTGGATTCCATGCTGAGAATTATGTTTTATCATTTTATTTTGGCGGGGTTCAGTTGCTGTCTGTGTACGTACTTATCCTAATATTTTTTTCGGAATCATTATTTATTTACATGGAAATAGTCGTATACAGTAAATTTTGGGGGAGAGGAGTAGTCCCTTGGTATTACAAGAAACGAAAATAATTGCTCAGTATAGGTTTATCTAGCTTCCAGATTTCACTTTAGTAATAATTGCGAACCGCTGTAATACTAAGTCCTATATTGACCAAATCCCCCTATATTTACCACCACGGCATGAGCTTATAGACTCAAAAATGTCCTTTCGCTTCCCTGAATTCTTAATCATCCACGAGACTGTGTGAAAATTATTAGACCCTGAATTGTACGACTTTTAGAAGCTATAGATATATTCATGACTCAGTAATATACAGCGTGATGAGTGGGTCTTACGTTTCTGGAGCAGGCAGAAGACAGCTCTTGTTGCTTCCTGACATGATTGAAAACTATATAGGACAGGATAATCCAGCCAGGTTCATGGATGCTTTCATTGATGGCATCGATCTACATGATCTCGGTTTCAATTTCCCTATACTGAAAGAGGGTGCCTGAAGGCCATTGTAAAATGGTGTCATGTGGTTATTGTGTAGTTTGACGCCCGACTTCGAGACAATAGGGTTATACACATAGCTTCCTTGGCAGTAAAGCGGCGATTCCTACGAGGGAGAATGCATTCACGCAGTCGAGAGGATCACCTTCCAGGGCAATAGGCGTCAGACGGGTCAGGAAGATCGGTGAGAAGCAGTGGAAAAAGGACAATGAATACGGTTAAAGGTGGATCGTTGTAATCTATTTCTCTGGCCTGAAAAGAACCATGGGAGAAATAATCAAGGCCATAAAGCCTGAAAACATGGCAAGGGGAATCTCCATGAAGGTCATCTGCTTCAACTAAATGAGGCGAATGACGGAGGCATAATGAATTAGCAAACACATTTGCAACGACAAAAGGGTTTATATACATAAATTTGAATATAGACGCACAACTCTTTGGAGGAACAAAATGGAAAATAATAGTAGTGAACCGAAAGTAGATAGAACAAGGGGACCTGCTAAGAAACCAACAACTAACGTGAAATTTTATGCGGTGATAGTTGTGTTGGTAGTCATATTAGCGGCCTTTGCTGTATTAGCTTTTTACCACCCATCAACAAGCAGTGGTGTCAGTGCGAATGTAGTTACAACCACGCAGGAAGCAGTAGGACTTGGATCGACTTACTCGTTTTATGTGAACGAGTCTAGCAGTTTCAAGAATGTTTCTGTTTGGTTTGGAGATGGTACTTACAATACATTTAACAGTACGGGAAATAGTTTGAAGATCAGCCACACTTATAACACAACAGGAGATTATTTCATAATGTACAGCGTTAATTATGGTAGTACAACATCAAGCAACAATCTCATACCGCTTACCGTTGGATATCCGACGTCAGCTTTAAAGGATTTCAACGCATCATACGGTACTTTGCTTCTTAATAGCAATTCAAGCGCTCCACTTATTTTGAACCCATTGATTTTTGCGCCAGGTGTTAATCTGACATATTCCATGGGAGCAGGCTCTCCAGCTAATAGTTCTTATCAAACAGTAAATCAGTCAATGGACGTATATCAAGGAGCTAACATGATTCAACAGCAGAATTATCAGTTTGTTGCTAACAATCTGGGAAATTCATCCAGTCCGTTTTATTTATATCAGGCACCAGGAAATATGATCTATTATCTCAATGGACTTACCAGTGGATACTACACTCTTGAACTGTTCACCTCTAGTGCTGTCGTTAATACTACTACAGGTGTGATTAATTACGGAACACTAACAACTACTTCCATATTCGTTAACATACCTATTTTCAACCATGTCAGTGTGCCAAGTTCATCAAATGCAATATACACTAATGCAGAATTAGCCGCTGGTGGATACAGAACACTGGATCCAGCAATAGCTTATGATACGGTCAGTAATGAGATACTTGATAACACTAATCCCGGACTCTTGGTGTATAATGGAAATAGCACAATTTCTTTCAATCCTTTCCTAGCAACTCAGCTTCCGAACATTACAAACGGCGGTATCAATAATTATTCCAAAACTTACACATCCAGCTATACCAATGAGGCAGGACAAACAGTTACCTACTCTACAGCTCTTCAGCCCTACGAAAACTACACGTTTACAATACGAGCAAACGCAAGCTTTGCCAATGGACAACCTGTCAAGGCATATGATGTATACTACTCTCTTGTCCGTGACCTGCTTTTCATAAATGCTAACGATCCTGGATGGATACTTGGTCAATATGTACTACCTGGGAACTATTACGTTACGAACACCTATCACAATATTACTGACAACATTACCTACAACAATGCCTCGAATACCTTAACTATACACTTCCAGCAACCAGTGACGCCAACGTTGGCATTCCAGGTTCTCACTGCATCGGGAGATTATGTTTCCGAAGCTTCCTGGTTTATAGCAAATGGTGCGGCAATTACATTCACTCCTGCTGGGTTCCAAGCATATAAAGTTTTTGGGCAGTCGGGGTCATACAATACATACATTCAGAATCACGTGATGGCTGATGGTCCGTATACCATAGAGTATATACTACCAGGACAGGAGATAGTGCTTCAGGCAAATCCATATTACAAAGCGCCCGGCTCTTGGTATCCTGCTCCGACGATTAAAACAGTCGCAATACAATATTTGAGTAATACAAATACTCCGTATCTAGAGTTACAGGGTGGATCAGCCCAGCAGGGAGGAATACCAACATCGTCGTGGGGAAATGCAGTAGCGCTTAAAGACTCAGGTAAGGCAAATATATTTGGATTCCCATCGCTGTCAGTTTTCTTCTACAATTTCAACGCACTAGTAAATACTGCAACTCTTGCAAATATTGATCCGAGCGCAAATGTTCCAGCCGCCATGTTCACAAGCCCAAATGCAAGAGCTGCGTTTGCATATGCGTACAATGAAACAAAATACCTTCAGGACCAACTTGGTAATCCTGCCTATCCGCAATATTCATTTGGTGCGTTCTTTGCTGGCATCATACCTCAGGGTATGGCATACTATCAAACACCAGCTCAACTAAACGCTTCGACTGGTGGGCATGTACCATACTTCGACTTGACCATAGCTAAAAATTACTGGGATACTTTTATGGCTCACAGCGGGGCTAAACTTAACTTAACAATGTCCGGAGGAAAATTGATGTACAACGGAAAACAGGTAACGCTTCCTATATTCTATAACACGCCTGATCCTGTTGATCAGGCGGGAATATCCACTTGGACCAACTATATACTCCAAGTAACTGGCATCGCAATTCAGCAGGAACCTACGCCTTTCAACCAGCTAATAAACTATGAATATGGTACTGGACCTGGCACAAACCCAATGCCAATATACTTGCTTGGATGGGCCCCTGATTACCCGTTCCCAACGGATTATCTGAAACCAATGGCTTTGCCCAGCTCTACTCTGTCAGTTTATCCTGCAACTGATGGAATGTACCCATCATGGATAGGAAGTTCGTCAAACCCAATACATAATGCAACAGAAGCTGGACAAATGCATAATATGAGCACTCTTTACAACGAAACCTTCGCCAGTGCCGGGTCGGCCCAGGAATCATACGCATTACAGATGGACAGAATGTTCATAAACCTGACATTCCAGGTAGAACTGTTCCAACAGGTTCAATACTTTGTCGTTAGCTCGCATATCACACCTAGTTCCATACAAAACTACCAGGAAAATGTTATGATTGGTGGCGGAGCTGACACACTGTATAATTTCCTGACCTATACCAGCTAATTTTTTACCCATTTTTTATTTTTTTTATTTATTTTTTTTGGATCTAATCAATCTTCGATAGGTGTATACACATCCGAACTCATTTCTTTAATATGGTTAATAATGAATTATTCAATAAGCACCGACTCTAGAGTAACCATGGTACGTCAAAGAGGTTAAGTTTGACTCATCCTGGAAAAGATCTGATGCCGATTTCCATGACTGCAGTTATGGTACCGGCTGAACAGGTCGGCAAAGGAGGCATCGCTTGAGGTACGGAAATACACGAATTATGGATGCACCGAGATCGTGGACATGGACATATCCTCGTTCTTAGACAGCATTGATCGCAGGATAATGAATGATATCTCTGATAGAAAAGGGGAAAATGGACAGCTTTTTTCTTCCCCGTTTCAGGGGATGGCTCAGGGCAGGCGCCGTATACTGGGTAAACGACATATCCCACCCTCGGCACACCGCTAGGGCGGTGTCATATTACCACTTCTTGCGAACACATACCTGAACCTTATAGACGGTTTCTGGGATGAAGAGGGCAGGTACGCTGCACAGGAATACGATGCGCACCTCATACGATGGGTGGACGGCATGGTGATATTATCACTCAGTAATCCTAAAACAATCATGGCGATCGCGGCAATCATTAGGCAACTGCTGGATAAACTCAAGCTGTCCCTTAACGAAGAGAAGAGCAGGATAACCACAACAAGGGAAGGCTTTGACTTCATTGACTTCCACTTCTTCCAGAGATGCATAACAAGGAAGAGGAAAGATGTCACCATATGCCAGGCCCCCAAGGAAAGGAGTGAAGAACTTCAGGGAAAAGGCAAAACAGGTACTAAACAGGAAGAATCTTGCCATCAATGAAAAGGGAGCCATGAGGGGGGATTAAACTACCTTATCATGGGCTGGACTAACTACTTCAACCACACATACGCAAGCAGGACATACAATGTATTACAGAAATTCATAGACTGGCTGTTCTATAAGTTCATGGCATACAGGTGCAGGAAGAGTCATCTCTCCATCTCCGATAATGTCTATAATCGAGTACACCGCAAGAAACTTAAATCCAAGAGAGGCAAAATCCGGTATAGTGCCGTTGCGTGAAGTCACAAGGAGAGCCGTGTGACCGAGAAGGTCAAGCATGTTTCGAAGCGGAAGGGTCTCGAGTATCCCAGACTTTTACCCTACATAGGTCGAAAGATCGCTCAGGTCCACGCTTATGTACAGGAAAGTATATGGAGTAACGGGTTCCGATACGGGAAGTAGACAAAACTTGGGGAAAACAATATAATGGTTGACGGGCAGCTATCAGTAAGGAAATTGATGAAAAAGAAACAGCTCTTCCGACAATATTGGAGGTAAGATAAAAATCAAATGATTAGAAAAGCAATGTTTCTCGCTATTTTCATAATCCAGACGTAAATCAAGAACATGCTATCGCATCCTCCTTCGGAATTCAGAAGCTTAGTTTCCTGATTTGCAATACAATCATGATTCAGCCCCAAAAAACTTAGAAGAACCAAAGAAACAAAAGAAGAAAATGGAAGGAGAGAAAGAACAAATCCGGAAAACTTTGGGCTCGACTTCGTAACAGTAAATTGTTCTCAGGAACCTAAAAAATTAAAAATGGTATCGGAATCATTACACAAACTCTTCCAGGTCATCTTCCACAAGTTTATGAACGGGGTTATTTATGAGCGGCCCCTTCGACAGGATTGGATCATAGTCCTCATATGTCTTGTCTGTGTTCTCGTAAAGTATGCCTATTGGTATCCTGTCTCCCCATTCCTGGGCAATGCGGTAAGCTTGCATTAAGTCCTTCCGGTCATTTCCTTCAATGTGGTATACCCTCTTCCTGAAGAAATCGTATGTGTTGAGCTTGTTGTACGTCACACACGGGCTTAATACGTCTATGAACGAAAATCCACGATGCTGTATGCCTGCCTTGATAACATCCTTAAGGTGTTTGGCATCGCCGGAGAACGCCCTCGCCACAAAAGTAGCACCTGCAGTAAGTGCAAAGTCCAGCGGATTAAGAGGTTTCTCTATATTCCCATTTGGGGTTGTCTTAGTAACCATGCCCATGGAAGTCGTTGGGGAAGCCTGGCCGGTGGTCAGGCCAAAGATCTGGTTGTCAGAGACGATGTAAGTGATGTCAACGTTTCTCTTCGACGTGTGGTAGAAGTGCTGCGTACCCTCGAAGAATCCGTCGCCGTCTCCCCCGTATCCTATCACGGTCAGCTTGTCGTTTGCCCACTTGATTGCCTCTGCCACCGGAAGAAGCCTGCCATGAAGGCCGTGGAACCCGTACATGTTTATGAATTCAGGCATGTTGCTTGAACATCCAATTCCTGAAACCACAACCGAATCCTTCGGCTCAATTCCCAGTTCAGTCAGCGCTCCACCTATTGCGGAAAGCTGTGCAAAATTTCCGCAACCCGGACACCAGTCCGGTTTTACCTTACCCTTATAATCTGCCAGTGTAACCATTTCAATTCCTCCTTATAACTGCTTCCAGCTCTTCCGCAAGAGCACCGGGGTAGAAGCTTTCCCCATCGTATTTTGTAATAAGTTCTGTCTTGACCAGGAACTCCGATCTCAGGAACCTGTTTATCTGTCCAGAATAGTTGTTTTCAACAACTATTATCTTCTTTTTTCCGGAGAACAGCTTTCCCATGTCCGGGTTCAGTGGATATACTCTGTTGATCTCCACGGCACCAGCCTTTATGCCCTTTTCTCTCAACATGTCAACAGCTTCCTCAACCACTCCCTGGGTCGATCCCCACTGCACGATTGCGTATTCTGCGTCACTGTACCTGTACGTGTCTGTTGGCGGCATTTCCTTGAGATAGATATTGATCTTCTTCATCCTCTTCTCCATGGAGAGGCGCCTGAGGGTCGGATCTGTTTCAGCATCGCTGACCACCGCGCCGTACTCATTGTGTTCATCGGAATCCTCGTTGTGCATGAGGCCGGCCTGTCCTGGAAGTGCACGGCTCGAAACTCCGCTGTCCGTGTACTGGTACCTCTTGAAATCCGGCTGGTTGTCCTTGGCAAAATTTCCCCTGTCGATCTTGAAATTAAGGTCCAGGTTTTCAACGGACTCATAATGTTCAGCAAGGTAAAGATCTGACATGACTATCACCGGCATCTGCAGCTTCTCGGCCAGATTCAGTGCCTCCCTTGTCATGTAGAACGCTTCCTCGACGTTCCTGGGCGCAAAAACAACTTTCGGGTAGTCACCCTGGGACGCGCCTATAACCTGCATAAGGTCGCCCTGTTCCGTCTTTGTAGGCAATCCAGTGGATGGGCCGGATCTCTGTGCTTCGTAAACTACAAGTGGCACCTCGACCATGCCTGACATTCCCAGAGCCTCGGTCATCAGTGCAAAACCTCCTCCCGAGGAACCGGTCATGGCGCGCACGCCTGCATAATTTGCACCTATGGCCATGTTGATTGCGGATATTTCATCCTCCGATACCTTGACAAATAGCCCGAACTGTTCAGTGTGTGACGCCAGATAATGCATTACAGACGACGCAGGTGTCATTGGGTATCCAACATACATCTTCAGCCCGCCACTCACTGCACCGAGTCCGACAGCCTCTCCTCCGGCCATAAGGTACCTCTTTGTCTTGCCATACTGTATCTTCTTGCCGAGTTTCTTGAAATTTGAAGAGTAATAATCATATCCTTCCTTTGCTGCCTTCACGTTCTGGTCAGCAACGTCGCCCTTCTTCCCAAACTGGTCGGCGATGACGCCGGACAGTATGCTGAAATCAAGGCCAACTGCAGCCGCCATGGCTCCTATTGCAACGGTATTTTTCATCAGCGCGTTCTTTCCGTACTTCGCGGCTATTTCTCCGAGCGGCATCTCACAGTACGTTGCTTTTCCCTTCTCGTACCCTGTTATTTCCTTGTCAAATATTGCAACACCCTCGAGAGGAGATGCTCCACCCTCGTTGATCATGGGGTTTGTATGTCTTGTCAATCCATCCTTGTTCAGTGCAATGAGGACATCCAGCCCGTCGCCCTGGCTCCTTACCTTCTCATGTGCAGCTCTTATCTGATACCAGCTCTGACCCCCTCTTATCAAACTCTGATAGTAATTGTATGTGTTAACGTACAATCCACTTCTTGAAAACGCTTTTGCGATTATGAGCCCGGCAGACTGGACACCGTCGCCTGCAGCGCCCGCGACTCTAACCACTACCTCGGTATCTTTCATTCAAATTACCTTTTACACAATCGAAACAATGTATTAAATTTCTTCGAAGTGTTTCTATATAATTCTCGGGAAAATGCCATTCGAGGATTCCCTATGACTTAGGGGCTTAACTGGAATGGCTTCATTTCCCCATGGAATCCCATTTTACGCGGAAAACACTGGAATCTCTCTTATTTCTCTCTATTACACGCATTTTTCCTGAAAATCATGGCAACTCACGCTATATGTTCAAGAAATTTCCTCTTGGAGTGTGGTAGCACTGCTTCAGAAGCAGAATCTTTCTCATAGAGATATGCCAGAATATTCACGATCCGCTAGAAATCAGTACGGTCAGAATGTCAGGACCGAGTATCCTTCCCTGATAAGGTTGCTTATTGTGGTCCCAACATACTCAACGTTCACTCCGTTTTTGATCAGTTTCGGTTCAATATCCTCGTTACGTGCAATGGCCTTGCAGGCCGTTGGAACCAGACCAGCTTTTCTGATAGCTTCCATGCTATTCCTGATTTCCTCATCCTCGCTGAGTATGAGCTTTTCACTTGGGCCAAAGAACATAAGCCTGACATCATCCAGCCAGTTGTTTTTCTTTGCATTAACGGCGTACATTATTCCAGTCATTGCTTTCTCTCTTGCTTCCTCACCAGAGGAGATTATTATCAGTGCCCTGCCTGTCATTGCATCCGATTTAATTGCCTATAATTAAGCTTTCTTCAGCCAGGATCTGAACCCCCTTTCCCGTATATTGCTTGGATATCAGGCTGTCTCTTCACTCGGAAAATTGCTATATAATGTCTTGCCATATCATGATCATGGAAAGAAAAGAGAAGGACGTTCTTGGCGAAGTTTCCATAGACGATAAGCTGTATTACGGTGTGAACACGGTAAGGGCAATCGACAATTTCAGGATAACCGGCCTGACTGCCGACTCGGATCACATAAATTCCATGGCCATCATCAAGAAAGCTGCCGCAGCTGCCAACAACATGGGAGGCAAACTGCCAGCGGACAAGGCCGATGCAATAAAGAAGGCATGCGACAGGATCATTGGCGGTGAATTCCACAACCAGTTCGTTATTGACCTCTTCCAGGCGGGAGCTGGGACATCATACAACATGAATGCCAACGAAGTCATAGCCAATGTCGCGCTGGATATACTGGGAAAGAAGAAGGGGGATTACTCCGTCATACACCCTAATGACCATGTGAACATGAGCCAGTCCACCAATGACGTATTTCCTACCATGATAAGGCTGACAGCAGTTACCAAGGCAATGAAGTACATGGCAGAGGGACGGAGCCTTGTGGAATCACTGAAGAAGAAGGCCGAGGAGTTCAGGCATGTTGTGAAGGCAGGGAGGACGCACCTACAGGATGCTGCACCTGTAACCCTTGGAATGGAATTCTCAGCGTACGCATATACCCTGGAAAAGGACCTGAAGGAATTTCAGGCATCGGTTGAATACGTGCTTGAGCTTAACATCGGAGGCACTGCAGTCGGAACTGGAATAAACACATCACCTGGCTTCCTGAAGAACGTGGTTTCCGAGATCAAGAAATACACATCCATTGATTTCAGGGAGAGCAAGAATTTACCGGGCATAATGGAATTCATGACCGATTTCTCCAGGCTGATGAACTCAACCGTCAATGCGGCACTGGACATAACAAAGATGGCCAACGACATCAGGCTGATGTATTCCGGTCCGGGAACCGGCATGCATGAGATCACAATCCCGGCGGTACAGCAGGGGTCCTCCATAATGCCAGGGAAGGTCAACCCATCCATAGCGGAGGCAATGAACATGATCTGCCACTCAGTGATTGGATCACAGCAGGCCGTTAACATGTCGGTACAGGCCGGTCAATTCGAGCTCAATGTTATGATGCCGCACATCGACTATGAACTTAACAGGTCGCTTGACATTATGACCAACGGCATGAAGATGTTCAGGGAAAAGCTGATAGAAGGCATGACCGCGAATGAGGAGATCTGCCAGGATCACCTGTCAAAGAGCTTCGGTTCTGCTGCACTGCTGAATCCCTATCTCGGCTATGACACAGTAGCAAAGATTGTGAGAGAAGCGTTGACCACCGGAAAGTCGATCAGGGACCTGGCCGTTGCTACCGGAAAGGTAACGGGAAACCAGTTCTCAGAGATAATGAAAAGCGGGATACCAACATAATCCCATTTTTTGAAAGGCAAGGGAAAAATAGCAATTCGTCATCATCGGTCTAGATGAAGATATACTCCGAATCATACGGCTGCACCCAGTCCAGGTCTGAAACCGGACTGTACGTGAATTCGATGCTGGCTGAGGGAAACACGCTGGTATCAAGACCAGAGGAAGCCGATATGAGTATTATCGGAACCTGCGTCGTGATAAAGCAGACAGAAGACAGAATGATCCGCAGGATAGAGGAAATTTCCAGGGTTTCAAGAGTCAGGGTCATGGGGTGTCTTTCCACCATGAATGGGGGATCACTGGCTCAGGGCAATATAGAGGTACTGAACAGCAGGGATTTCAGGAGCTTTTACTCCGGAAGGCTGGATGACATCGAGATCAGGGAACCGTCAATATTTGAGGGAATACCCATAAACCAGGGTTGCACCGGCAGCTGCAATTTCTGCATATCGCACATTGCAAGGGGAAAGCTTTTATCCAGGCCGCCTGAAAAGATCAGGAACCAGGTGCTTATGCAGCTGGAGAAGGGAATCAGGGAGGTAAGGATATCCTCCCTCGACACTGCAGCATACGGGAAGGATATCGGCGTCAGGCTGAACGACCTGGTTGATGCCATAACCTCCATCAATGACAGATTCATGCTCCGCGTCGGGATGATGGAGCCAAGGAATACCATGGAAATACTGCCGCAGCTTGTTGATTCATACAGGAACAATAAGGTGTTCAAGTTCCTTCACCTGCCAGTCCAGAGTGGCGATGACCGGATACTTGAACTGATGAACAGGGAATACAGGGCCGAGGCATTCACCAGGATTGTGGACGAATTCAGGAAAAATTTCCCGGATATGGTTATTTCAACAGATATAATCTCTGGTTACCACGGAGACGATGAACAGAGTTTTGACGCCACCTGCAGACTTATAGAGGCAGTGAAACCGGACATAATAAACATAACCAGGTTTTCCCCCAGGCCTTTCACCAGGGACTACAGCAGTGCAGTGCCGCCTTCCAATGCGGTGAAGCGGTGGACCAGGGTGTACACGGACATGCACAGGGAGATCACGCAGGCGAAGCTCATTTCCCATATAGGAAAGTTATCCCGGGTAATCATCACGGAAACAGGAAAGGACGGAACAGTGGTTGGCAGGGACACATCCTACAGACCTGTAGTTATCCATGGAAAGTTTGAAAAATATTCAGTCATGGATGCTGAGGTAGTGGACGCCGCAGAAACCTATCTAATAGGCAAGCCGGTGTTTACGGAAGATCATCAACTTCAACTATCTCATCCATCACGTAGTTCTTTGTCTTCTTGAATCCAAAAAGGGTCTGGAATTCCGGTGGTGTCAGTATCGGCATGCTGAACCGGTCTTCATCGTCTATGGGGACCCTGGGACAACCCGTGAAGATAACGGCGTCACACCTGAGGTTTTCATAATCGGAAGGCTTTACCTCGTTAGCACTCAGGAGTACCCCATCTTTTCCCATCTCCCTGATCTGTGTCATCAGTACGTCGGCGAGCCTCTTCCTGTACTGCCCGATCTTCGTGTCAAAGACAACGCAGAACTTCTTTGCATCCAGGGCTTTTGAGATCCTGGCATATCTCTTCCTGAGGAAACTGTCCTTTTCATCCCTGATGGTCTGCAGCGAGAGATAGTTAAGGTCAAGCAGGAAAACCTCCTTGTCGGTTGACAGTTGAACGCCTATTGCATGGAACTTTCCGGTGCTGACGATGAGATAGGCATCCACGTCCATTGAGATGGAGTGTGCCGAGCTGAAGTTGCATCCAAGGACCTGTCCCGGATATGCTATCCTGCTGTCCTGCCTTCCCACCACCACTTTAAGTCCCAGGTTCTCCAGTATCTTTCGGGTTTCCATCATCCTATCCATGTACTGTATGGACGAAAGCAGTCCTATTCTCTTGAACCCGGATTGCACGAGGATGCCAAAAATCTCCGGATTTATGGTGACAGCGGTCTCGTTTCTTGCTTCCTGGAAAATCATCGGCTTCGGATATTTCACGTTGGGTATCTCGGAATGCCCGTACTGAACTATGCAATCCACATCCCTGTACTGCTCAGCGTTGCCAACATCGCATGCTCCATAGAATGGATCTGAACTTATTATAACGGAAAATTTTGCAGAAAGTGCATTGAAGTAATCAAAGGCATGTGGCTTCAGCCCGTCAGGCAGCTGCAGCAATATCTTCCTTGCACCCATTTGCTGTAGTTTCTGGATGGTGTCGTTTACGTCAACAGAAAACATGTGCGGTGCCAATTACTTGTTCTTATTAATAGGCATTGTCATGATAATTTTTCAACAGGGAATGTTCTGGGTTACCCCGTTCTGAACAATATGCTGTTCAATTATATACCAGCGTTTTATCGTCAAAATTTGCATAACCTAAATGATCCGCTGTGAACGATATCTGCATTGCAAGAAAGTCCATTTCAGATATCCATACACCGATTCTAACTTCTCTTTGATGCATTCTCGTTTTGGCTTCGGCAGTTCACGAATAACCAACACCACTGGCTCAACAAAACCGATCCCCGTTTTGCCGGATGCCATGGGGAAGGATCACTTTCCTCTCCTGCTGTACACAATCCTGCCCTCGTTCAGCACTGTGTCCACAATTCCAGAGGAATAACTGTATGGGATTTCCCTGTAGTTGCCTGCCGACGCGAGGATAATATCCGCCTTTTTGCCGATGTCCAGCGATCCCCTATCGCCGGCAACTCCGGCAGAGTAGGAGCCGTTTATTGTCACGGCATTCATGCTCTCTTCTGCAGACAGGCCCAGGAACCTGACAGCGAGATACATGGCAAAGATCATGTTAGAATTCATGGAAAGCGGGGAAATGTCGCTGGACAGGGCAATGGGTATACCGGCGTCCACAAATTTTCTCGCGTCCGGGTAAGTCCCTTTGTCAAGTGAGAACCCGGTTATGGGAAGAAAATTGGCGATAGCGCCGCACTTACGTATTTTCTCTATTCCATCGTCGCTTGAACGCAGCAGGTGATCAACGCTACGGAACCTGTATCTGCCGCACAGGTCCAGGCATCCGATATCCTGCAGTTCGTCTGCATGAAGTTTCATGGGAATACTGTTCCTGCGCGACCATTCTGCAAGTTTTCCACACAATTCAGGAGAATAGGCGCCACTGTCGCAGAAGGCATCAGTGAAGGCAAACCTGCCTTTGAGCCTCTCGGCAACAGTATTGATCATGTAATCTGTGAAGGCATCCTCCGGTGTTCCCGGCGGTATGGAATGCATGCCAAGGAATGTGGGTACGACATTTATCCTGCCGCTGCTTGAAAGAGAACGCATCACGTCAAGCATCTTGCTCTCGCCGGCAAGAGTGGTTGTGTATCCCGTCTTCATTTCCATGGTCGTTGTTCCCGTGGAAACTGCATCATCAACACGGCGTGCCGTCTGCGCAAGTATGCCAGCTGCCTGCAGCTTCTCCGTATCCCTTACGGTCCTGTTTATGCCGTTCCCGCTGTTCATTATCTCCAGGTAACTTTTCCCCTGCGCCCTGAGGTAGAACTCCTCATATCTTGTTCCGCCATAGACAATGTGCGTATGTGAATCCACAAAGCCTGGCATCACGGTCATCCCGGTAGCGTCAATTACGGTGGTGCCCTCAGGTATTTCCGGAGAGGCGGATATCTCAGCTATCCTGCCATCCCTCACGAGGATTGAGGCATTCTCAACAGTTTCCACTGTGCCAAGCATTTCTCCGGTGAGCGGTTTGCCCGTATCATGAGTAACAACCACCTGCGATGCGTTCCTTATCAGTAAGTTGCCTGGCATTATGCGTATATCATCCAGAATCCAAATATAACTGTTATGAAGAATCCAAGGGTTATGGGAATCATGAAAGGTGACCTGTATATCATTATCCTGCTGCCATCCTCACCCCTTATGGAATACCGCTTCTGGTTAACCGTGTAAACGGATTCGTCGTAACGCATACCGAACAGTGAGGTCATTCCCAGGCGGTTTCCCATCCTGAGGTTCAGTACAATCATGTAAACCGGCAGGTAAAGGGAGACAAGGGCAATGTTGATGAGCATAGCAAATGACAGGGGGAGGATTGTGAGTATGAACGACTGCCTGGCCGTGAATGCCCAGAGGAATGGAAACTGCACGAACGTATAGAATAACGCTATCATGGCCTTTATATCCCCGATCCCGAAAAGACGCTCCGTGAAGCCAAGTTCATAGATTATGAACATCATTATGGATGCCGTAAGGAAGACCGGATCGTGAATCAGCAGGAGGATGGACGCAACCAGAACGGCAAGCCCGAATGCAGGATAGAGATAGAGATCGGTGTTGATGAACGTACCCGCAAAAAACACTATCCCGATAGCCAGGAAGGAATAATCCTGTCCGGTGTATGCATAATTTACGGCTGCCAGAGCAACAAGGGGGATAAAAATATATGAGTTTATGGTCCTTTTCCTGATGTCGGTATACGATGTGAAGAGCAGTATCAGTGCCGCAAGCACGAAGGAGATGAATAGAAGGATCATCCTGAAACAATGAGATGGGAGTTTATTATGCTTTTCTGTTTACTTTTCTGTAGGTTTCAATCAGGGCAGAATAATCCTGTTCTCCTAAACCCTCATTGTATGCTGCCTCATACATTGCTGCTGCGGCTGAGGTTAATGGTGCAGGGGAGAAAGTATCCATTGACATCCTCAGGCCGTATTTAATGTCCTTGAGCTGGTGTGCCAGCAGGAACTGAGGATCGTAATTCTTCTCGATCATCCGCTTTCCCTTCATCTCAAGCGTCCTCGAATTAGCTCCGCCACCTGAGAATATCTCTTCCAGCATTCCAGTACTGATTCCGGCCTTCTCTCCCATGGATATAGCCTCGCACAGGATGGCATAGTTCGATCCCATGATCATGTTGTTAAGCAGTTTCACCCTCAGGCCGTATCCGTTTGGTCCGACATGCACCACTTTCTTCCCGAATGTTTCCAGGATTGGCGTGGCTCTCCGGAAAGATTCATCGGATCCGCCAACAGCTATTGTTAGCGTTCCGCTGGTGGCAAGATCGACGCTGCCGATGACCGGGGAATCGATCATTTCCGATCCAGCCTCCCTGACTTTGGCTGCCAGCATCTCAGAATCTTCTGGATATATCGTGCTGACATCAACCAGCAGAGATCCGGGGTGAAGACCTTCAATGACTCCGTCCTTTCCGGAAACAACGCTCTTCACGGCTTCTGAATCGGTGAGCATCGTGAAAATAATAGAGCACTTCCGGGCAAGGTCAGCAGGGGTGGAGCACACTTCCACGCCATTGCTCCTGAACCACTGGGCTTTTGAGGCGCTACGGTTGTACACAGCAGTTATGGGAAATTTGCTCATTATGTGCCGGGTAATCGGGTTTCGCATCTTTCCCAGGCCTATGAATCCTATGGTTTCCATATTACTATATCAATTCATGCTAGAAAATCTCTATGTCGTATAATGAGGAGCCCATATCCTGCGAAGCGCACTCTATGGACATGTATTCTATGCCGCGGTTGGAAAGGTGATCGCTTACAATCTGCCTGGCAAGATCCGGGAGATTGTTCTCCTGGCTGAGGTGGGTGAGCACTATTCGCGTGGATGGCCCGCTGAGTTTTTCCAAGGCCTCTGCTGTCTGTATATTTGAAAGGTGTCCGTGATCGCTGAGTATCCTCTTTTTCAGCATGAACGGGTAACTTCCCGACTTCAGCATGTCGACGTCATGGTTGGCCTCAAGAGCCACTATCTGGGAACCGCTCATCGCGCCGATCAGTTCCGGCGATACAAACCCGAGGTCGGACACCACGGAAATCTTTGCCCTGCCATTCTTTATGACATAAACAACCGGATCCGCAGCGTCGTGTGATACAGTTATGGGAGTGACGGTGAAATTTCCAATCACGACGGAGTCCCTTATGGCGAAAGCATCCTTTAGGGAAAGTGAATCAGCAGTTCCCTGCCTGGTGTAAACATCTGTGGGAAGATTCCTCATAAGCGTCCTGACTCCGCTGGAATGGTCGCTGTGCTCGTGGCTTATGAACAGCGAGATATCACCGAAATCTATCTTCAGGTCGCTTAACCTGCTCCTGAGCCTCCTGAGTGATATCCCGAAATCGATCACGATGAGGTTGTCCTGGTCCCAGAGAAGCGAACAGTTTCCGCTGCTTCCGCTCGAGACCATGTTGAAAAATAGCTTCTCCACATTGAGTGATAAATTCTCAGATTATATTTGTTCCTCTTTTCCCGTCTAATGAAATTGCCAGAATATGAAAAACCTATTATCTCCGCTTAAACTAATCAGGAATGGAGCACCATAACTATGACCGCGTGAGGCAGACGAGGGAGGACCACATACCCTTTGCCAGAATTGAGGAGCTTGTGAATGCAGGGAAAGGGGATGTCATAATTGATTTTGGTTCAGGCGACGGATTCTATGCAGTAAAGTTCGCCCAGTTAATCGGGGATGGAATGGTATATGCCTTTGAGCATAACAGTGCAGGGGTGGATGCAATAAGGAAAAACATTGCAAGCAACGGGATAAAGAACGTGCAGATAATTGAAAAGGACATATGCTCTTCTGATTTGCCCGGAGGCTTCAATAAAGTGTTCTTTTCAAACGTGTTTCATGATCTGGACTGCCAGGACAAACTCCTGGACCGGCTGGGCAGGATCGCCGGGCTGGAGATAACATTCATAGAGTTCAAGCCCGATACCCCGTTCGGCCCGCCACGGGATATACGCTTTTCCAGCGAAGCGCTGGCAGGGAAATTGGGAAGGCATGGATTCGATCTCGTAAAGGAGATTGAATTCGAATACCACTATGCACAGAAATACAGGGCGAGGCAAAATCGGTGATCGTGCATGGCAGGAAAGGATGCATTCATAATAGTGGGTCACCGGGGGCTTCAGGAGAAGCACGAGGAAAATTCCCTTGAAGGTTTCAAGGCGGCTAAAGCAGCTGGACTGGACGCGGTTGAACTTGATGTTCAATTTACAAAGGACGGGCAGATAATAGTTTTTCACGACTATGACCTGAAGAGGCTGTGCGGAGTTGATGGAGCCCCATGGGATTACACACTGGCGGAAATTAAGCGATTCCGTATAGGCAGGGCAAGGGAAACCATACCGACAATCACTGAAGTCATGGATGCCCTTGGAAATTTTCCCATATATATTGAACTGAAGACTGTTGACGATAACGGCGGCCTGGTCAATTATGGCCTGGAGGATCCGCTTTCTCTCCTGATAAAGGGAAGGGCGGCATCCCGTTACAGGTTCCTGTCATTCAACCCACTGTCAATAAGGAAGCTGAAGGAGCTAAATTCCGGATTCATAGCCGGCCTGAACGTTTCCGGGGAAACCATGAAATACTACGGTGAAATTGATACAGACCTTCTGAAGCGCTTTTCGGTGGATTTTGTGCAGCCGGACGCATCACTGTACCTGGAGGGTGGAGTATCGGGAATTGAGAACAAGGGTATTCCCATCATTCCATGGACAGTGAACACCGAGGATGAAGCGAGGGCATGCATGGAGAGGGGCGCATCAGGAATAATAACCGACGTACCGATGAAAATGAGGGAGAAACTCCAGCTTTAGCCGATTGATAGAAGGGGAAATATTGCGGTCCGGCGCAATATCCCGATTTTTGTCCCACAACGCTTAATATCCACATCCCAATATTAAATTAGATGAATTACCGGATGTTCCTTGGAATCATTGAACGTGAATATACAAACAAGGTCGCATCCATAATGTCCAGGCTGGAATCACCGGGATTCTTCGGACGGAAGAATGAGGAAGACAATCTCGGAAAATCAATCCAGGCATACAAGGAATGGTTCATGGGCATGCTCAGGACGGAAACACTCAACGGGCCTGACAACGTGGAGCTGAGGTCTGTTGACTTCATCGGGCATGCTGCGCTAACAATGGAGGCCGTACCTCCATACAGGCCACTCTATCCCCTGCTTGTAAAGGCGCTGAATCTTTTTACCGATCAGGAACTTGAGCAGATGTTTGGCAGTGCCTTCGCGACTAATTTCAACAACATGGTCGGAAAAAAAGCAAGGAAATGAACGGATTCCTGCAAAATCCCTATTGTTTATGAGGAATAATGCAATGCAGTGAGAGGAAGGGATTTAGTATTATAGAGGTAAGTACACTGCAGCTCCTCCTGTCTGTGATATCAGGATTCATCGTAGGCTTTTCTCTGGGGCTAATAGGCGGCGGAGGTTCGATCCTCGCAATACCATTGCTCGTTTACTTTGTGGGTTTCGACCATCCCCACCTGGCAATAGGCACTACGGCACTTGCTGTGGGGATTAATGCGTACCTAAACCTGATTCCACATGCGAGGAAAGGGCACGTGAACCTCAGAGTGGGTATCCTGTTCAGCATTCCCGGTGTAATAGGTGTGCTCATAGGGGCAGAACTTGGCCTGCTAACTCCCGGAACCAAGCTCCTGTTCATATTCGCAATTCTTATGATAGTCATCGCCGCTTATATGCTCAAGAGGAAATGCATCGACACCGCAGTTGAGCCACAGAAGAAGGAACTCAACCTGAAGAAGCTGACAGGAATTGGAGCACTTGTGGGTTTTGCATCCGGATACTTCGGCATAGGCGGGGGTTTCCTCATAGTGCCGGGCCTTATTTTCTCTGCTGGTTTTAATATAATCCAGGCGGTAGGTACCTCCCTATTTGCAGTGGGGACATTTGGCGTTGTAACTGCAGCAAGGTACGCCCTCAGCGGAGACCTGGACCTTGTCATATCGGTATTGTTCATAATCGGAGGCGTGTTAGGTGGATGGGTTGGCGCAAACTTTTCTTCAAAAATGCCTAAACGGACCCTCACCAGGGTGTTTGCCGTCATAATAATAATCGTTGCAATATACATGCTATACATGAATGCGAATGCTTTCCTGTGAACCGTCACCTCCTGGAGGCAACGAACAGGATGGCTGCTCCCGCTACGTAGAATGAACCGGCTGCGGAGAAGAGGCCAACATAGCCGAGGTGCACCGAAGCCCTCAACAGGTAAAGTATCAGTCCGTAGATGAGCGGGGATATTGTTGACGCACCTGTAAGGGAGAGATTAAAGAGGGCCATGTATTTTCCCGTTTCACCTTTTGGGACAAGGTCGCTGGCAAGAGCATAGGAGACACTGTAGAATGTTCCATACGCGGCGCCAATGAATGATCCGAGGATCAGGAAAATATAGAAGGTCCTGAAATATGGAATCAGCACAGTGGGGACTGCTGCAATAATGGCATCGGCAACAAGGATGTTCCACCTGCCGATCCTCCCTGAAAAATGCCCGAGGGTAATTGAGGCCACTGCAGATACGGCAAGCACTAATATGCCGGCAATTGCCACATACGTCGCCGGGTTCGGGATATCAAGAACCTGCTTGAAGAAATATAGCTCAAAGAAAGTCAACCCCGTTATTCCCATGAAAACGAAGAAGCTCCCGGTGGCAAGTCCGCTGAATTTCCTCATGTCCCGGGGTGGTCTCCTGATCATGCGCAGTGGTAATTTATCCATTTTTTCCGGGGCAGGAAGAGAATCGACCTTCCGGATTGTGTAAATGGTGGCAAGTCCCGTAATGATTATGCCCGCGGCCAGCGCATACATATCTCCGTTCCTGTATGGCGAGTTGAGGAAATAGGATGTGACGCCGAATCCCATGGCTGCTCCTATGAGGGTGAAAAGACCGTTCAGCCCGGCAGATGTACCCCTCTGTTCATGGCTCTCAATCTCGGCAAGTATGGGCTGGGTCGACCCTATGGCCATGTTTGAGAATGACTGGAGGACAATGTAGCCGGCCAGGATTTCATATAACGAGGGGCTGAAAAAACTCTCGCCAATCAGCATTGCAGCCACTAAAACTATTCCTATGAATATGTATGGCGACCTCTTTCCCCTCCCTATCCTGAACCGATCGCTTAGAACACCTGAGGAAATGTTCCCAACTATTCCCGAGAAGCTTCCCAGAGAGGCAACAATACCGAGGAACAATCCCATTTCTGATTCAGGGACAACGCTGCCAATCTGGATCGGAAGTATTAGCGTTTCAAAAGATATCCACAGGTAGTTCACGCCAAGGTAGATGAGGTTGTAGCCGACTATGAAGCCGCGAGAACGCTTCTGCTGCGATTCCATTCACTGAGTTAATGGAAAGCACACCTATTAATTGATCATCGATGCGCGAGTTGTATAGCAGCAAATTTAATTGTATCTGCGTTACTGAGATCCATGGCGGAAAAAATAAGGTGCTCCCACATACTCGTGCAGAAGGAGGCACTTGCGAAAGAAATACTTGATAAACTCAGCAAAGGAGAGAGCTTCGGAAAGCTTGCCGAACAATACTCAATCGACGGATCAAGGAAGAGAGGAGGGGACATTGGCTTTTTTTGGGCGTGGAGCCATGGTCAAGGAATTCGAAAAGGCCGCCTTCGGCCTGAAGAAGGGCGAGGTTTCCGGAATCGTTAAAACACAGTATGGGTATCACATCATCAAGCGCCTGGACTGATTGCTGCACAGTTCATGGCGGCGGAACTGTAATGTGTGAGACAGCGATTGCAAGTACCGTTCCATATATTATGGAGACAATGTAAAGCGCGATGAGCCCGTAAGACACCCATTTTCTGGTAGCAGGCTTGATTCCCATGTCATAAATCACGCCCTTCACGCCATTCAGTGCATGGTACGTGACGATCCAGTCGAATGCAATGTAGAATGCCAGCCACCATGGGTTGTGCATATTGTTCAGCACGGAATCATAGAAGGCTATGGGATGACCGAAGTTTATGTGTGCCAGGTAAAGATGCACCCCGACAAAGAAAACCAGGAATATTCCGGATACCGCCTGGAAGAACCACTGTATGGGACCCAGTGTCCCCCTGCTTGTTTTTGGCCTGATGAGATTTTTGTTTTCCATTTATTCACCCTACCGCTATGAATCTCCATGCATAATAGAGAAATACGACCAGTACAACCATGGATACTGCCTCGAAGAGGAAGAAGAACAGTTTGTTGTGCTTCAGGCCGACGCCCATCTCATTCAGTGCAAGCCTGATCCCGTTTGCCCCGTGATAGAAGATGACGAGAGCAAGAAGAACGTCAAATGCAACGAATATGTCATATGGACCGTAGGTTATTGAGCCAACAATCTCGTTATATGTCACCGGGCCCCTCAGCAGATTTGAAAGGACAATGTAGTGCAGGTAAAGGTAAAGCACGATCACGATTCCTGAAAGTCTCTGGAATGTGTACCCAAAGTATCCGATGCCCTTGCCCTTGAACCTGAACCACTCTAGGATTCCAACCTTGCTTTCCATGCGATCAGTCCTTCCGGAATATTTTTGAAATCTCATGCTTGAGCCCCTGCGACCTCAGTATCTGTATCGCGAATGATGGATCGACGCCCTTGGGGCATGCCTCCGTGCATTCCCCGACGAAGTGGCATCTTGATGTGCCTTCTTCACCGTTTATTATCTCCAGCCTGTATCTTGAGCCCTGGTCCCTGTTGTCAAGGTTGTACCTGAGTACGCCTGCAAGGGCTGCAGGTCCCATGTAATCCGGATCAGTACCTGCAATGGGGCATGCGTCAAGGCACAGACCGCACTTGATGCACATAGAATACTTCTCATATTCCTTGAACTGTTCCGGAGTCTGCCTCAGTTCGGAACTGTAATCCTCCTCGTCATTCCTGATTATGTATGGAAGCCCCTTCCTGTATTTTTCGAAGAACGGATCTATGTCCACTACCAGGTCCTTAACAACATCATAGTGCTTCAAAGGCTCGACCCTTATCTTGTCAGTCCCAAGTTTTGAAGCTATTGTCGAGCAGGCCATCCTGGGTTTCCCGTTGATTTCCATGCCGCAGCTTCCGCATATCTCCATCCTGCATGAGTATCTAACCGACAGGGTCTGGTCGATGTTTTCCGTTATATATATAAGGCCTTCAAGGACCGTGGAAATCTTGTCCTTTGGCACGCTGTATCTGGAATAACTCACAGCCCCCTCATCATTCTTGCGCTTCACGGTGAATTCATATTCTGTCTTTGTCATTTTCTCACTCAGTATACTCTTGGAGCGGGTTTCCACTTTGTTATGGTAACTGGTGTGTATTCGAGCGTCACACCCTCTTTTGTGTATCTGGCAACTGTATGCTTGAGGAAATTAACGTCATCCCTCTGCGGAAAATCTTTCCGGTAATGTGCCCCCCTGCTTTCCTTCCTCATGAGGGCACCCTTTGTGATGATATCCGCCAGGTCTATCATGAATCCAACCTCAAGGGCACGTGTCAGTTCAAGGTTGAAGACACTTGATTTGTCCACTATTGTGACCTTCCTGTAGCGATCCTCTATGGCCTTAATCTGCTTCATTGCCTCCATGAGATCGTCCCCGTTCCTGAATACACCAACATTTGAGTCCATGGTGGTCCGCAGGTCTTCCGCTATCTTCGATACGTCTTCTCCCCCATCGCTGTTCAGGAGGCCATCCCATATCCTCTTCTCCTCAAGTTCTGCCCTGGATCGTTCAAGTTCCGGGACAGAGTGGCTCATTGCCCACTCCGCTGCCATGACTCCGGAAACATTTCCGAATGCAAGGCACTCGTTGGTTGAATTTGATCCGAGACGGTTTGCGCCATGAATGCTTATTGCAACATTCTCTCCGGCACCAAAAATCCCTGGGATTTCTGTCTCAGTATTGAGGCCGACAGAGATTCCGCCCATTGTGTAGTGTGTTGCAGGCCGTATTGGAATGAAATCGGTTGCGGCATCTATGTCATTGAATTTTTTTGCTATTTCCGTGATCATGGGAAGTTTTTCCTCAAGGATGTCGGCCATATGCCGCATATCGAGGTTTATGTACGGAACATTCCCATACTTACCGGTTACACCCCTTCCCGCCTCGATCTCCCACATTATGGCCCTGGAAACTATGTCCCTGGGCGCTTTTTCAAGTTTAGTAGGGGCGTATTTATCCATGAATCTCTTTCCTTCGCCATTGACAAGATAACCTCCTTCTGACCTTGCCGCCTCCGTTATGAGTATGCCAGAGGGGACAAGTCCGGTCGGATGAAACTGTATGAACTCCATGTCCTTAAGCGGGAGTCCTGCACGGAATGCTATGGCATCTCCGTCTCCAGTTACGGAATGCGCATATGTGCTGAATTTGTATAGCCTGCCGGCGCCTCCCGCAGCGAACACAAGTGATTTTCCCTGGAAGACCGTGAATTCCCCATTCCTCATCCTGATTGCAGTCAGGCCATTGAACGCATTGTTGGACACTATGAGCGAGGTGGCAAAATACTCGTTGTAGAAATGTATGTTATCATACTTCATGCACCTGCTGAAGAGCGTTTGCATAACGTGGAATCCAGTTTTGTCAGCTGCAAATGTGGCTCTTGGAAAACTCAGGCCGCCGAAGTCCCTCTGCGATATGGTTCCGTCAGGATTCCTGCTCCATGGGCAACCCCAGTGGTCAGTGGCATAGATCTGCTCAGGCACGATCCTGGCGAACCTTTCAACCGCATCCTGGTCGGCCAGATAATCGCTCCCCTTGATGGTGTCAAAGGAATGAAGGTCAAAACTATCATTCGGGTTAAGTACTGCACCGGTCCCCCCTTCTGCTGAAACTGAATGTGACCTAAGAGGATACAGTTTTGACACTACCCCCACTGATATGTTTTTACTGTATTCGGCAGCAGCTATGGCAGCCCTGAGACCAGCCATGCCTCCTCCAATTATGATGACATCTTCCCTTACAATCTCCAAAATCAAGACCCGGAACAGTCATTGCTTAAAATGGCTTTAAGTAAGCGCTTTATATATACGGCTATCCGTTTTTCATGCAGTATTTCTGGAAACATTTGCCGGGTCTCTCATGCATAACGAGGCAATCTCTCTTCAGTGCTGTCCGGGCCGGTTTTCTCCACCCCTTGAAAGCGAAAGAATGCCAGCCACTGCAAGAATCAGGAGAGCCACCAGGAGCGCGGAATGAATTCCGGTCATGAACGATGCAGAAACGCTCCCAAGTGAATTGAGTACCCCTGCAAAAACCGCGAAAGCAACTGACCTTGGGACGCTAATGCTGGCAATTGTTATGGCAACGATGAAACTGCCCAGCATCCCTATGTTAGCCATCGTCCTCAGGAATCCTGACGAGAGGCCGTAGAGTTCCCTGGGAGAATTTGCCATCACGGCGCTGTTGTTTGCGGGGTAGAACATGGATGAACCCGTGCCGGTGAGGAACGAACCAACAAGCACTATGTACAGCGAGGAGGTGACTGTGATGGTCAGGTATACAAGTATGGCTGAACCCATTATAAAGAGGCCCATGGTAGCTGGAATCCTTGAACCGATGCGATCGGTAAGTTTTCCAAAAAAAGGGCCAAGAACACTGCCGACAACGTATCCAGGAAGAAGCAGAAGCGAGCTATCCAGCGGAGAAAGTCCTCTGATGCCCTGCAGATACATTATAACAATGAAAACAACCGCAAGAAATCCAAGACTCTGGAAGAATGATGCCATTATGGAGAAACTGAGGATCCGTATCCTGAAAATCTTGAGGGGAAGCAGCGGCCTGGATACAACCCTCTCGATCAGCACAAATATAACTACCAGTATGAGGCCAGATAGGACAAGCAGTTCATTGAATGCATCAACGCCGTTAGCCGTTATATCAACAACCGCGTAGGATATCAGAGATAAGGAGATTGCGAGGGTCGTAGTTCCGGGAATGTCAAGCTTGTTGTCCACTCTCTTGCCGGGTTTTATGTTCCGTACCGCGAAAATAAAAGCAAATATCCCTATGGGCACATTAATGTAAAAAATGTAACGCCACCCTATGAACGTGGTTATCAAGCCGCCAAAGACTATTCCCAGCATTGCGCCGGCGTTATATCCCACTGAAGTGTAGCCAAAGACCCTGCCTCTCCTGTTTGGGGGAAAATTGTCTGCAACAATTGCCCCGCTGTTTGACTGTATCATTGCGGCTCCTGACGCCTGTATACCCCTGAACAAAATCAGGTAGAGGATTGTTGGAGATGCACCGCACAGGGCAGACCCAAGGGTAAAAAGTGCGATTCCTGCGTTGAATATCCTCTTTCTTGAGAGTATGTCTCCCAATCTTCCAAGTTGCGTGGTTCCAACTGCAATCACAAGAAGGTAGATCATTATGATCCAGATGGACAGGGAAAGTGTTGTGCCAAGATCGACCGTAATTGTTGGTAGGGCAAGTATTACAATAGTGGAATCCACTGCACCCATCAGTACTGCTACCAAAAGTGCAATGATAAGCTTGTTTTCGCTTTCCACTGTCAAGTATTGGCTTATGATATTTTTAATTTCAGCGAGCTGCACGCTTCGCTTCAATGTTCGTCTGATCGGGCATCCGTGATGTGTCCGCTGGCGATCTGGAGATATCTTTATACTCACCCGTCATGTTTGAAAACATGTCAGGTTTGAATGGAAAGGTAGCCCTGGTCAGTGCTTCCAGTTCTGGTATAGGCAAGGCCGTTGCGAAGGTTATGGCAGAAGACGGCTGCAAGGTGCACATATTCTCAAATACCCAGGCAAAAATAAGCAGGGCTGCAAGGGAAATAGGAGATGCAACAGGAAATGCGGTTAATTTCAGTGTGGGAAGCCTGGCAGATTCATCAGATGTGCGGAGAATAATGGAAGAGGTGAAACAGAAGACAGGACCTATAGACTGCCTTATCGTGAACTACGGTGATCCGAAAGTTGCACCATTCCTGGAAATAACGGAAGAGGAATGGGATTTCAGCATAAACATGATACTCAGGAGCACTATCACCATGGTCCGCAGCGTTTTACCGCATATGCAGGAGCATGGCGGGAGGGTGGTGTTCATAACGTCAATGACTACAAAGCAGCCGCTGCAGAACTTCGCAATCTCTGCCTCTCTGAGGTCTGCAGTGGTAAGTTTGTCAAAGGTGTTGTCCATGGAATACGCCTCAAAAGGAATAACATTCAACAGCATATCCCAGGGATATTTCCAGACTCCCAGGCTCGAGAGTATTGCTGAGAATAACGCGATCAAAAATGGCACAACAAAGGAAGAGGCATATAACAGGATAAAATCCGAAATTCCTGCCGGCAGGTTCGGAAACCCGGAAGAAATAGGCCATCTGGTGTCTTTCCTCTGCTCCACTGAGGCTGCCTACATCAACGGGACAAATATACAGATAGACGGAGGAACGATCAGGTTTCCGTTCTGACCAGATAATCCCTTATATTATGCACAAAAGAGAAGTCTTTTCAGGCAGCCTGAACATTGGCATCGGCTACAGCGGTGCTGCGACTAGTTCCTGGCGTACTTCAACGCAAAATTACCGGGAATGTGCAAAAAACTTGCATCAGCAAATTACGATCATCCGGGCAGAAAGCCTCTTGCTTTAGCCGTGGGAGTATGTCAGGGCGCATTATAGGGGTCACTAAGATAAGTTAAACTTACTGTGAAAGAAATCTTTGGTTGTATACCATACTGTGCGGAGTGTACGAAAGAACTTTCCTCATGGCATTCCCTCTCTATTTATCAATCATTCAGTCACCCTGATTCTCCTCCCATGCCGACAAATGTTTGCCAGAGGTAAAGGAAAGTTTACTTTCTGCTATATATAGCATCTTCCAATCATAGCATATGGCAACAAGGAAAGTAACAATGAAAGTATTTGGAATGACATGCGATGATTGTGTAATACATGTGAGCAGGGGCTTGAAAGAAGGCGGTGCTGATAAGATATCAGTATCTCTGGAAAATGGAATAGCTTCGGCGGTTGTTGATGACAGCAAAGTTTCACCGGAGGATCTGGTAAAGCTACCTGTTTTCGGGAAGGACTCGCAATATAAGGCACAGCTAAGAAAGGTGGACTGATTTCATTGACAGAGGAGTTCGACCTCGTTATCATAGGGAGAGGTGCGGCTGCCTTTTCCGCCGCCATTAAGGCCAGCGAACTTGCATCGGGGCAGGCATCCATAGCCATGATCGGGTTTGGCCCTCTGGGAGGAACATGTGTTAACGTGGGGTGCGTCCCATCGAAATATATCATAGAAGCAGCCAAGGTGGTGCACACCCAGGCTAACCCAAGGTACCCCGGCATATCTTCAAGTTCAGCTCAGGTTGATTTTGGAAAGCTCATGGGTTCACTGAGGGAAGCCGTTCTTGAAGAGAGAAAAACAAAATATGCAGATGTGCTGAAATCATATGGCAACATCAGGGTATTTGACGGAAAAGCCGCATTTATAAATCGAGATAAAGTTTCCATAAAGAATGGTTCAGAAGAGACTGTTCTGAAAGGGTACAACTTCATCATTGCCACAGGTTCTTCCACCAAGATAAATAAAATCACAGGACTCCAGGAAACCGGTTACCTGACAAGTGACAGTGTGTGGGAGATGAACAGGCTACCACAAACGCTTGCAATAATAGGCGGCGGCTTTATAGGTCTTGAAATGGGCCAGGCGTTAAGCAGGCTGGGTTCCAGCGTGAAGATAATCAAGGAACACGATACGATAACAGCCGGGATCGAGCCTGAACTTGGAAACGCCCTCAAGGAATCTTTGGCCAGTGAAGGAATTGAATTCCTGACAGGCAGAAAGGTAACCGCGGTGTTCAGGAGAAATGGAAAGAAAGTTGTGGAAACATCCTCCAAACAAGGCAGGGAGGAGATAGAGGCCGATGAAATTCTCATTGCTTCCGGACGCACTGCGAACGTCAATGGCCTTGAACTTGAGAAGGCAGGAGTTGATTATTCTGAAAAGGGCATTAGCGTGAATGAAAGTTTCAGGACTTCCAATCCAATTATATATGCCACTGGAGACGTAGTTGATCAGAGGTATAAACTCGAGACGTTAGCGGCGCGGGAAGGAGCAACCGTAGCATCAAATATATTCAACCATCAGGAAAACGGCATCAGTCTCAATCAGGTACCGTGGGCAGTCTTCACCGAACCTCAGTTTGCCTCAGTTGGATATACAGAGGCCGAGTATTCTTCGAGATTCGGCAAGGCCGAAAGCAGGACTGTGCCTCTTGCGTCAGTTCCAAAGGCGAGAATTCTCAGGGAAAGCAGGGGTATGTTCAAGATAGTCACTGATGCCCGGAGCGGAAAGATTGTGGGGGTGCATGCAGTTTCACCATATGCTGCAGAATTCATAATAGAAGGGGTGTATGCAATAAAGTTTGGGCTGACGTACAGTGATTTGATTGAGAACAGCCACATATTTCCCACTGTATCAGAGGGGATAAAGCTCACGGCACAATCCTTCACGCGTGATATTTCCAAAATGAGCTGCTGTATGGAGTGACAGAGGTCTCAAAGATAAAATACCAAAGGGAAATTTCAAGATGATTATTATGTCAATAGATAAAATTCCAGACGGGTTATATTATCGCGAATTTGCTTTGCCTTTCGAGAAGGTGCTGGAAGACGTAAAGTCAAAGCTGGTCGACAGCGGATTCACGGTCTTTGCTGTCATAGATCACAGGAAAGTTGCCACGAGTGTGGGCATGGAGCTGTTTCCAGCTACTGTAATTATATTTGGAAATCCCGCAGGAGGAACGAATCTGATGAAGGAATCACCCACAATGGCAATCGATTTGCCGTCCAGGATTCTTGTGCTGGGAAATGGTGCTACCAGGGTATTTTTCAATAAGATGGAATACGTGAAAGAGAGGCATTCTCTCGGAGAAAAAAGCGAAATAGGCTCAAAATTCGATCTGAAGGTAATTGGCCTGCTCGAAAGCCTGGCCTGATCTACGCTGTTTTTTCTGGCAGCGTAATCATTTTAGCGCCGAACTGAACATATCGGGGTTGATCAGTTCAGTAGAAACCAAAATAAAAACCATTTTTTTGGATACCAAAATAATCATAAGAATTTATCAGGCTGCACTGCGACTCGGTAACTCTTACTATTTCTTCAAGCACGCAATACATGTCTCACTGAAGCAGGGACCTCCAATGCTTTAGCTAGGGGATGATGTCTGCGTATTCTGTGTATGGAATCATCAAATCCAGGCCTATTCATATTTAGATTGATTCGCATCACGACCCGATGATTTGTCCTCAACCAGATGCAGCAGAGGCATCAAACTATCTCTTACATCCTGACCAAAGCTGGTTAGTGAATAAGATACTCCGTCCGCGCCCTCAATTCTTTGGATCAAGTCGTGATCCTGCAAATCTTTCAGCCTCCTAGATATAATCGTTGAACTTGAATTAGGTATGTCGCTGAGTATTTCATTGAAGTTCTTCCTGGTTCCCCTGTTTCCTGCCACACCCAATACCAGCATGGTGTACTTCTTGCCAATCAGGTTGAGCAGAGGAAGTGAAGGATCTATACAGACGGTAGAATCCTTATACTCGATCATGCAAGCTTTGCTTCTATTTCGGTATCTATTATGTTCATTATCTCGAATGTTTCCCAATTCATCACACAAATGTCATTCCGAAAGGCAAAAAAAGTTTATGCTTTAACTTTGATAATTTCCATCACACATCAAATGAAAAATCCTGAATTAACTTACTTTATGCCTATTTTACCAAGTTTATTTCCATTCATCATGAGAAATCCAGTTACTTCACAAGCCCTAGCGAGAGTATTTGTGATATAGCGGTCAGAGGGGGATTCGTATAATATTTTAAGCGAATACTGCAGAAAAGGTTGTATTCACTTTTTTCATAACAAACCCCATTCTAATGCCGGTCTTTCAGAGACTGGTAGAGGCTATAATCAGAAATGATAGTGAAATCATAATGAGCGGTTCGGGAATAGTAACCAGAGGAGTTCCAAAATTGGAAATTGTAATATGGAATTTATAATATTTTTCATTTAAACCATACATACTTATATATTAAATATGTATCACTATCTGAACTATGGATAGAGACATATTGAACAAACTCAGGATGAGAATGTTGGACCGAGGCCCATTACGTAATTTGCCAGAAAAGACGCTTCAAGAATCATTTATATTGAATACCTGGGGAACCAATGCAATTGAGGGGAACACTCTCACTCTGGCTGAAGTGACCAAGGTAATTGAAAGTGGCATGACTGTACCTGATCGACCTGTCAGAGACCTGCAAGAAACTGTTCAGCACTTATCAGCTCTAGCTGAAGTGGTACGTGGAAAAATACGTGGAGTCAACATGGAAAGTGCCCTGGATTTGCATGACATGATATTTCATGGAATCCTTACTGATGCAGGACAGTGGAGAAGGGTTAATGTCAGAATCTCGGGTTCAAGGTATTCTCCTCCAAGAGTGGAGAAGCTAATTTCTCTCCTGCAGGAATGGGAGAAACATTACATGTCATTGGAATTGAATCGCGAAGATGTATTTTCTCAAGCCGCTGCAATGCACTTTGGATTTGAATCCATACATCCATTTTCAGACGGAAATGGAAGAGTTGGCAGGTTACTGCTCAATATACACTTCCTTAATCACAACTGGCCACTCATCCACATCCTACCTCATGACAGGAACTCCTACCTTGATGCTCTTGAGTCTGCCCATCTTAATGGCCTGGACACATTGACAGGTTTTCTGGAGACAAGTATGGCAAGGTCTCTCATTTTTGTGCTTGACAAGGTAGGAGCCGAGGAGGATATGCTATTAACCCTGGACGAGGCAAAAAAAACCTCAGGTACGGATTACTCGACCAAATACTTGGCACTCAGAATCCAGCAGGGGGAGCTTCCTGGAATTAGATTAAACAACAGGTGGAAGACCAGTCAGGCAGCCATAATTCTTTATAGCGAAATTAAAGGAAGAGAGTAATATTCAATCTTGTATTTCCAAGATTGAGTCGCAACACGACAATCAGACGTCAACAAATTTCATCAATGTACCTTGAAAGGGCTCCCTTATACTCAGGCAATAGCCCGTAATTTAATGACAGGACGAAACTTAAGGCGGTCTTGAGTGACTTCTTAAGTTCTCCATACCTGAACAGAGCTATGCACAGGAATGCCAGAGCAGCAGGATCGCCGGTTTCTTCCTGAACTCTGCTCAGGATAGCTATGGCATTTTCATTTGCGCCTGTTACACTGAACGAGCTCCCCAACTGGTCGTTGCTTATGTCAGTAAGATCCATTTTGTCAATCTCCTCCGGTTTGTAGCCAACCGCTGACAGGAGTTGCTGCTGCAGATACAATCTTGCCTTATCCTCTTCGAGCTCACTGTACTTGGTTTTAAGGAATTTCGTGCTCTTACTGTATGCCTCTCTCATCTCCTCGATCATATCAGGAGGCAATCTTTTGTTTGTGCTTTATCCTGCCTCAATATCTCCCTTGTGGCCCATTATGAACTGTCTCCATGGGTGAGATATTAAGTCCCTCGCTTCTGCTATGTCCAGTGCCGGCGAGAAGTATGCCATCAGGACATAGGGACGCACCTTCAGGCCTGAGTTCTCTATGGCTTCCCGTATATCCATGGTAACAAGAGTGGTTCTCAGGAATGCGTTCTTCTTTACTCCCCTAACGTCGAACTGCAATAATGGAGACTCGTAGGTCAACTCTTCACCCTGTTTCCTTCTCTCTTCAAGATATTCTTTGATATAAGTGGCACCTTCTTCTCCGATGAAGCTGAAGTACTGGTGCCTTACCTTGCTCAGCTTGTTCTTCACCACAATCATCGCAGGGGGTCTTTTCGAACTGTATCTCATCGATATGTGCAAGTCCTTGATGTCGCCTAGCTTCAGGCCATCTGTGCCTTCATAGTCTCCCAGGGATTCCGGTCTCAGTCCGGAAAAAGCCATAATTGCAATGGCAACTCTGCCTCTGGAAGTGGCTTTCCTGAGTATTCTGGCAAGCTCTTCCTTGCTGGGCACTCTCTCGTTAACGATTGTCGGTGTTTCGTTTTCCACGGATATGTTAACGGTTAACTGCAAACCGATGCAGTTAAACTTCAACCAGGAAAGAATGACCTTTTTGAATCTCGCTAGGCTTGTATGAACCGGTACCAATAAAGATTGTAGATAAGAGGGGTACTGGAGGATATTGAATCTGTTTAAACAGATGTTATGACAGGTGCAATGGATTACTTACTGCAGTCAATCCAATGTTTTCATCTAATTTTGTCATTATCTCCTTCGTCCTCTAGTGGCAAATGAAACAATGAATATGACAAAACCGGAAAAGATCAGGGCTGCCCCTACAAATGTCAGCACACCTGCAGTATCCAAAGGTATCTGCGGGTCAACAATCATTGCCATGGAATTGTTCTGTGATTCAACGAACGCATAGGAACCGGGCGGGACATTGTCGAACCATATATTTGCCGAATCGTTGTTTGATGGTTTTATGCCGAAATTCTGGGCATTTGAGTAGTTCAGAGTGGGAAGATCCTTGACCAGAACCAGCAGAGAGACGTTACCAGGTCCGCTGGAATTTGGATTCACTGCCACATCCATGCTCGTCATCTGTTCTGTCATATTGGATGGAATTATCGTTACATAGAGGCCATTTTCATAATATGTCAACTGGGAAAATCTTGCGGTTGTGATGGTACCTGATGAGTTCATATCATGCAAATAAGGGTTAATTCCAACCCCCAGAATAAAGAGAAACATGCCGGCAACAATTAGAATATATGCAACTCTCCCAAGGCGCATTCGATCCCTCACCTCATATTATTAAATAAGATATAAAAAATCTTGGTTACAAAGAATGAATTGGCCTTCAGTACCACGGAGGCTAATAATATGGCATGAATGTACAATGACTCTTTGGAAGCAGATAACTTGTTATAACAGGATAGTAAATGCTTACGCCAGATCCGCTATATGCTGCCCCAACTTTGGCTCCAAACTCTCCATAGAAACCAAAATTAGGTGGCAATGCCCAAAACTCCCAAATAGAAGTATTGGTGAAATCGACTCCAAATTCATCGTAAATGGTATAGTATGGCCCATCCGGATGATTTAACAAGTCGCTTGTCACCAGTGCATCGGTAATGGCGAATACAGCTGCAGCCGTTGTGCCCAAGCCAACGCTTAGTGAAGCAGAACCAGCTGCACCGGCCGCATCGGCTACAACTAACCGTTCATCTCTTATGGATTGCTGTATTTGTTCAATTACATTACCGATACTTAAATCCTCATCGGCTTTCGATACTGAATAGCCAAGTGATTCGACCACTGGTTTTATGACATTACAGTACATAGTTTGGAATTGGTCTTCAAAGGGCATTAAAACGAACACGTTCTTAGAATCTACATTTTTAACGTTCGGTCTTTCGGACGGTTTTTTTACAATATCAAACCCTTCAGAGACTTAAGATATGGCAAATTCTGTTGTCAATTCCATTGTAATGCTTGAAAGAAGTTTTTCCCTATCGCTTTCTGTTAAATCTTGTTCTGACAGGGTTAGAACCCAGTCATAGACTTCTTGAGATCTCACTGATGTTATGCTATCATTCGAATGCTACTTCTTGTTAAAGGGGAATACAGCTTTGGCAATTCTGTTAATTTCGTTGACAGAACTACCATATTTCAAATTATCTCCTAGTTTTATGGCTATTAACTTGTAATTTGTCATTCAATTCTTGACCTTGTCTTTTTGTAAAGTTTAACCAGCTTACCTTTTTTTAATCTTTTTTGTTGATACCACAATGTTGACTTGTTTATCCCTAACGATTTCCTTTCCTCAGAGTCAGTGGAAATTATTCTTTCCCTGGTTGTATTGTTTTCGTTTCTTGATGTACTGAGTTCAGGAATCTTGAAGTCAGGTGATTTTGTTTTGTCCATTATGAATTTGGAGAATCCCCTGACAATCTCAAATACGATGATTCTGAAACTATCAATTGAATAATTTCTTAAGTAATTTATGTTTTAAGGAAATACAATATTCTCTTGCAGTGAGCTAATCAATCTAGGTCAGTGCAACTCACTGCATGTTTTAAAAAAATAAACTTTTGTGAAATGTATATTCAACTTCAATTAAGCCTGATAAACTCCGACTGAATGGCTTTCAGGAAGGAAAGTGTAAAGCTTCTGCAGGTTTTCATCAAAGGTTAGGGTGTGGCTACCGTACTCTGTTTCAACCTGCTGAACCATTTCAAGGGTTTTTCCGTTAAAGACCTGCACGACCCCTGGATCGCCAACGCTGCAATAAACTAGATTAGCGTTCGCTTAATTCCTATGCTATTGTGATATCATCCATTTTATACTTCCATCTAAAGATGACAGGAGACTTGTTAATTTCCTGGAAGTACTGATCAATCCTGTCCTTCAGTTCATCCATGCTTTTTACCCTGATCTCACGGAGCATGGTCCTGGCCAGTTTGCTGAAAAGTGTCTCCACTATGTTGAGCCATGATCCATGCTTTGGAGTGAAAACAAAGTCAAACCTGTTTGGCACTGTCAGCAGGAATTCCCTTGTTTTCGCCGATGTGTGCACCCTTAGATTATCCAGAATAACCCTTATCCTCTTATCTTTGGGATACGACGAATCCAGTTTCTTCAGGAATGCTATGAAATCATTGCTGTTATGTGTTCTGCTCACAGTTTCCGTAACAATACCGGAATGCAGGTCTATGCCTGCCAGAAGGGACAGGGTGCCCAGCCTCTTATACTCATAATCCCTCGTGGCAGATGGATACTTTCCGGGAACGGGAGGGAGCTCCTCTGATGTCATTGATATTGCCTGCATTCCCGGCTTCTCATCGAATGATACGGTTATTGTGTCCTTCAGCTCGGGTATTATGAAACCATTGTTGATCATGTCCACCTCCTTGTATACGTGCAGTACCGTGGCCATTTTTCCCTCAAAGTCAGGATCCCTCTTTTCCACATAGTACCTGATTTTGTGAGGTTTTATCTCCGCCTCATTGAGTATTTCGAAGACTGTGGATCTGCTTATATTCTTAAGGGATGACCTGTTCTTCCTTATGTGTCCGGTCAAGAGGGTATAGGGCCAGAGCTCGTCCGGGTATCCATGTTCCGCTGGTTTTGTGCATGCAAGGTTAAGGATCCATGACTTATCATCATCTGTAATCGTTCTGGGCTTTCCAGGTCTTGGAAGATCGTTCAGTGCAGCCTCCATGCCAAATTCCCTCAGCTTTGACAGGCATTTCTTCACCGTATTCTTGTTCATGCCGTTCCTTGCTGCAATCCTGTCGTCGCTGTAATCCTCAAGATAATCGAGGATTATGGATGCCCTTGTTACTCTCCTCTTTTCCTCCTTCATCGATGACCTGATTCTCCTGAGCTTGTTCAGATCCTCTTCTGAAAGGTCTGGCTTTGGATATTTTCTCTTAAAAACCATTTATATCGCAAGTATAACGTAAATGAAGATATAAAGATAGACTAGTAATTAAGCGAACGATAATCTAGATTCTGTTTCCTGTTGTACCACAAGACATCCGGTGAGCCTGCCAGCTTTACCCTGGATACAAGTTTTGCGGAGTCGAGATCAATAGTTACCATGGTGGCATCGTCGCATGCAACATATGCCGTGTTTCTTTCAATCACAAGTCCATGCGGCCCTTTCTGGTCGACATCGAAGAATCTGGTTCGTGTAAAGCCCTTCCCTGCAATGAACTCCACGCCTGGTGGATCCATTATGTTGATCACATACTCGTCACTTTCTTTCCTATAGGTGCACCATCTTGGCCTGCCGCTCAGCTTAACGGTGGCAACAATTTCCCCTGTCTTCTGGTTGTGGAACCTCGCTATATTGTCCCCAACATCTGCTGTCATGAGAATACCTCGTTTTCCATCCACGGCCAGTCCATTCGGCTTCTTTCCGGTTCCGAATTTGTTCAGAATGCCAAGGGAAACAGGATTTATCGCAAGAATATGACCTTCTGCCCTGGATGCGGCAAAGACAATTTTTGTGTTTGGGTCAAAAACCACTCCACTTCCACCGGCACAATTAGGTATGGAGCCTGTCCACTCGCCTTCTTTCCCGTCAAATATTTTGACTGTCCCTGTGCTTGTATGCGTGACAAAGACTCTTCCCGTAGAGTTGTCCACATCCCCATGATCGAATTCGCATTCTTCTTCCTCAGGGAGTTCTTTTTTCTCCAGAAAATGCAACAATATTATCCCCTTCTCCTACCTGGATTGCCTCTGGTTTTCACTTCTTTGCGTGTTCTAGTTTGGCCTTTCCTTCCATCTGTCCTTTCACATATGCATACATGGCATCGTAAAACGGGAACTGAAGTTTCATATTCTCATGGTCATCTTTCGTTATTTCCCTGAATCCAAGCGCAGCAGCCTCAAGTCCCGCTGATTCTGGCGGAGCGTCAGGTATGTTTGCATCTGCTCCTCTTACTATTTTGGCAAATTCTAGCAAAGCGGGATCTTTGAGATTATACTTCTTTATGATAGAATCAAAGCTCACATACTCTTTTCCGTCCACTTCATAATGGTACAATTCAGCTCCGGGGGAGTCGAATGGGATGGCATTTTTCGCCTTGGCAACCTCTAGGACTTTATCCTTCGGTACAAACAGAAATTCTGGCTCTTTGTCGATAAACCGCGAAATTACCCACGGGCATGCAATCCTATCTACTTTCGCTTTTTCTCTAGTTACCCATCTCATAGTAGTTCACCTACATAGGTATAAGATGAATTAATATAAATGTTTCCAATGAGTGATTGTGCCGAAGAAGATGCCGAGAGGCATGAGGGTTGGTACGGTCTCCCTCTGGCTCCTTCTGCTTTTGTCAGAAAGGCCAATGTACGGATATGAAATGATAAAGGAATTGGAGAAAAAGTTCTCTGGATTCTGGACGCCACAGACTGGGACAATATATCCCGCACTTGAGAAACTTGAGCAAGAAGGATTTGTAACAAGCAGCGTGGAGTTCACAGACGAATTGCCGAGTCGTAGACACTATGCCTTAACTGAGAATGGAATCACGGAGCTCAAACATTCGATGCACCATTGGACAAAAATTACCGAAGTGCTCGAAAACTATCGCGAAATGCACGAAACAATAGTAAGGTTCAGGAGCGAAGCCAGTAAGGATGAGATTGCGAATATTCTTGAAAAAATAGGATCAGCGCTCAGGAATGACATGATCGAGACGTCACGTCTTTTTCCCATTGAAGAGCGCGTGAGTATCATTCCCGTGGAACCCTTGAAATTCAAATTCGTATATGCCAAAGAAAATAAAAAATTGGAGATGCATATAGAGATAGAGTGGATCCCGGAGGACACTAGCTGATAATCCAAACCAACTACGATTTTCAACTACAATCTCTGGCATACCCCTTCATTTCATGTTGCAGGCGCGTTTCAAGGTCGCCTAACCTATAGACATCAAAACCAGATTGGATATTGATAAAAATACGTGAATCCAATCATTGGTTTCCACAACAAGGGCTCATCTGGCAGGTCAGTATACCCTTCCACTTATTCAAATCGAATTAATAATTCTTGAATAAAGAATGCATAGCATCCTTATCATGACGGGACGGTTGGTATTTGCGTAGAGTTTTAAGGGAATACTTTCTGCTATGTGCGAATAAAATAAACTCTTCGTAATCTCATAATGCCACAACATTACTTGAGTTCCAGGCTCGATGGTCTAAAATGCAAGGATTATATTGTAGTTATAGATAGATTATACAAGTCATATACATGGATTACACCACCATACAAATCAGCCGATCTACGAGGGAGAAACTGAATGGATTGAGAGCCTACAAGAGAATGACATATGATGAGTTGCTGAATGCACTGATGTCGCTGATTCCCGAGGGAGATGAAGAGGGAGTTTATACTGAGAATTTCAGGGCATCCCTGCTTAGGGGCCTCCTTGATGTGAAGGAAAAGAAGACCCATACCACAGAAGAAGTGAAGAAACAGTTGGGAATCCAGTGACAGACTTTGAAGTTGAACATTCCGAGGAATCTCTTTTTCAGCTTAAGGGTCTTGACATTCCTGTAGCAAAGAGGATTCTTCAGAAGATAGAAAACACAAGAAGCGATCCGCATAGGTTCTTCGTGAGATTAGTTGGTAGGACCGAATACAAGCTACGAGTCGGTGACTACAGGGTGATTGCGGACATTGAAGAGAATAGACGAGTTATAGTTGTTAGATCGCTTGGGTCTCAGAAGGAACATCTACAAGTGACTAAGTTCCTTCTTAGATCGTGCTTTTGCAATCACTAGGGCGAATTACAGTCAGAATGGGCCGGTAGGTATTTGATTAAGGTGTTGGGCAATACATTAACGTAGGATTGGAGACAGGCAATGGAATGCAATTTGCTCGGTGGAACTATGTGCTGTTATTGGGTATGCCGTTTTACCGTAAAATGTTTATATGGCATTATAATTATTCAGTCATGGTTAAGACCACAATCAACCTTGACGATGAAATCTATGCCGATATTGTTAAAGAATCCATTGAAAAATATGGCAGCACAAAGAACATATCAAAGATCATTAATCAACGCCTCGGGAAAAAGGCAACCGAAGGAGGAAAAAGGGTAACACGAATCCAGTTTAAAGTCAGGAAAGATCTTGCATCGCTGGATGCAGACAGTGAGATTAGAAAGGGGTGGGAAAGAAGAAACGAATGAAAACCATGGTTGACACCAACGTTCTGGTCTACGACGCTATTGAGAACTCGCCACACCATAATCGGGCATCTGAGATTATAGATGAAACAGGAGATCCGTTGGTAAATTCACTTTCAATTGTTGAACTCGGATTTGTATTACCAAGATATGGGATCGATAGGGAAAAGGTCGGGTTGAAGCTTGAGGAAGTACTCCATAGTGATTATTTTACGGTTTCCTGGCTATCTGCCAGGATGATCGAAGGGACTTCAGCATTCATGGTTGAAAACAGTCTCAGCTTCAGAGAATTTAATGACTGGATAGTTGCATACGACGCACATTCTAGGAATATGCCACTAATAACTTTTGATAAGACACTAACTAAAGAGTGCAAAAAGATTGGAATAGAAGTTATTGAGGTGTGATCTACCGAGCAGATCATTCGTCTACCGCGTTTCAGATCAGATAATTGGGTAATTTAAGTCTGAATCCGGTGCTTCAGATTGCATAGATTGCCTAGGCTTTTAAGAAGAAAAGCGAGTATACTTGGGGCTTTAATTTTCATGAGGGGATGGGTCATGCCAACTTGATCAGTACGTTTCCAATGCTACACCTTCAATTCCCGAAAAACGGTCGATATTTCTTGTCATAACAGGTTCCATGGCTGTCCTGCATATACCCGTAATCACTGCGTCTTCTTGGTCTATAGTAAGTCCGCTTCTCTTCTTCTAGGCATAAATTTCTTCTGCTTCCTTCGCAGAATCGAAATCAAACGGCAATATCTCAAGATTCCCAAGAACTCTTTCTATTTTCCTGCTCTCATGTACCCTATTACTGCTAAGGTTTAGACCCACGTAAAGTTCAAACACAGATACTGTTGTTAGAAAAACAGAAATCCCATCTTCCTCAAGAATGGTTTCCTTCTCTACCGCAGGTTTGTCATTTCTCATGAGATCTATGAGAAAAGTTCCATCAGCTATCACTGTCATTCTAATTCCTAAAAAGCAAATCCATTTTTACCTGCTTGCACTTCTTGACTCCTCAAGACTAATTCTCATCGAGTCAGCTTCTTCCTTTGAGAGGGTGCCTCTCAATTCAAGCAAAGTGGCCTTTGAAGTGAGCCGGATTATAACGTCGGTGAAGCTTTCTTTTTTGCCTTTGAATTTCTTTAATCTGTTGTAAGCATCATCTGAGATCGATATGTTCTTGCTCGACATATACAATCACATATGTGTGTAAATTATAAACCTTGTCGCTTTGAGCACTGCGACGCAGATTAACGTGGAAAAGAATACACAAATTTAAATTCTTACGGTCAAAGAATAAGCCGGAATGGACAGGTTGGGATTTGATTAAGGTTTTAAGGGAAAACGTTGTGCGTGAGCATTTTGGAGATTAGGATTTGGGTAGATATAAATAATCGTGGACTATAAAGTATAATACTTATGTCTCAACAACTATTCGTAGGTAGGGACCGGGAAATGAAAATACTAGAAGATGCCTATTCTTCTAAGGGGGCATCGCTCTTCATTATTTACGGAAGGAGAAGGATTGGGAAAACTGAACTTATCTCTAGGTTCATAGAAAACAGAGGGGTTTATTTTCTTGCCACCACGGAAGGTGACCGAGAAAACATTGACAATTTCAAGGTGGCATTCTCAAAGTTTCTCCAGGACAACAGCATACTCAAAGTGCATTTCGAGGACTGGTACTCATTTTTCTCCATACTGGCCTCCAGCAGTTCATTTCAGTCCAGGGTAAGAATATCAAAAGTTATCATTGCAATAGATGAATTCCCGTATCTCATAGAAGCCAATAGAGCTATCCCGTCAGTGTTCCAGAAGATATATGACTCGATAATCAGTCAAATGAATGTAATGCTGATTCTGTCTGGCTCTTCAGTCAGCATCATGGAGAATGAAGTACTTTCATACAAAAGCCCTTTATACGGCAGAAGAACCGGACAGCTGCAGTTAACCCCATTAAAGTTCAGGTTCTTGACCAGGTTTTTTAACTATGGGTTTGAAGATCTCTGCCGGACATATTTCATCCTTGGCGGGATACCTGAATACCTCCTGAAATTTGACCCGGATCTGAAATTCTGGGAAAACGTTTCAAGGTTCATGCTTTCAAAGGGGACGTCACTGTATGAAGAAGCAGAATTCCTGCTCATGACTGAATTCAGGGAACCAAGAAATTACATGCTGATTCTCAGGTCCATATCGTACGGAAACCATTCGCTTGCAGAGATATGCAACTACTCTGGCATGGACAAGAGCATGGTGTCAAAATACCTGGACGTGCTTATTTCGTTGGGACTTATTATTCCTGAGAAACCTTTTGGAGCTCCCGAAAAGTTCAAGAGAAGGCTTTACTGGATATCCGACCAGTACCTGAAGTTCTGGTTCAGATATATATTGCCACATAGGAGTGAAATTGAGAGCTCACACACGGAGGAAGCCCTTGACAGCATAATGGGAGATTTTGCATCTTTTGCTGGCGAACAGTTTGAGGTCCTCATGAAGGAGCTTGTGACGGAAGGCATATTGGGCAGAACATTCGGTACTGTTTCCAGATGGTGGGGGAGGAATGGAACTGGAAAGAAAGGCAAAGACATCGAGGAGATTGATATTGTTGCTTACTCTGAAACACGGAATGAATTGCTTTTTGCCGAATGTAAGTGGACAAATAAGCCTGTACCAATGAGTGTGGCTGCAGACTTAAGGGCAAAATCAGAAACACTGATAAAGCAATACCCCGGAAAAAGATATACATATGCAGTGTTTTCCAAGAGCGGATTCAAGGGAGTCCTGCATGAGTCTGCTGAAGGCGTGACTTTGATGAACCTTTCCGACATAGAAAGGGAGCTCTACAATAAATGAGAACACCAGAAGACTGAAAGCCCAGGAATCAATCGCACAGACTCTTTGCTAGGTTCGGAAGTAGAACCGAGTTATAGTTGTTAGATCGCTGGGTCACAGGAGGAACATCTATAAATGAATAGTTTTTATGACTAAACCCTCCCTTACTGCCAAAAGGCCAAATGAACACAATAGGAACCATGTTGATTTCTTCTAAATTATGACCTAACAAAAGTAGACCGGTATTTACACATCACTTGGGAATACAATTAAGCCCTAACTCTCAACTGTCCTCTTTAACTCTGATAATACAGCTTCCCAAAAGGCTTCAGCATCCTTATATCTCTTCTCGTTTCCATTGATGTGATCTTCCACAACGCTCAACATAGTTTCGGAACCGTTGAACGAAAGATTGTAAGTTATTCTAGTGTAATTTTCCGGAGTGTCGTATAACCCTAATTCCATTCCAAAATCAGTAAACTGAAGCGTTTTTAATACTTCCACGCTCTTAATTGTGCCCTTGTGTATGATCTCATTTCCGTCTTTAAATCCTTTCCAGGTTATGGTGCCGCCCGCTACCCATTCTGAGCTGACTTCAAGACCCATATCCACCGTTTTGTCATTGCAGGGTCTGTCAGTGCCTTCCATACTGCTTCAGGTCTCTTTTTTTATAGTAACTCCTTTTTTCAGTGTAGATTCCATAGGTGGATATAATGAATGTAAAATATACATAATTCACCCTCAAAATAATACTAACCGGTCGGGATTTGATTAAAGTTTTAAGGAATTACTGAAACTGCACTTGTAGTAACGAAGATACTTAACAGTATATTCGTGTTCATTTCAATGGATGGCATTTTAGCTTAATGGTAATACCACTAGTTATACATTATTCTTAAATATATGTATTACATTTTGTATTATGAAACGGTATTCCACAATCTCTGCGAAAATTTCAGTAGAAGATAGAGAAGAAATCAAAAAGCTCAAACTAAATCCAACTACGATTATTAGAAGGGCAGTCAGAGAAGAGATAAGGAGAGAGAGAAATAAGGAATTGATTGAGAAAATGAAGGAAGTTAGACCAATTATCTTGAAATTAAAGATGGATGATATAGTATCAGATATTCGTGAAGATAGAGAAAGATGAACATACTGGACGCTTCAGCGATTTTTAATCTCTTTCAGGGCGGAAAGTACGAAATTCTGGTGATGGGCGCCACAATTCCTCTAGCTAGGTATGAAATTGGAAATATTCTGTGGAAGAATTATAACATTAGAGGAAGAATTTCGAAGGAAGAAGCCTTGAAATCGGGAACTGTCTTATTTGAATTGTTTGATTCTATTGAACCTGTTAAACCTTCTTCAGAATTAACTCTGAGTTTATCACTGGAAGAAGGGCTGACATTCTACGATTCATCCTATCTCGTTTCTGCTATTGAAACAGGCTATAACCTTGTTACAGATGACATGAAATTATACAAGATTGCGAGTTCGAAAGTTCGCGTAATGACAAGTTCGGATCTGAAGTGATCGCTACTCACGGACTACAATCAATGGAATTTCCGTTATTTACGTAATGTTTTAAGCGAATACTCCAGATAGGGGTTATAAGAGTTCCCAATAAAATCTCCCCGCATTCAGAATGGTGGTGATGGAGATTCAAATGGTCTCTTAGAAGGTTTTAGCAATTCAGTTGGTGACGTTGACATTGTATTTATTGCCATTCTCTGCTTATCCTGGCCATATGACTCATTTGCTTATTCCTCACCATGGGTCAAAAGGAAATTGGAATTCAAACTCGTGAGTCGTGTTGTAAAACCGAGTCATTGGTCCGTGTCATCTGGCTGCACATGGAATTGGGGCAGCCGCCTATGGGATCAGAGCTGTACGTGCAGTCTTTCCTGAAGATCAGCGCGACGAGGTGGGTCGCCTGGAATGCCTGTGGCAGCGGGAACAGCTGCAATCCGAGGTAAGAGACCTTGTTCTCGACGATCAGAAGTTGCGCAATATGAAGTACTGGTCATTGTTCAGTTGCTAACAAGCATGCATTGGTGGGATTTTTGCTAAAACTCAATCCAATCTCTATTTGAGTGGATATATTGAAGCGCCTGGCATTATTTTAGGTGATAAATGTAAAGAAATGAAAGCTTCTACTCATTTATTCAAAGAACATAAGAAGTCGAAGCGAGTGGACCTATTACGGATTTGCTTAATTTTTAATTGAATGCCATACTGCAATCTTCTAAGAATTTCATATTTGCCTAATGCTTTCTTTATCTTGGATTGATGTTAAAGATAACCGGACCCCACTCGCCTAACGCCAAGCTTCTCGTATATATGATCTGAGCTTATTATCTCACCTTCACACAGTGATGCGTGGAACGCATCAAACACACCCACACCTTCATGATCGATAAGGTGTGCAGCTGCCAACGCATTTTGTTTACTAGCGCCTTTCAGTTCAGCTATGGATAGGACGCTAGCGATCATGCCTTCGACGGGTACCCCTTTCCTGACGCTTACCAGCGCTAGTTCTACCAGGGTAAGTATAGAAGTGAAGGTTGCTCCTTTATAATTTTCCAGTGTGTTGATAGCCCAATTGTTCAGCCTGTCATTCGAATTCGAAATTGCGATGAAGAAATCTGTATCAGCGTATGGCATTTATCGCATATCCTTTTGCCTTCTGTTGGCCCTTTCTTCAACTTCTTTGTTAGCCTGGTCAACAGCCAACATCGTGGTATCTCTTGCTGTTTGCTTGTCGAGACCGATTTTTTTGCCCCACTTTCGTAACTCAGTCACTGGATCTTTGGGCTTGGGAATTAGCAGAATCCCTCCAGACAATTTGACAACATAAAATCTGTCCCCATATAATATTCTTGCCTCTTGACCTACGTTAATTCGTCCCTTTTCGTCCAATTTTGCTTCTTCAATCATTGCTAGGTTACGGTTTCTGTTAACCATGTTAACAGCCACCTTTGGAAGTTATCATCTGTCTGATGCTTAAACTTCGTGGATATAACCCAATACCCTCTATCCCGTTGGCGAAAGCTTCGGGGACTGCTTTCTTTATTATGTTGTACGATGCCTGCAGATCGGCATGGATCAACTTTCCGTTTGCGGATCGGAATGTGCCTCTCCTGATCCTCCTTCCCAAGTATGTGTCATGGTGTTCTATGCTCTCATTATCCAGGAAGGAACATTTGCTTGTGTGATCCTCGTTCTGTATCATGACATTGATTCCAGCCTCTTCAGCTTTGTATTTTATCTGTGTTATAAGCATGTTGAATGGCAGCTGGACAAAGTTCTGGTTGTTTCTCTTTCCCATGTTCGATGAATCTTTCCATCCGCCGTTATGTCCTATGACTATTGTGTCAATATTGTGGCTTCTGGCATACTCCACAATGGATTTCGAAACTTTATGCATGATATCCTTTACTCTCCTGTTTCTCTTCATGAAAAGTTTCTGTATCTTCTCTGTAGTCTTTCGTTCATTTCCCTGAAGGTCGTTTATGCTCCTGTATCTTGCGAGCTCTTTGTTAAAATACTGGTTGATCGATTTGAGCAATCCTGCCCTTACAGCAATCCCTTTTTCAGAGATGCTGTTACCCATAGTTACAAGATTCCTCACACCGATGTCTATGCCCATGACCCTTTTTGGTTTCATGCCGGATATGTCCGCTATCTCCTTCTCGTACACTATTTCCATCATGTAACCTGTGCCCTGCGGCACTATCCTTACCTCTTTCAGCTTTACATCATTCAGCCTTGTCTTTACCTCCACACCCATTATCCTGGGGAATTTCAGTATCCCATTCTCTATGCTGCACTGCTGGTTTGTAAAGACCAGTAGAAATTCACCGTCTCTGGCCTTGTATCCCGGCAATCCCGGCCTTCCCATGAATTTATCCGGATGCTTCTTCCATGCTTTTATGGCCTTGAAGAATGAATGCCATGACATTACAACCTTCCTTACTGTCCACTGTGCTGTCTGTGCCGGTAATTTCTGGTAATTGTTGTGATCCTCTTCTTCAGATGGTTCCTGGAACAGTTTGACCAGATCTCCGTATGTTGTGAGCTTCTCTTTATTCATGAATTGCTGTCTCAGTATGTAATTGACCTGGTTGTAGAGGTTCTTGGAGAGATGGCACATATGTGAGATGGTGTCGTTTTCCCTTAAGTATACCTGCTCTGTTCTCCTAACCTTCATACCCGACCTCAATGGAATGATTCCGGTGTCTGGAATACATCTTCATGGAGTAACTGTGCAGCATTGAAGCTATATCCTCAAAGAACTCCCCGGAATCAAGTTCTGTACTGCCTACTTCAGATATAACAACTATTTCTGTCCTGTATTTCCTGAACAGGTAACTGAATAATTCAAAACCAACCCTGCTTAGCCTGTCCTTATAGGTTACTATCACTTTTTCTACTTTGTTGTTTATGATCTCATCAAGCATCTCAAAGAATCCTTTCCTTTTCTCGAATGATACGCCGGATGCAATATCCGAGTATATTGCACTTATTGTATATCCATTCATGAAACACCACTGCTTCAGCTGTTGAATCTGGTTCTGCAGATCGTTCTTCTGCTTGGATGTGGATACACGTGCATACAGCACAGTTTTTCTCTTGACGTCCTTGTTCAGGATTTTGTAAACGTCTTCCTCATTGTAGTTGTATCGTTTATTCGGCATCACAGTGTACCTGATCCTGCCGTTCTTTGAGTAAACGTGAAGAGTTTTTCTGGAAATTTGCAATAAATTCAAAACTTCTTCAGCTTTCATGGTTAATGTATTATACAAAATAAGTATATATTACTGCTATTTTAATTGACTATATGATAATACAGAACAGACTAATTAAGATTGTGGGAACTACTGTACATTTGTGGGAATAATTTCTAAACTATTCCACCACAATACAAAAAGGAAGTGTAAATGTGTGGAGTTGAACTGGATATTAAGACACAGGGCTGGTCTGTCATATGTTGCTCGAATCACTCAATGCACACAATGGACCGGTCGGGATTTGAACCCGAGGCCTCCTGCTTGCGAAGCAGGCGATCTACCGCTGATCTACCGGCCCTAATTTTCAGGATTCAGTTGATTTCCTGTCCGATGTTGCAAATCCGCGCTATCATGGCATCAAGCTGTATATTATCGTTTGAGCCTTCAACCAGGCGGAATTCAGCATCTCCAAGGGCCATTATTACCTGTATTTTCTGCTTTGCAGGCATATTCTCCTTTCTAATCGCAGAATGCATTCCCCTTATAATATCGATTCCGGACAGCCCCTCTTCGATGAGCATCCTGTCCAGCATTTCCCTTGCATCGTTGAACAGTCCAGCCAGGGACGCAGCAGCGAGTTTCCTGAAAGATTCCTTATTTGCCATTCCCTGTATCTCAAATATGTTCATGGCTCCGGAGTTCCCTGAAGCTTTAACGGATTGAAGAACATTCAGCGCTCTCCTCATGTCACCCTCCGATGCTTCGGCAATGGATAGAAGTGACTCATTATCTATGGTCAACTTCTCCTGGTCTGAAATGAATCTAAGCCTCTTTACCATGTCTTCAGGTTTCACCGGCCTGAATCGCATCACAACTGTCCGTGACTGTATGGGCGGAATAATTTGTGATGAGTAATTGCAGGAAAATATGAACCTGGTTGTGGATGAATAAACCTCCATGGTTCTCCTGAGTGCAGCTTGCGCTTCAGGCGTCAGCTGATCCGCCTCGTCCAGGAATATTATCTTGAAGCCGAGGTCATTGGAGGCCATTATCCGTGCGAAATCCTTGACATTTTCTCTTATTACGTCTATTCCACGCTCGTTGGACGCGTTCAGTTCAAGGATATTCTGCTTCCAGTCCTGTCCAAAGAGTTCCATTGCAATGGCAAGTGCGGCAGTAGTCTTTCCAATTCCAGAAGGCCCGGCAAAAATAAGGTGTGGCAACTCCCTGCGTTCAACGAAGGATTTCAGCTTCCTCACATTCTCTTCCTGCCCGACTATTTCTGAAAGGTTTTTTGGCCTGTACTTCTCTGTCCAAATGTCAATCATCAGGTTCCACTTTTCTATGGTTCATGGCATGCCGGACTTAAAATATTACCTATTGGTTTTATTCGCTGGATCAATACACTAAGCAATGAGATCCATCGTCATTCTTGCATCCGGTAATGGAACAAACTTCCAGGCGATAGTAGATGCCATAGAAGATGGAAGGATACATGCAGGTATCAAGCTCCTCCTATCAGACAGGAAAGACGCTTACGTTCTCAGCAGGGCCAGGACCAGAAATATCCCTTTCAAGATTGTAACATACAGGAAGAGCGATCCGGATTTTCTTAACAGCACGATAGAGAACACAATCAGGGCAATCAGCCCAGACCTGGTGGTTCTGGCCGGGTTCAACAGGATTCTCAATGACAGTACAGTAAAGGAATTCAGGACGATAAATATACACCCGTCTCTCCTGCCGTGTTTCGGCGGTAAGGGTTTTTACGGAATGAAGGTTCATGAATCGGTTATAGCCAGTGGGGCGAAATTTTCCGGTTGTACCGTCCATTTCGTAACGGGTGAAATTGATGGTGGACCAATAATATTGCAGAGAATAGTAAGCGTCCTTGATTCAGACACACCGGAGTCGCTTGCGGAAAGGATACATCACGAAGAGCACGTTGCAATCGTTGATGCAATTAATACAGTACTGGAAAGCAACTACAGAATATCCGGAAAGAGGGTGCTTAGACCCTGATTGCGCGCCTCGAGATAAAGCACAAATTGAACAGGGTTCGTTTTAACACCGGAAAGCATTGGTGATACCCTGGAAGCGAAAAATATCAGGACGAAGATGATTAATGTCATAACGACGCTATCCAGATAACAGGCCGCGTCCTGCTTTCCATTCCGCCTGCAGGCACTACCGGGGAAGGTTTCCCATTCCGGCGCAAACCATGCTTGACAATACAGATGGAATAATTAACTGCAAAATATGAGTGATTTGGCAATCACTCAAGTACAAATTTATATCCATACTGGATAATGCCACTCTTGCCGTCCTCTCCGATTTTCCTGAAGACGGATTTCACCCTCTTCCCTATCTCTACGGCATCTTTTTCGGCGTCCACTATCTGGCCAGTCAAGACAGGACCCTCGTCCAGCCTGATAAGGGCAAGCGTGTATGGCCTCTGCCTGACAAATGAAGGCGGCGTGTCGTGCACTATGGTGAATGAAACTATTTCGCCTTTACCGGAAAGCTCGACAGGTTTCATCTTCCCTATGGATTCCCTGTGGCAGTGTGGACAAACATCCCTTATTGGGAAGAATACCATGTCGCAGTGTCCGCATTTATTTCCCATCAGCCTGTACCTGTGTTCGGATTCCCTCCATATTCTTGACAGCTCACCCATATTAATCGCCTCCGACTATGTGCACTACAGAAGTAGACCCAGTTCCGGCCATGTTCTGAAGGATTCCATACTTTGCATCCTTAACCTGCCTTTTGTCAGCCTTTCCGCTCAGCTGAAGGAAAGCCTCAACGAACTGTCCGACTCCGGTTGCGCCGAGCGGGTTTCCCTTTGCCTTGAGCCCTCCGGACGGGTTTACCGGGAGCCTTCCGTTTATCTTTATGTCATCTTCAACTAGCGTGCTCGCTTTGCCTTTCTCGGCAAATCCAAGGTCCTCAAGTTCCATCAGTCCATATATACTGTAGGAATCGTGCAGCTCCACGAATGACATATCCTCTGGCTTCAGTCCGGACCTCTTGAACGCCTCCTTAGCAGCTATCTTGGTAGAATCCAGAGTGTAAAGGGAATTCCTGCTGTGCAGGGCCAGGTAGTCCTGGGATATTGCAGATGCAGCTATCTTGACGCCACTCAGCCGGTTTTTCTTCATGTAGCTCTCGGATGCCATTACTAATGCAGATGCACCATCGGTCACCGGGCTGCAGTCCATAAGATTCAACGGTTCCGCAACTGGTGTTGCATTTAAAGCCTGCTCAAGGGTTATCTTGTTCTTGAAGTGTGAGTTTAGGTTCAGGGAAGCATTTGCGTGGTCATTCACAGACATCATTGCCAGTGCATCCTTCTTCACGTTGAAATCCTTCATGTACTTTCTCGCGGAAATTGCAGCAAGTGCAGCCGGGGTTGCACCAAAGAAAGCTTCCCATTCGCGGTCCAGGAGCGACGACATCATGTCCAGGACTTCGTTCCCGAATATATCTGTCATCTTCTCCACTCCACCCACAACCGCAACGTCGTACTCTCCCGACCTTATTGCAAGGTAAGCTTCCCTGACGGCGGCACCGCCTGATGCACTTGAAGCCTCAATTCTCACAGCAGGAATATTCTGCGCCGCTATGCCTGAGAAATCTGCGATAAGCGACCCGATGTTTTCCTGTCCATTGATTATGCCCGCAAGACTGTTGCTCCCATAAAGAATCTGGATGTCTTTTGAATATATTCCTGCATTCTCTATTGCCCTTAATCCAGCTTCCACTGCAAGGTCCCTGAGGGATCTCTCCCACAGTTCACCATATTTGGTCTCGCCTGCTCCTATCACGTAAACGTTATTACTCAACATCCTCACCCAGAACTATTTTTTTCTTGAATTTTGCGTAGATAGCATAATCTATCCATTTCACGTCAGAAAGCATGTCGCTGATCATCGGTGCAGCATGCCTGTCCATCCTCAATATCTCGTCCGTCACTGTTATGTCGAAAGCATCAGATCCGGCTCCCGACCCAAAAGAAACCGCAAGCACCCTGTCACCCGGTTTTGCTTTATCGAGTATTGCAGAGAGTCCTGTCATCATCGCGCCGGAATATGTATTCCCTATGTATGGGGTCAAAAGGCCATCCTTGTACTGTGCTTCGGTGAAGCCCAGGGTTTTTGCCGCCCTCGTTGGAAACTTCCCGTTTGGCTGGTGAAACACTGCATAATTATAGTCTGCGGGTTTCGTTCCTACCCTTTCCATCATCAGTCTCGCTGCAGTAAGCGTGTGCCTGAAATACGCCGGTTCGCCGGTGAATCTCTCACCGTGGCTGGGATACGGTTGTCCCTCCCTTCTCCAGAAATCCGGGGTATCGGATGTTACGGAAAGAGTGTCGTTGATTTCTGCAATGGTCTTCTCCTTTCCAATGATAAATGCGGTTCCGCCTGCGGATGCAGTATACTCAAGTGCGTCTCCAGGGGCCCCCTGGGAGGTGTCCGATCCTATTGCAAGTCCGTACTTTATCGCACCTGAATCCACCATGGCCTTTACATTTTGCATTGCAGCAGTTCCTGCTTTGCAGGCAAACTCGTAATCAGCTGCGAAAAGTGGAAAATCGCACCCGATTGCTGCGGAAACAACGGTTGCGGTAGGCTTCACGGCGTAAGGATGTGATTCTGACCCTATGTAGATAGCCCCTATATCCTTTGATCCTATTCGAGCTCTCCTGATTGCATTCCTGGCTGCTTCTACCGAAATCGTGATGACGTCCTCATCTGGGGCCGGAACGGATTTGCTCAGGACGAAAATTCCGTTCCTGATGTTCTCGGCATCCTCTCCCCAGACACGGGCAATTTCATCAGGCTTGATCCTGTACTTCGGTATGTATGAACCGTATCCAACTATTCCTGACATTAAACCACTCCTCTGGCAAACCGTCAGAAGTATATAAAAATTAACGAATGCGTATTCGTCGATTACCGATGTAACTTCGGGATATCCCAAAATAGCCCCATTGCTTAACTTTTCAACGTTCTGTCTAGCTGCGAATTTGATAACCGTACGCGTGCTTGCAGTTAGCAACATTCATATACTGTCTTTATCTACTTCGATTGCCGGTGGGCTTATGGATGAAATTTCTCCTAATGCAAAAAAGGTGTACGATGCGATAAAGAAAGTTGGTGCAACTTCTGAGGACAAGCTGAAGACTGCGGACGATATTATGAAGGCCGCCTCGGTTGGAAAAGCTATTGTTGCTGCGGCTCTGCAGGAACTCACTAATAAGGGTTATGTAAAGAGGATAGCAAGGCAGAAGAGCGCCGGGTATTTTGTTATCAAGTAGCTTGGAACCCAGTAAAATTCAAGGAACAAAACCCAACTCTATTATTTTTCATTTTTTATTTACTAAAATGCTGGTCTCACTTTTTTTGAGATGTTGAAAATTATGGTCAAGTAAAATGATAACCATACGTATTCATAGTGTGTATGGAATTAACCATGAAAGCGAAATAGAACAGTATGAAGGATCTAAAAACAACGTCAGCATACGCAATTTTTTATATCATGCAGATATCTGTTTTCCGTGAGCTTTTCTGCATAACTGCATTAGTCCAATTCCTTGGAATTTGGACAAAGGTGCCGGGAAGCGATGAACATAATGAAGTCTTCTGCGCAAGAGAAGATGGATGTGTATGGGGTTGGTGACCTACCGTAAAACACAGGCAAAATAGGTCAGGCTAAGCGTCAAAAAAGCAATCCCTGAACCGAAAGGGAACGGGATAGAGGGTATAGGGTTATACCCACGAAGTTTAAGCATCAGTCTGATGATAACTTCCAAAGATAGCTGTTAACATGGTTAACGGAAATCGTAACCTTATGACATTAATGGAACAACATGCCCTTTAAACATATCTTGCAGATGAGATACTCTGGTCTTTGAGTTGTACGGTTTCACCCGTTCATCCCTTGTCTTGAAGTTCTTAATTTACTTGCTTTCCATCCACGACCACTTTGAGCGGGGAAAACAAACCCTCACTTATTTCCACCTTGTGTTTTTCAGATTCTCCAACATCGAACTCGTACTTTTTAACAGCAGGAGAAAAATTGGGCTCATTGATGACCATCTGCCCGTCTACCTCAATGCGAACTTGTTTCATAAGCTTGCTAAAGTTTACCTTGACCTGATGCTTCTCCGCATTGCCAACTTCAAAATTGAATTTTGACATTAGGATATTGATATCGCTCCCATTTAAGAATTTGACCATTCTCTGACAAGGTTATGGAAGAGTATAGTTCAGGCCTGCAGTAATGCCGTTAATCTCGCTTCGGTCTGGCGGCAAACAGGGGGGTCGTGTCCACGCACATCCGGGATTGAGATACGGCAATTAAGGGTCATTTATCAAATCGTACTATCCTTGTAATGAATTATTGGACTACGTATTGGTGCCATGTACCAGGCCTGCAAAACATTCTTTTATAATCGGGGAATGTGGATTATATTGACAGATAAACTTTATCTTGACAGCATGTACTTGAAGGAGTTTGACGCTACGGTTGTTGGATCGGATGGGGATCTGGTGTTTCTTGACAGGACAGCATTCTATCCTTCTGGGGGAGGACAGCCCAACGATACTGGTTACCTGCTGGGAAGCGGTGGCTTGAAATACCAGGTCGCCGACGTTGTCAAGAGCGCGGACAACGTAGGACACAGCATATCTTCCGGCAATCTTCCAGAGGCCGGCGAAAAGGTTCACGGTGTATTGGACTGGGACCGAAGATATGCACACATGAGATTTCATACAGCCATACACATAATGGATGGTGTCGTGAACAGGGATTTTTCAGATCGGGGGCTCATAACAGGCAGCCAGATATACGATGACAGGGCCAGGGTGGACTTTGACCTTCCCGGCATAACCAGGGAGATGGCAGAGGAGATAATTGGCAAAGCCAATGAGGTAGTAATGTCAAACCATGACATTTATGCGAGGGAACTGAGCCGAGAGGAGGCAGAGAAGATTCCCGGCCTCGCTAGGACCGCACCGGGAAGGGAACTCATAAAGTCACTGGAAAAGGTTCGCATAATAGACATTTCAGGCTTTGATCTTCAGGCTGACGGAGGCACTCATGTTTCAAGAACGGCAGAGGTGGGAAAAATACTTTTCAAGGGAATACAGAGCAAGGGGTCCCACAACAAGAGAGTCGAATTTACGCTATCTTGATGGCGCGGGGCTATGGCTAGATGAAAATCCATCGGTTTACCGTCGGGATGCTCAGCACTAATTGCTACTTAATCCAGGACAAGGGGAAGTGTGCAATCCTCGATCCAGGAGGTGATTTTGGTCTGGTCAGGAATTTCATCACGGAAAACCAGCTGGAACCTACGCTGGTGCTGGCAACACACGGGCATTTTGATCATGTATTCAGTGCTGGTGACTTCTACAGGGAATATGGACTGCGCCTCAATATAAGTGCGGATGACGTAGATACACTGGATGGAGCAGCGGGGATGTCATACGATTTCACGGGGGAGAAAATGGATTCGGATTTTGAAACCATAACGTTTGATAACGGGCACGATTTCAGGCTCGGTGATTCAATAATCCGTGCTGCGATCTACCCCGGGCACACTCCGGGCAGCACCATTTTTGAAACCGGTGATATCATGTTCACCGGGGACATGGTCTTCAGGGGAACAATTGGTCGTGTAGATTTTGGTGGTTCCATGGAGGAAATGAAAAGATCGCTGATCAAATTCAGGAAGACAGAGGGAAGTTATGTACTGCTTCCCGGTCACGGTGAATCCACCACGCTGGACAGAGAAAAGGCAGATAATCCATACCTGTCAGATGCGTTTCTCGATGTGCATTGACCTTACCAGCAACACCCGAATTAAAACACACATTTTTAATAAGCATTCAAAATCTGTAACAGATAAGAATGGACGATCAATACGATGTCATAATAATAGGCGGGGCTGCAGCAGGATTGACTGCAGCACTTTACAGTTCCAGGCAGGCTCTGAAGACCCTGGTTATAACAAAGGACATCGGCGGGCAGGCTCTTCTGACAAACGAGATCGGAAATTATCCCGGATTTGAGAGCATCGGCGGTTTTGAACTCATGAACAGGATAAAAAAACAGTGCGAACTGTACGGCACAGTTTTCCTTTACGACGAGGTAAAGAAAATCAACTATGCAGAGGAGAGCTGTTTCGAGATTGTCACAGCCAATAACAGCTTCATCACGTGTGCACTTATCCTGGCTTTTGGAAAAACCCCGCGTGATCTGGGTGTTCCCGGCGAGGAGGAGTTGAAGGCCAAAGGAGTTTCATACTGTGCAATATGCGACGGCCCGCTTTTCAAGGGAAAGGAGGTCGCCGTGGTTGGGCTTGGTGACCCTGCACTTGAAGCTGCTCAGATGCTTTCCGACCTGGCAAGCAAGGTTAATATTGTGCTCAGGGGAAAGTCACCCATTGGTGATGAAGACACCATAAGAAATCTCAGGGAGAGGGAAAACGTGGAATTCCTGAACAATAGGGTTGTCAAGGAGATCAAGGGATCCGGGAAGCTGGAGAGGATACTTACCATTGACCTGGAAAACAGGGACGCTCCTCCCCAGGAGTTGAAGGTAAGTGGTCTCTTCATCGAAATGGGTTACGTAACGAAGACAGAATTCCTGAAGGGGATTGTAAACATGAACGGACTGGGCGAGATCATAACCAATCCAGACGGGTCAACTTCAATGCCGGGCATATTCGCCGCCGGGGATGTTACCAATGTACCTTACAAGCAGGCCGTTATCTCGGCGGGACAAGGAGCGATAGCAGCTCTGTCTGCATATAACTACCTTCAGGGGCTCAAGGGAAAACCTCACGTGAAAAGTGACTGGAAGAAAGTCAAGACTGGCAAAGAAGAGCACAATGAGAAGTCACAGTTCTTTCTTGGATAATTGGCCATAACCAGTATCCTTAAATGACAGCCACTCTTCCACAAGGTTCTGCGGCAATCCGATACAATCTTTTATTGTGTAAAAATATAGAGAAATGAAAAATTTAACCGGGAATAAAAAAATAATTCTGGTTCGGGATTAATCCGGAACTTTGGCCTTGGTAATCGCTGAAGTTGATTCCAGTGACCTCTTTTTCGTTTCTGTTATTGTCAGCAGGGTCAGCATGACTCCAAGCAGGGAGACAGCCACGAGTATGGCAAACACGCCCTGGAGTTTGAACACGAACTGCAGTATAGGTTCCAGGAATGTGAAAATTCCTGCTCCAAACTTTCCCATTGAAGCGGCTATGCCATGACCCGTTGTCCTGAACTGTGTAGGGAACAGCTCCGTTGGCAGCACGAAGGTTGTAGTATTGGGGCCAATGTTTCCGAAGAGGAACGATATTCCGTATACAGCCAGGAATAATGTCAGGCTTGTCACAATGCTGGTGTATGTTAGTGCCAGTATCAGGTAGGCTACTGCCATTACGGTGAAACCTATCCACTGGAGTTTCTTCCTACCAACCCTATCGATAGCGGCAACGGCTATCCAGTATCCCGGCACCTCGAACAGTGCAGCCAGTATGGTGTTTCCCACAGCTATGTTGAATATGGTCTGATGTAGATTGCCAGCCACGCTCCCATACCCTATGTCCTGAAGGATCAGGCCCGAGTTCACCGAAGTGCCGTAAAACGCCATATCAAAGAGGAGCCATGATCCAGCGGTTCCAAGGATAAGTAGCCGGTATTTTCTTGCAGTGTCCCAGAAACTATTCTTTGAAACCTTGACAGGTCCGGAGGCTTCCATAGTCTTTCCTGTAGCATCCTTCACAGACAATGAGGCGCCGTTAACATCCCCCTGTACCTGAAGTTTGTATCTTGGCGTCTCCCTTATCTTTCTCCTCAGGTAGATAACCGACAATGCCGGAACTGCACCGAATCCAAGCATAAACCTCCAGGCCTCGTCCAGTGGAAGGAAGTGTATTGCAACTATACCGATGAGCGATCCGGTCAGCAGTCCAAAGCCCTGCATCGCAAAGACGGAAGCGATCATTTTTCCCCTGTTCTTCACGTTTGAGTACTCGCTCATTATCGTGGAACTGATGGGGTAATCCCCTCCCACGCCGATTCCCAGGATAAATCTTGAGATTATCAGCATTGGTATGTTCACCGAGAAAGCCGATACCAGTGCGAAGATTACAAGAATGCTCATCTCTACACCATAGGTATATTTTCTTCCCTTCAGGTCAGCAATCCTTCCAAAAACCAAAGCGCCAACAAATGCTCCGAATAGTGCCGCAGCCCCGATTAGTCCCTCCTCGATTGTCACTGCAGAAAGGCCAACGCCAAGGAAGTTAACAGTGGAAGCACCAAAAAGATTGCTCGATGAGGTTATTCCAAAAACTGCAACTATAGCTGGCAGCGCTGTAGACAGGACAAATAGATCATAGGCATCAGAGAAAAATCCCATGCCGGCAACAAATATTGTCTTCAGGTGAAACCTTGACGTTCTGGCATCATCCAGTTCGTCAAGTAACTCCTTAGAAACATCTCTCTCACTCATATTCTCGGAAGAATATTTTCAGGATAGGTATAAAAGTCTTCTAAATAAAATAAATAGATAAATATTGGATAAATATGATTATATATTATATATAGCTTAAATGAACCCTGCCTTGCCCTGGAAGACCTCTTCGGAGAGTCGCCTGTTATCCCTCTCACGCCTGAAAAACATGGAGGAAAGAGCCATGGCATCCCTGTAGAACTTCTCCACACCAAAATCCTGCAGATATCCATACCCTCCGTGGGATTGGAGAGCCTGCTTGGTGCACCTTTTCGCCAGGTCTACTGAAAGGAACTTGAGTTCAAGTTTTTCCTTTGCATCCAGTTCATCCCTGTCGAACAGGAAGCTTTTCAGTGTATCAATCTCGGCGCTGAGGTGGGAAAGTGAAAAAGCAACGGGCTCATAATCCTTCAGCAGGTGCTCAAATGTGCTCCTTACCTTTGTGTACTCTATCGCCTTGTTCAGGGCGCCTTCCGATATGCCCAGTGCAATGGCGCTCGTTTCAAGGTCCAGTGCGTCCATTACCTTCGTCATTTGCTCAAGCCCTTCGCTGCCAATGTTCGCATAATTATCTGAATCAACTACTATCTGTGATAGCGCCAGCCCCCTGAATCCAAGGGACGGGTTATCTTTCCCCCTTGAAACTCCATTTCTTATCAGGAAGAGTTCCTTTCCGGATTCTCCTCCCAGGGCAACGACCACGCCTGCGTCGCTGTTTATGACTCCTATCTTTGTGCCTGAAAGTTTTCCGCCGGAAAGGGAGAGTTTTCCGGATTCAAGGAATCCTTCCTGCACCTCTTCCAGCGCAACAGTGGCGTTTATCTTTCCACTGGCCACTCCTGCTATGGTATCCCTGTCTCCTGATTCAGCAACAAGTGGGTAGAAAAGCGAATTGTTTATGAGAACTTTCAACGCCGCCGAAGGAGAAACCCTGGCAAGGTTTTCAAGGATTATTAGGTACCCTTTCTCGTCTATACCGGACCCGCCAAGTTCAACCGGAATCTTGGCTCCGAGAAATCCCTGTCCGGCCATCTTAAGTATGATATCTTCTCCAAGTCCTCCTCTCTCTATCTTCAGGGAAGATCCCTCCAGGTTCTTACCGGAAAATTCCCTCACGGTATCGGCCAGTATTTTATACTCCTCGCTAATCATTGCGCCCCCTCCTCCTTCGTAAGCATTCTTGCAATAATCAGTTTCTCAACCTCGCTTGTTCCTTCCCATATCTCCAGGATCTTGGCATCCCTGTAGAATCTTTCAAGATCGCTTGTGATGCCTGTAGTTCCCGTTAGTTCCATGGCTTTCTCCGCAGCAAATACCGCAGCCTCTGCCGCATGCCACTTCGCCATGCTCGTTATGATGGGGTTTGGCTTGAACTGGAAGAGATACGAAGCCGCCTTGTATGTCAGAAGCCTGGCAGCCTCGATCTTGGCCGCTACCTCGGACAGAATGAACTGTGTGCTCTCAGAATTTGCATCGGCTATTCCAAGCGCGTTTGCCTTCTTTATGTATTGAAGCATTCTATCAAGAGCTCCCTGTGCAATTCCAAGACCCTGCGCGGCAACGTAAACCCTGCTTATGTTGAAGAACGTCATTATGTGGTAGAAACCTTTCCCTTCAGGTCCAACAAGGTTCTCAACCGGTATCTCCACGTTGTTAAAAACCAGTTCAGCTGTGTTTGTTGCCCTTACACCGAGTTTTCCCTCAAGCTTGTTTGCCGTAAAGCCATTCGACTTTGTGTCCACTATGACTGTGCTGAGACCATGGTGTCTTTTCCCGTTAGGTGGCGACGTCCTGACGAGGGTGACCATGAAATCCGCAATCTGTCCATTGGTAATGAACATCTTTGCGCCGTTGATGATGAATTTGTCTCCAGATCTCGTGGCTGTTGTCTTTATTCCTGCCACATCACTTCCTCCTCCAGGTTCTGTAACTGCCAGGCCCATGATCAGCTCACCGCTGTTAACCCTGGTAAGGTATTTCTGTTTCTGCTCATCGGTTCCAAATAGCATTATAATCTCTTCCCCGAAGAGCGAAACTGTCGCAGATATTCCCAGCCCAGGATCAATGCGGCACAACTCCTCTATTGCCATAAGCATTCCCCAGGGATTCTCGTAGTTGATGATACCCGCTTCAAACGCCTTCTTTCTTATCTCGTTTGGGTACTTCTCTTCCCTGTCGTATTTTTCTGCAAGTTCTGGAGTCAGCTCCTTCAAACCGAACTCCCTGATCTTCTTCCTTGTTTCCACCAGTTCTTCCGGAAAATCAAAATCCATATTTTCACACCCTTTCAAAAATAACGGAGTATCCCTGTCCGCCACCAACGCACAATGTTGCAAGCCCTCTTTCCAGCTTCCTGGAGTTCATTGTCCTTGCCAGCGTCCCGGCAAGCCGCGCACCGGAAGCTCCAAGGGGATGCCCAATGGATATGGCTCCTCCGTTAACATTGATTTTTTCCCTGTCTATCCCAAGTTCCTTCATTGCGTTCAGCACTACAACAGCAAAAGCTTCGTTGATCTCCCAGAGGTCTATGTCGTCGACCTTGAGTCCCGCATTCTGCAGTGCTTTCCTGGATGCCGGAACCGGTCCTTCTCCCATGATTGACGGATCGACAGCCGCCCATCCAAAAGCCTGTAACCTGGCCATGGGCTTCAGCCCATACTCCTTGAGTTTCTTTCCCGACATTATCATGACAAGAGAGGAACCTGCGTTCAAGGGCGACGAGTTTCCAGCAGTTATAACGCCGTCAGACTTGAACGCCGGCGGCAGTTTCTGCAACTGTTCCATGGTTGTGTCCCCTCTTATGCTCTGGTCACTGTCTACCCTGACAGTGGAACCATTGTTCTCAACCTCCAGCGGCAGTATCTCTTCCCTGAAGAATCCTTCATCTCTTGCCTTTGCAGCGAGTTTATGGCTTCTAAGGGCGAATTCATCCATCTCTGCCCTTCCTATTCCCTTCATTTTCGCGAGCTTCTCGGCAGTCAGCCCCATGGAATACCCTGTGTTCATATCGTATTTCAGGTACTCCGGCCTTACGAGCAGCTTTATGTTTGGTTTTATGTGTGGATTGTTTGACAGAGGGACATGGGTCATGTGCTCCATCCCTCCGGCCAGAACAATGTCGGAAACACCGGTCATTATTTCCATGGCACCTATTGTCATTGCATTCAGTGATGAAGAACACGCCCTGTCCAGCGACATTGCAGGAACGCTGACGGGCATTCCAGCCAGCAGGACCGGCTGTCTCCCTCCGTAAGTCCAGTTCTCATCGGCCTGGATCGCGCAGCCGGTAATGACGTCGTTTATTTCCTCCGCCTTTATGCCGGTGGTGGAAACTGAATCTCTTATAAGCTGTCCCAGAGCTTCATCCATTCTTATTGAGTTAAAAACATCCCTTTCCGGATCATTTGGCCTGGACCTGGAAAAGGCGGTTCTTTTGTAATAAACCAGATATGCGTCTTCTGACATTTTCATTATCTTATATCCCTAATCATTCAAAATACTTTAGCGTCAAAAGAGTCATATTGCGGTAATATGTCCTGATTACTGCTATAAGGAGATACTGAATGTTATTTTGTCATCACCATGTCGCTACGCCAATATTTAATACAACCGGTAAAATATTGTAATCAAGCGGATCTGGCTATAGCCTGCCGCGCAGGAGTTTCAAAATGTATCTCTTCTCGATTATACTGCTGGTCGGATTATTGCTTGCTGTCTTCCTTTTCTTCTATGCGATCTATGAAGTGTTGTGGGACGCACTCAAGATGCCTGTAAAGAAGATACGGATGAAAAGCATCGTACCAAAGCGTATTTACCTCTTCATAAGAAACGTGATCCTGCAGGGCAAGCTGTTCAAGGAAAGAAGCGGCGGAATCATGCATGCCCTCATGTTCTGGGGGTTCCTGGCATTTGCGGCCTATTCGTCAGAGTTTTTCGTCAGGGGTATCGATCCATCGGCAACCCTGTTTTCACCCGGATTGCTGGAAGACGCAATTTTCTTCACAGTGGACATATTCGCTTTAATAGTTATTGCTGATGTAATATATGCAGTTGTCAGGAGATGGGTAATAAAGATACCTCGCTACAAGGGGCATAATGGCTTTGAAGCAGCCTTCATCCTTGCGCTTATTGGAGGGCTGATGATTACGTATTACATACTTGGCGTAATACGGCTTGACGGCATCAGTTCAGGTTATCCGGGAAGCATAATGGAAGGGCTCGCTCCAAATGTCACCCCTGTCACTAATTTCTTTGCGTCGATATTCCCGAAGATTGGTGCCACAGCAGGTCTTTACCTGTACTGGATAACGTGGTCCATACACGCTTCAATATTCCTTATTTTCCTCGTATATGTACCGAGATCCAAGCACCTTCACCTGTTTGCGGCACCAATTAATGTTATATTAACCAAGGATGACCAACCTGCTAAGCTGGCTCCAATAGATTTCGATACCGAGACGAGGTTTGGGGCTACCGATGCAAGAGACTTCACCTGGAAGGATTACCTGGATTTTGATTCCTGCACGGAGTGTGGAAGATGCACGGCAAACTGCCCCGCCAATCTTACCGGCAAGACGCTTTCCCCCAGGGAGATAATATGGGACCTGAGAGAAGTGGTGATGAAGGAAGGCAAGGAGCTCAGGAAGAACCATGAAGACATTGCAACATCGTCTGTTTTCACCAAGGTGATTGGTGATCCCATACTGGAAGAAGACCTCTGGTCGTGCACAACCTGCATGGCATGCGTGGAACAGTGTCCGGTCATGATTGACCACGTGCCGAAGATTGTAGACATGAGGCGCTCCCTTGTTCTTAATGAAGGGAAAGCTCCGAGAGAAGTTCTCGATTTCCAGAGGAACATGGAATCCTACGGTGCGCCATGGGTTGTGGATCCGAGCACTAGGGGAGACTGGGCAAACGGTCTTGATGTTGTGGATCTTTCAAAGACACCTGACGCAAAGTTTGACATTCTCTACTGGGTGGGATGCGTAGCAAGTTTCGACAGGAGAAACCAGGAGATAGCCAGGTCCATCGTAAAGATACTGAAGACTGCCGGAATATCATTCGCCATCCTGGGCTCACAGGAGAAATGCTCAGGAGATCCAGCTAGAAGAACAGGGAATGAATACCTTGCACAGATACTGATGAAGCAGAACATCGAGACATTCAAGGAGAAGAAGGTGCAGAAGGTCATCACGGGCTGTGCACACTGCTTCAATTCGCTGAAAAATGAATACAAGGATTTTGGCATCGAACTGGAAGTTCATCACCATACGGAATTCATCAACAACCTTCTGGCTACCGGCAAAATCAAGATCAAGCAACTGGACAGGGACCTTGTTGAGAAGTATACGTACCACGATGCCTGTTACCTCGGCAGGTACAACAGGATTTTTGAAGAGCCCAGGAACGTGCTGAACGAGTTTGCAGAGAACTACGAGGAGATGGACATGAACAAGACGAAAGGTCTCTGCTGCGGGGCTGGCGGAGGACGGTTATGGATGGAAGAAAATGTGGGACAGAAGGTCTCGCATAAGAGGATAGAGATGGCTGACAAGGTAAATGCCACAACAGTAGTCACTGCATGCCCGTACTGCATGACAATGCTGGATGATGCAAGGAAGGTCACAAACCGCGAGGAAAAGATGAAGATTACTGATATATCCGAACTTGTGGCAGAACGTATCCTGCCGTCCGAAAACGATAAAAGCCAATGAAGGCAGATACTGACTTCTCTGCCTCCTGCATTTCTACTGGCCAAATAAAATTTTGCGAATTTCCTGCTGGATCACTGGGCTATTGCTTGCAGTTGCGTCAGCAACTCTTTCTCAATGTGTTCAGTAAACAGTATTTCAGGAATATCGACAACCACGAATATCTCTGACAGAAGTAGGGTTTCTATTGCGGTAATGGCAAGATTCTTGAGAACCTTTCCGACTCCAGTCGTCACCTGTAGCTGGCCAGGTGCAGTTGCGTCAAAGGTGAACGTCAGCGCCCTGTCCGCGGCGACCAGATCCCTCAGTATCCCCGGCTTCTGCGCCTGCATTACTGCCTTATCTCCCTGCACGTTGCTCTGTACTTTCCATCTCTGGTTCTGTAGAAACTGTCCAAACTGGGAGACAATGTCGTTCAGGCTCTTGCTTGTGGTAAAATTCATTTCTTTCTTGAAGAATCCCATGTTTTCCGATACCGTTATGATATATTATTCTTATTGAAATTTATGAACTCTCTGTGTTAGGCAGAAGAGTATGCTGGAAGAGCAGACGGTTCAGGTGATGAACAACACACTTAGATATTCGGAAAAAGTATAAAGGCTAACATTCAATGTCCATGCTGGATAGGTGTTTCAATGGTAGACATAATAGTTCTCATAAAACAGATGCCTGACCTCGAACTGATAAAACCGGACCCTGCAACCGGTGAGCCAATGGTCAAAAACGTCCAGTTAAGGATGGAAACATTGAGCGAGAATGCAGTGGAGGCAGCGGTCCAGATAAAGGAAAAGCGCGGAGGCAAGGTTACTGCGATCATTTTCGGAGATGCCCAGTCTCCCGCAATAATGAAAAAAGCTTATGCAATGGGCGTGGACGAAGGTTTCGTGATAACTGGATATACGGGCAATAATCCTTATTATACGGCCAGGGTTATTTCTGACAAGATAGGCAAGATAAAGCATGACGTCGTTATAATGGGTAACCAGGCAGCCGATTCGATTTCTGGTCTGCTTCCCGGCATGATATCCCGCCTGATCGGTGCGCCGCTACTTGGAAACGCAGTCTCTGTTGACATAGAAAACGGGATCGCACGCGTGAAGAGGGTGCTGGAAGACAGGGACGTGACAATTTCATCGAAACTGCCGGTTGTTGTGTCAGTAACGCAGGAATCTAACCAGCCAAGACTCCCGCCCGTTATGCAGATACTTGCTGCTGGAAGGAAACCCATAAACACGGAAAAGGCGGCATTCCCGCCTGAGGAATACACAGGAATCATATCCAATAAGGCTCCCAAGAGCGAAAGGAAAAAGATAATATTCGAAGACATTGACAAGGGCGTTACAGAAATTACAAAGGTCCTGAAGGAGGAGATGAGATGAAAGCGCTCCTGTTTTCAGACAGTGTAGTGCAGGGGAATCAAACAGTATCGTACCTGCGCGGTAAAATGGAAGTGGGCGTTGCGGTGCCATCCGAACTGGGGGAAAAATTCGCCTCATCCGGAGCCAGGAGGATATATTCCCTGACTGGAACCCTCAGTTCCGGGAACGTGGCGGAAAAGCTCTCCGAGTTGTTCAAGACCGGATACGATTACGCCTTCGTGGATTCCACAATACTGGGAAGGGAAGTTGCCGGATACATGGCAGCAGTCATGGGCTCAACATGCATCGGTGAGATCAATAGCTTCGAGGTCGCTGGCGGGAAAGTAAGGACAAAGCGTTTCTTCTATGGAGGAAAGACGGTTCTTGAGGAAGAGTCGTCCTCGAAACTATTCACAGTTGCCCCTGGGATTTCAGAAGCCAGTGCGGCCAGTGGAAAAGCAGAAGTTGAGGAAATTGTGCTCCAGGAACCCAACGTGACTGTAGAAAAGTCAGAGAACAAGGCATCAACCGGTGTCGACATATCCAGTGCCAAAATACTTGTAAGCATAGGCAGGGGTCTCGGTAAGAAGGAAGGCCTGCAGCAGATTGAGCCGCTGGCAAGGGCACTAAATGCAGAATTCGCTGGATCGAGGCCAGTCTGTCTGGACTACCAGTGGCTTGGAGAGGATCGATGGGTCGGCATTTCCGGGAAGAAGGTGAGCCCAAAGGTCTACCTTGCGCTTGGAATATCCGGGCAGATACAGCACATAGCCGGAATAAGGGGATCAAAGGTAATAATAGCCATAAACAAGGACAAGTCTGCGCCGATATTCGAGGAATGCGACTATGGAATTGTCGGCGATATGTACCAGGTTGTCCCGAAAATCCTTGGTCTGCTGAAGTAACCAGAATTATGGGTTCATCCCTGACATTTTATGAAAGGAAGCATGTTTGACCCAGCCGCTATCCGGGCCAATAAATATATTTTGATGACGTCGCGGGTCCAGAGTTCGGGACGATCTAAACTTCTATTCCTTGGGGGAGATTCAACGTAAAAAAAGTCATACAAATAATGATTGGCGATGCTGACCGACGATGGGCGATACTGAGCTGGGAACCACCATAAAATATAAATATAATTATCTTGTATTTATAACAAGTTCGAAGTATCCCGCCGAAATATTCCGGCAGGAAGGCAATACAGATGTTAGTATCGATCCTGATCTCATTTATTGTTGCCGTTTCAGGCAGTGGGGGGAGTTGCTCCAGGTGTTCATGATCCAACTTTTTCCTGCACCTATAACGAACACCCTGATCACCATGGAAGGGCGATCGTATAACGTTAACTGGAAAATATACGGGATTAACGGCACTTCCGAAGTGCCTGAGGTTACGCAGGTCGTTTCCATGAGAGTTGTGAATGATACCTACCAGAATTCCGTGGTCATGCTGTTGCGCAATAGCCAGGTGCGGGTCGCCGAGATATTCTCACTCTCCTCAGGTTCAGTGGACGCCAGTATAGCCGTACAGAACCTCCTCAATACCACTGCCGTGTATTATGCTGTGTATGAGATGAGCACCAACCACCAGAGCCGTGCATGTACATATGGCATCGGCACTGCCACCTACAGGTTCCCTGTATCATTCAGCACTGTAGATGCAATGCCTGGAGGCAGTTGGGGCTTCGGCGGTGGAAGCAGTGGAACACAGCCGGGCACCCCAATAATTGTCAATGCAGTTTCAAAAGAACTGGCAGTACAGCCATCAATATCTGTGACTGCACGTGAGCCCAGCGTCGGTTCGGGTGCAGTGTCGTTCTATATATATTGGCAAAACGTTACAAATGGAGTCTGGACGGAACTCACCTCGGTTCATGACGGAAGTTCAACGGGGAATTTGGCATTCACTCGGTATGGAAACACGGGAACTGTGTATTTCTACAGTAATGTGAAAGTGTATGCCAGCTATTCATATGGCGGATCATATTCGCAGATTGTTGGCATTAATTTTACCGCTACGGATTCTTCATCAGAGATTTACACTGCCACTTCTGGCGGAACACCTGTGGGGTACATTGTCAATAGCATGGACCCTCGGCTACCCTCCGACGCGTTTGGAAACGGTCAATCAACTGCGTTGAACACCAAGTTCCTGCCCTACAGCACGTCGTACGGCGTCAACAGTGTGAGCCAGGTGGACTCGTTTTACAGCGGAAACAGGAGCATAGGAAATCCTGATTTCCCAAAATACCCTACGTCTTCTGTAATCGGATATTTCCAGAATTACCAGAACAGCAACATTCCATCGGATTCCCTGAGCGCTCTTTTTGTTGCTTTTGCGTTAATTGCCCTTTCGCCCGATCTTGGACCCATTGGAGCGGTTTCCATTGCACTTGCGATTGCAGCACTCATTGTTCAACCGACTAATTTGGGTTTCAGCTTCCAATCCAAACTTTCTATATCCCGGATACCTTGGAATGTTAACATATACCAAATATTATACGATAGTGGGCTCACCGGATACAAATACATAACTTGCAACCAACACTTTATACTACACTATGGCGGAAGTGAACATATGAACTCTCCCTTGGGTTACCTGATATGATGGGGATATTATGATAATAAAGAGGAAACGGATCTTTGCCTTATTGGTATCATTGATCCTAGTCAGCATGGGGGGATACACGCTGGCAAGCTACGTCACCGAACCACGCCTTCCCAATCCGGCAGTGACAAGTGAAGCATTCGCAAGGGAAATTACCATCACAGGGATCAACGTCGAAAAAGGCGCTCCTGTCAATTTTAGTTTTCCCTCGTATAGTTCCCTTTCGACACTTTTCTTCCATAACTTCACTTTGGACGGGAGCAGCGCCACCTATGGATTCAGCCTAGCTTTGTACCTTGATTATCAATATTTTGAGCCAGGTCTGATAGCCGCGTTCTTCTTCCTGGTGACAAAGGTAAGTCAATCTATGGGATTCCCCTATCTTGGGACCTTCTTGCTGCAAGTACACACCGCAAACATGTCAATCCTGATCAACGGGACCAGGATTTACCAGGATGTCCATATAGCGGGAAACCCAAACTACCTGAAGGAAACCCCGAGTGAGCTGGCTTACAATGATACCATTAATCTATACGGATATCCCTTTACACCGCAAATTCCCTTTGCCATCAACAAGTCCTTTGACCATGAGATGGCGGGCATGATTTACGGAAGCAGTTACAACGTTACTTATTCGCTAGAAGTTGCCCCGGTGATTGAATACGGTCCGTACTACGTGATAGGGCCAACGCAGTGGATCTCACGCACGGTCCAGATTCCATTTGTCAACCAGTGAACCGGGGAACCGCGTTTCGGTGCAAAATTATAATCAGGTAGTTCATCATGTCCAAGCATACAGATAGAAACCACTTGAAGGAGCAACTTTACAAACAGAGGGAAGCAGATGCCAAATTCGCAGACGAAGTTGGCAAGAATGAACATCTTATACTCTTTTCCTGACAAAAATTGATTTTGTTGGCGTCGAGTAGTTGGACTTTTCATCGCTTCAATTTTCCATGCCCATGAGGAGAATCTTCGTAAAAAAAGTTATACAAATAATGATTGACGCAGCTATATGTGGTATACTATTCCAGAATCGACCCATATTGAATAAATTGTGCCACACGTTGGTGCAGAACAGGGCATTATCGATCCAGTCATCCCTCTTCTGTAATGTAATCTGACAAACATTATTATATGGAAACGACGTGCATTTTTTGAAGGACATGAAAAAGTCGTCATTGATAGTTTTGGTGTCGATATTGACCATAATACCATTTATAGCTTTGCTGGACGTGCCTGGATACGCGGTAAGTTCCCCTTCACTGGGGGGATTGCCGTTCTTTTACTGGTACCAGATTATGTGGCTGTTTCTGGCAACAGTGTTGTTTGGATCCGCTGCTCTTATCTGGAACAGAACAGAGGAGGGTGATTGAATATGTTGAGTGATCTTGGTATTGGCATATTCATTGCACTCTTCGTGGTGTTTGTTTTCCTCGGTGTATGGGGCAGGAATTACAAGAAAGGCGACCTCGGAAAAATGGATGAGTGGGCCATAGGTGGAAGGCACTTCAGTGTTTGGATCGTGTGGTTCCTGGTTGGTGCAGACCTTTACACGGCATACACGTTTATAGCGATCCCCTCATCAGTATTCAGGGTGGGTGCAATATACTTCTACGCAGTTCCATATGTTGCCCTCACGTTCGGAATTGCCATGTGGGCCATGCCTAAGCTCTGGAAAATATCCAAGGAAAAAGGCTATGTTACAGGGGCTGACTTCATTAAGGGTTACTCCAAGAGCAGGCTCCTGGCAGTACTGGTTGCCATAGTCGGCATAGTTGCTGAACTTCCATATATAGGCCTCCAGATCGTTGGAATGCTATCCGTGATGACAGTTATGCTTCATGGAATAGGAAATTTAACCCTTGTCACAGATACAGCCCTCATAATCTCGTTCGTCATCCTTGCAGCCTTTACCTTCTTCAACGGCTTGAGAGGTGCAACCCTGACTGCTATATTCAAGGATGCCATAATACTCCTGAGTGTTGCAATAGTTGTTATCGTCGTTGCTTCCACAACCAATATTGCACATGCCTTTGAACTTGCCACGATAGCGGGAAGTTCATATAGTAATCCTCCGGGGCATTTCAACCTTTTACCCGTGCAGTTTAACGCATACTGGAGTCTCTTCCTGATGAGTGCACTCGCGCTGTACCTTTACCCTCATGCAGTTACAGGGTCGCTCAGTGCCAAGAGTCCCAAGGTATTGAGAACCAGCCAGTCACTGCTCCCGCTTTACGGTATTGGATTGGCTTTCCTGGCGCTGTTTGGAGTGTTTGTCTACGCGAACCCTTCTGCAATGAGTTTCCTCAGCCCATATACTCTGGCAAGCAGGGGAACCTACGTGGTACCGGCGCTCATATTTTACACACTGCCGAACTGGCTTACCGGTTTCGCTTTCCTGGGGATATTCATAGGCGGCCTGGTTCCGGCATCAATAATGGCGATCTCCCAGTCTAACCTGCTCACGAGCAACATAATCAAGGAATTCAGGCCGAACCTGAAAGGGAGTACAGAAACTGTAATTGCCAAGATAGCTGCAGTCCTATTCATCTTCCTGGCGGTAGGGTTTGTGTTTTTATTCCCGCTGACATACTCTGTGCAGTTGCAGCTCCTTGGAGGGATAATAATACTTCAGACCCTTCCGTCGCTCTTCCTCGGGCTCATTACCGATAAACTTCACAAATACGCCCTTACGCTGGGATTGCTCGTCGGCCTGGGAACGGGCTTCTATTTCATGGAGGTAGCAAATCATTTTGAAACGTGGACAACCACCCTTCTACCCACGAACACGGAATTGGGCCCATTTTTTATCGGACTTTTCGCGCTGCTGGCAAATCTCATAGTTGTCTTGGTTGGAACACTGGTTTTCATGTATTCCGGTAAGAAAGCCAAGGCAGCACCTGCACAGGCTAAAAACTAAAATGATCTCTCCAGGGATCATTTTCATATTTTTATAAGCTGAATTTTTTCTTTCCTCTTTTTTCCTATCCTTTAATGAACCTTTTGCGATGTCACAAGTGGTAACATTATTAGGAGTAACAGCGTTACTTTGCATCATGCAGGATTCCAGTTTCAAGCTATATGACTGGCTGATGGAAGGCATGCCCAGGACAAAGTACAACCTCAGTCAGAGTGGCATGAATCAGACGGACATTTCAAAAATTGGCATAAATACAGATTTCCAGGAGTACGCATCTGCAAACATTGACGGCGAACTCCTTTTCCGGAAAACTGTTGCAAAGTTGCATTCTGTGAGGGAAGAGAATGTCGTTTCCACTATTGGTGGTTCACAGGCTATCTTCATCGCGGCATCCCTGATGTCCATGAACAATGAAGTCATATCAATACCTGTGCCTGAGTATGAGCCCATGTTCTCGGTTCCTGAGATGCTTGGAGTCCAGGTCAATAAAGCTGGCTGGCACGACTTTCCGGGAAAAATCAGCAGTAATTCATCATTCATGACAAGTGATCCAAACAACCCGCGCGGAATAAGGTACAGCAAGGAAATAATTGAGCAGATAACGGAATCCGTCGCAGGCAATAAAACTCATGCACTCATAGACGAGGCATTTATGGACTTCTCCTATGAAAAGCCACAGAAAATAAATGTAAGTGAAGGAGTAATGTATTCCAATACATTTTCGAAGTTCTATGGCTTGGGTTTCATGAGGACAGGGTACGTAATCTCTGATGAGGAAACTATTGGGAAGATCAACCACCTCAAGAGCCTTTTCACGGGTGGCAATTCGTCGTATATTCTCTGGATCGCAGCACAGATTCTCCAGAAAAGGGATTATTTCTTCAACCAGGCCAGGAAACTCGTGGATAAAAACAGGAGGATAGTCTCAGACTTCGCGGAGGAAACCGGCTTGAAATCCGAGGTGAAAGAGGGGGTAACGCCCTACTGCCTCATGGAATACAGTGCGAGGATTAAACCAGTGGATCTGTGCAGGCAGGTCCTGGAAAAAACAGGTGTGCTGATATCTTCCGGAGAATATTTCGGGTCGGTAAACTCATTCAGGCTCTGCTTCACTCCCGAAACCGCGCACCTGGAAAAGGCATTAGACCTCCTCCGGAGCTTCTTCAAGAGACTTAGCTGAGCCTCTTGCCAAATTTACGATAGTTTAGTATATCTTCAAGTCATTAAAGTGCGTGAAGCCAGAGTATGTGAAGGTCAGCATACCTTCGGGCAACAGTTACAATTTCATAAAGGGCACCTTAAGGGAACGTTCCCTTCACACTGTGTGTGAGGAGGCAAGGTGCCCGAATATCGCGGAGTGCTGGGACAGCGGCACTGCAACGTTTATGATCATGGGGAGCAACTGCTCCCGCGGTTGCAGGTTCTGCTCAGTTACACATGGAGGAATGCTTCCGCTGGACGTGGAAGAACCTGAAAAGGTTGCCCAGTCGGTTGAGGCAATGGCATTAAAATATGTTGTTATTACGTCGGTTGACAGGGATGATCTCCCTGACCAGGGGTCGATCCATTTTTCCCGGGTAATCAGGAAGGTGAAGGAATCGGGAGTCTATGTTGAGGTACTAATACCAGACTTCCAGGGAAGGAGGGACCTGATTGACAATATAATCAGGGAAAAGCCCGAGGTACTTGCACACAACGTGGAAACGGTCCGGCGGTTGACTCCTGTTATCAGGGACGCCAGGGCTGGGTATGACCAGTCATTATCCTTACTGAGGTATGTGAAGGAATCAAATAGCAGGCAGATCACAAAATCTTCAATTATGCTCGGAAACGGTGAGTCCGATGAGGAAGTCATAGATACCATGGAGGACCTAAGAGGCGCAGGCGTGGATATCCTTACCATCGGCCAGTACCTGCGGCCGTCAAAGAAGCAGATCGAGGTGAAGGAATACTGTCCGGAGGAGAGGTTCAGAAGATTGGGGGAGATCGGGTACAGGCTCGGTTTCTCCTACGTTGCGTCGGGCCCCCTGGTCAGGACATCCTACAGGGCAGCGGAAGCGTGGACATTACGGAGGTTGAACAATGACAGAAATGGTGAATGAACAGAATGAAAAGGACGTTTACGTCAGGGCATACACTGCAATGGTGCTGTCCAGGACGTTTGACAAGAAAATTGTGACAGCTCAGAGGCAGGGAAGGATTGGGTTCTACACTCCTTCCATAGGGCAGGAGGCCACACAGGTCGGGTTTTCCATGGCTCTTGACCAGAAAGACATAATCTTCCAGTATTACAGGGACGTTGCACTGATGATCCATCGCGGTGTGCCTATAGAGGTCATACTCGACCAGATCATGGGAAACGAGGAGGACGAGTCAAAGGGAAGGCAGATGCCCAGCCACTATACTGCCAAGAAATACAATTTCATGTCTGTGCAGAGCCCGGTGGCAACGAACCTTCCGCTAGCCGTAGGTGCGGCATATGCACTCAGGTACCAGAAGAAAGATACTGTTGTTGTTGCAACCTTTGGCGACGGTTCGACATCAACTCCAGACTTCCATGCAGCAATGAATCTTGCAGCGGTTTTCAATCTGCCGGTAGTTTTCCTGTGCGAGAATAATGGGTGGGCAATATCGCTGCCAACTGATAAGCAGACAAAGGTCGAAATATCTGAGAAAGCCGCCGCGTACGGCATGAAGGGCATAAAGGTTGATGGGAACAACTTCATCGAGACTTACAGGGCGGCAATGGATGCCGTAGAGAGGGCGAGAACCGGCAAGGGACCGACGCTTATAGATGCCATAAGCTTCAGGATGGGGGCGCATTCCACCTCAGACGATCCGTCAAAGTACAGGAGCGAATCGGTGGAGGAAGGCAGCGAAAAAGACCCGATCACTGTTGCCGAGGACCAGCTCAAGTCACTGGGATACCTCAATGATTCCCTTATTGCAAAGATAAAGGAGGAATCCGTGAAGATAGTGAACGACAAGTTCGACATCCAGGAGAAAATACCGCCTCCAGAACCAAAGACCATGTTTGACGATGTTTATGCGGAAAAGAACTGGATAATAAAGGAAGAGGAGGATGATATCCTTTGAGCACTATGAATATGGTACAGGCTCTAAATTCTACACTGGATCACGTAATGTCAAAGGACTCAAGCGTGATTCTCCTTGGAGAAGACATCGGTAAGGATGGAGGGGTATTCAGGGTTACCGAGGGTCTGCAGGGCAAGTACGGCGAGGAAAGGGTAATAGACACTCCCCTCGTGGAACTTGGCATTGTCGGCATGTCCGTTGGCATGTCGCTGATGGGTGTAAAAGCGATTCCGGAAATTCAATTCCAGGATTTCATTTATACCGCATTTGACCAGATAATAAACCAGATGGCCAAGATGAGATACAGATCGGGCGGAGGCTTTACCCTTCCCATGGTACTCAGGACTCCATACGGAGGAGGAATAAAGGGAGGACTGTACCATTCACAGAGCGGCGAGGCATACTTTGCCCATACTGCAGGACTGGTTGTCGTAACGCCGTCCAACCCATACGATGCAAAGGGCTTGCTGCTCTCATCCGTGGAAAGCCCGGATCCCGTGATATTCCTGGAACCAAAGAGGCTATACAGGGCAGCAAAAGTAGAGGTTCCGGATGAGGACTTCAGGGTCAGGATAGGCGAGGCTGCAAAACCAATGGAAGGAGACGACATCACCGTAGTCACCTACGGGTCAATGGTTCCGACCGTTCTGAACACCATGAAAAAGAACAGCGTAAACGCCGATGTGATCGACCTGAGGACGCTCCTTCCCATGGACGTCAACGCCATAATCTCTTCGGTAAAGAAAACAGGCCGGGTGGTAATCGTGCACGAAGCACCGAGAACACTTGGGATGGGAGCTGAAATTTCTGCGCTGATTTCAGAGCGGGCAATAGAATATCTCTATGCGCCAATACTGAGGGTTACGGGTCCGGATATACCGTTCCCATACAGGCTTGAGGACTACTATATGCCAAACGAAACGCGGATCATGAAGGCTGTGAACAGGGTAATGGAATTCAGGTGATCATATGTATGGATTCAAGCTTCCGGACATTGGAGAAGGAGTAACAGAAGGCGAGATAGTAAAGTGGCATGTCGTTGAGGGTGACACTGTAAAGAAAGACCAGGACATGGTGGAGATAATGACCGACAAGGTCACGGTCAAGATACCATCCCCTGTCGAGGGCAGGGTCTCAAAAATCATGTTTCCCGAGGGACAGGTTGTGCAGGTCGGGACAGTCCTTCTGCAGATAGATGACGGTTCCTCAGCACCTGCACCGGCTAACGAAAAACGCGAGACACCGGCAGTGCACAACGAGCCTGCAGTACAACAACAGGCACCATCGGGGGCAGTGACTGCTTCACCGGCTGTGAGACGCATTTCCCGGGAAAAGGGGATAAATCTTGCACAGGTAAAAGGTACCGGGCCGGGGGGAAGAATCACTCTCGAAGATCTTGAAAGACCGGTCGAAAAGCCGCAATCCGTCCCTGTGCCTCAAACCGTGCGGGCACAGGAAAAACAGGTTTCTTCGGCGGATGAGCTCATTGAGATGAGGGGACTGCGCAGGCTGATATTCGACAAGATGACAAAATCAAAGCAGACCATGCCACACTTCACGGTGATGGAGGAAATAGACGTATCGTCAATGATAGAGTCAAGGGAAAAGCTGAGAGAGAAAGGCATTTCCGTGTCATTTACGCCATTTTTTGTCAAGGCATCCGTCGTGGCATTGAAGAAGCATCCGTACCTGAATGCAGTATATAATGAGGACAGGAAAAACTACACAATACGAAAGCAGTACAACATCGGTATCGCAATAGACACACCGGACGGGCTGACGGTTGCCGTCGTAAGCGATGCAGACAGGAAGAGCCTTGTTGAAGTTTCTGCAGAAATAGCCGACCTGGCTGACAGGGCGAGGAAGGGACAGTTGAAGCTGAAGGAAGTGCAGGGGTCAACATTTACTGTGACAAACGTTGGAACTATCGGAGGAATAATGTCCACTCCAATCATAAATTATCCGGAGGTGGCAATACTCGGTGTCCATCGCATTATCTCGTCGGTGGACGGAAGCGGAAAAGAAACCAGGAAGATGTTCATCTCCCTCTCCTGCGATCACAGGCTCATTGATGGCGCCGAAGCTGCCAGGTTCATAACCGATATTAAGGGGTACCTGGAGAACCCCATTGTCTTCCTGGCACAGTAACTGGTGGTAACATGAAGTATGATGCAATAATTATAGGGGCTGGCCCAGGTGGCTATGCAGCAGCAATAAGGCTTGGCCAGAAGGGGAAGAAGGTTGTCCTCATCGAGAAGGACAGGATAGGGGGAGAATGCCTCAACTACGGGTGCATACCTTCAAAGGCCATAATCGAGCTCGCCAGTTCCATTGACTACCTGAAGAGAATGAAAGGGGTTCAGATGGACCTGAAAATGGATATGGACCAGTGGCAGGAATGGAAATGGGGTATGATAAACAGGCTGACCGGTGGAGTCGAAACGCTCTGCAGGGGCTATTCTGTTGAGATAGTGAAGGGAGCAGGCATGATAATCGACGGGCATCACGTTGCGGTCAACGATAAGACATACGAAGCAGAGAATCTTATCATAGCAACAGGATCGTCTCCAGTCAAATTCGATAGCTTCCAGGGCGTCCTTTACAACAGGGAGATGCTCGACCTTAAGTCCATTCCGGAAACGCTGGTTGTAATTGGCGGTGGATATATAGGCATCGAGCTCGGTACTGCCATGGCAAAACTGGGATCAAAGGTAACTGTCATTGAAATGATGCCGACAATCCTGCCGGGTGTTGACCCTGATCTTGTAAAACCCGTGGAAAGGAAAATCAGGGAACTCGGGATGACTGTATTCACAGGCACAAAGGTGAAGTCGGTCACAAAAGGAGAAAAGTACTCCGTTCTTCTGGAAAACGGGAATACGATCTCCGCAGACATTGTCATGCTGACCGTGGGAAGGAAGCCAAACATATCTGGATTTGGGCTGGAAAAACTCGGCCTGGCCATGGACGGGAACTTCATAAAGACAGACACCAGGAAGAGGACAAGCAATCCAAATGTATACGCAATAGGCGATGTATCCGGCCAGCCCATGCTGGCACACAAGGCATATTACGACGCGGACATAGCATCTGATAATATATGCGGTATTGACAGCGAAGTTGACTACCTGGCGATGCCATACGTCATATACTCGGATCCGGAAATTGCATACACAGGCTCAAAATCCAAGGCTGAAACTTATTTTCCGGTCGCCGCAAACGGCCGGGCACTCAGCATGAACGCAACAATCGGCGGGTTCAGGATATATCACGACGGGAATGGGAACGTCAAGGGTGCAGGGATCGTAGCGCCTCACGCCTCAGAAATGATCTCAGAAATTTCACTGGCGGTGGAATCCGGTCTCAACGCCATGGACATAGGACTCACAATACACCCGCATCCGACTGTATCAGAAGGCGTTAAGGAATCAGCGGAAGCGGCATATGGAAAACCTCTCCACTTCAAACCTGCACACTGACCTGGGCAGGATTTCATATGCGGATTGCCTGGATCTGCAGATGAAACTGGTGAGCTTAAGGAAAGCTGGAAAGGTGGGGAATGTCCTCCTCTTCCTGGAGCATTACCCTCCGGTATATACAATTGGAAGAAAGGCGGATCCGAAGAACTTCAACGGAGTTGAGGTTGTGAAAACGGACAGGGGCGGTGACGTGACGTATCATTCTCCAGGCCAGCTCGTGTCATACATAATATTTAACACAGAGAAAGACGGGAAGAGGGATGTGAGGAAATTTGTGCACTCCGTGGAAGGAGTCATAATGGATACCCTCAGGTTTTTTGGATATGAGTCATATGTTGGAGAGGAACCGGGCATATGGATCAGAAACCCGGACAGGAAGGTTGCGTCAATCGGTATGGCTATAGACGGTAATATCTCCTACCATGGATTCGCACTGAATCTTACCAGGGAGCCCATAGAAGGTTTTACTGCGGTGAATCCTTGCGGGCTGGACCCTGCCGTGATGGGTTACGTTCCACTGGAACGATCCGCGGTGATCAGGGAAATTGTCAGGAATTTTGCCGATAGATTCGGTCCTTTCAATGAACTGAGCAGGCGGGAACTCATGGAAGCCGCTACGACTCTCTCCTGATGTCCCATATCCTCTCTTCTATTCCAAGGCGCCGATTGGATAAAAGTGCAGTCATGAACAGGAGTGAGGACAGCCTGTTGAGGTAGATCATCACGAACCTGTTGATCTTCATCTCGGTAGAAAGGTAGACTGCCAGTCTCTCAAGCCTTCTTGTAACTGTTCTGGCCATGTGCATTGAGGTTGCCTCAACCGATCCTCCCGGAATCACGAACAACCTCACTTTCCCAATCTCTGCCTTGTATTCTCTCGTTCGCAGTTCAAGCCAGTCTACCCTTTCAGGTTTTATAGTCCGTGCATTCCCCTCTGCGGACACGTCCTCGCCCAGTGCATAAAGATCTTCCTGTGCAGCACCCAGATCCTGCCTGACATCATCCCACCTGGTCAGGACCAGTGCGTTGCCGATGAAAGAAATGGCTTCGTCAAGCGTCCCCTCGAATTCAACGAGCGGCGATGCCTTGCCAACCCTCTTCTTAAGCGGGGTATCGGTTTCGCCTGTATCTCCTCTCCTGGTAAACATTCCTGTCGAACTGGTCGAAAAACTTAAGCTTTGTTACTGGAAACCTTTGACCAGACCTGGTGTGGAAGAAGCAAGCCTCCGATCGTACCACCAACACCCTGGAACACGATGCCAAATACGACCAGCCTGATGTACATTGCAGTGTTGCCTAACCCGGTTAAATATGAAACAAGTGAAAGGTCGCTGGAAATTATTGTTGAGTATGATGCATACGGCGTGAAGACGCTCATTGCACTGGATCCAAGTATTGCAAGTACGATAACCGCAATTGAAAGTACAGCTCCTGAAATGGCACCTGCAACGGCCCCTCTTGCTGCTCCGCGTGCTATGAGTCCCGCCACGATTCCTGCGACGAGGATGACGAAGAAACTCAGGTTGATCAGCAGAACGATGATAGCTAATCCAGCCACGATTCCTGCTGCAACGTTACCGGTGTAACTGAGCCTTGACTGTTCATCCATGAAATCCTATTCTAATACACATATTTAAAAGTTTTCTGCATATTTTAATGCAATATTCTAGAAATACCTGAAAGTTGACCTGTCCAGCTGGTTCAGGAAGTCCTCGGCGGCGATCGGATCAGGATCCGGTGTAAATTCCACGTAATCCCAGGAGACCTTGACACTGATTTCCATATTCGGGACGATTCCGGTGACGGAAAAAATAATGCTCCTTATCCTGTCGATATCGTTCATCTCTGGAAAGCCGTTCTTTCGGACAACATCATCAGTGTCGTTCCCTTTGAAGATATCACAACCCTGATAAGAGATTGCGTATTTATCCACCTGAATTGTCCGCATTTTCTTCAGCCTGAAAAGGTTTGAGAAGTATGTCACCAGGTCCGAGAAATCGTCATCCCCAATTTTCATAATATATCCTCAGGACTCGGTGAATAAAAATATTGTTTAGCAGCGAATATAAATTACGGGCTTGACTTTTTCCTGGCGTCCCTGCGTGATTTCAGCTCATACAGTAAAAGCAAAAGAGAAACTGCAAGAAGCAGCGAGCCTGCAGTCCTCCACATTGTTGTATAGGTCACCGTGTCAATGATATAACCGTACAGAGGGGTGCCAACAATCACGCCTATGTACATTATGCTGAGGGCTGCACCGCTGTAAACTCCAACATTCTCCCTCGGTGCCTCTTCGGATATTATCGTGACGTAGGTCGAGTTCCAAGCAACAGCGGTGAAACCCAGGAAAAACGATCCAATTGAGGTAAGATACCATTCAGATGCCTCAATGGGAACCAGGATCAGCATTATCCCGGAAAGTACAACTATGACCAGCAGCAACGCCCTCTGGTTCAAGTGAAAAACATACTGGCTAAGTATTGGCCATGCAACCCTTCCTGCGACTGCTCCGGCCAGCATGACTGCCAGCATCAGCTCTGCAAAAAACACCTCATATCCCCTGAATTTGAGGAATACGACAAAATAGGTGAATATAGACTGCTGGCCAAGAGACAGGAATATTGCAACAATACTTATCATTACAAGGTTATGGTTCCTGAGCGCATTGAAGAATGTCCGGTTGAACTGGCTCCTGGCTCTTTCCTGCCTCGGCATGATCCCTGACTTCCTGATAATCATGGCTATGACAAATGCCAGTGCCATCATTGCTAGGAAAGCATCTCTCAGCGAGAATCTGATGGCAATCAATGGGAGAACTATTGCAGATAGCGCAGCACCGATGGGCACGCCAGCTTGCTTGACGCCCATGGGTACAGCGTGTTTTGGATAATACTCATTTATAATTGCACTGTTGGTGGCAGGAGTAACTATCCCATAGCCAAATCCGATGACAATATATCCAATGACCACAACAAAGTAGGTCTGTGCAGTAAATGCGACAAGTGACCCCAGTGAAAGCAGGAAGAAGCAAATCTTAAGTGCAGTCATGGAGCCAAGCCTGTCTACCATTATTCCCCCTATGTTGGCAGCCAGCAGGGATCCGAGAAAGACAGAACTTGTTATCAGGCCAAGTTCAACGGAATTTATGTTGAACGTTCCTTTTATGAATATTGACAGGGGAGCATATGAATTGTTGGTGAAATTTGCAAGAAGCTGCAGAATCATAATCTGTATGAACGGAGGCACCAGCCTCCTCAAAGAGGAATTCGCCATTCGACTTGGACTGGATATTTGACAGCCTTTTATCCTTATTGTTTTCTTGACCCCCGGTCCCTGACGGGTGCCTATTCCCTGTTGGTGCTCCAGCTATCATGCATAACCGGCATTTCGAGGCTAAGAAGGTCAGATTTACCATGCGCTTGCCTCATGCCTGCAATAGATCACCGGATGACCCTCATGAGCCTCTTCAGCAGTACGATATAAGATATTACATGCCATCAATGGTTTTCAGTTTTTCCGGTGCAAGGGCTCGGCAACCGAAGCCCGGGAGTCACTCAATCAATGAATTCAGGGATATTTCCAGCTTGTATTCACCGACATTCCTGCAGGAGGTCTGTTCATTTCAGCAATATTACAAAATTTCAGGGACAATGCTTTGCGGATCTCTTCAAAGGCAACAGTCGTAACGCTTTATCAGAGCTTATGGCGCATTTTATGGTACTCCGCCATCAATTCACTCATCCTTGCAGGGGTATTGCTGGCAGGGTTGGAGGAGAGGTATGCTTCCAACCTGTCCAGAATGAGATGCTCTGCGGGTGCTGGATCGAGTCCTCTTCTAATCCCTGAAACCGTCTGCCTTGTGAGGTTCCTGTGTTTGAGTGTTAGGATAGTCCCACCATCGACTCTTTCCAGTTCCCATCTCATAATTGAGAATTCTCCATCGGGGAGTGCCTGGCTTGGCTCAATGTTCCACTCATGCTCCAGCAGGTGTGGCGGATCCCACACTTTTATCTTACCTATGACATGGTGTGGAGGAAACCCGAACCATGACTCAACCAGGCCGCCAAACCCCGGCTCTATTCTTACCTTCGTGATAAACCACGATACGAGCCTGCTGTTGTCGGTAATTGCCGCCCAGACCTTCTCGGGCGCATGAGCGTAGAACCTCTGAAACTCAATGCTTGCCTGTTCATCAACAAAAGTAATCTTTCCCAGGTCCCCTGGACGGATTTCGCTCGTCATTAATCCTCACTGCCATGGCTGTCCAGAAATTCTCCAAGGCTGTCAAGGTTTGCTTTCCAGAAAACCCTGTACTTGGATATCCACTCTTCCAGTTCCATGAAACCTTCCCTGTTCAACGAATATACGCGCTGCTGGGCCTTTACAGTTACCTTGACAAGCCTGGCTTTCTTCAGCACCCCAAGATGTTTTGACATTCCCGGTTGTGTCAGATTGGAAAAGTGCGACCCAATCTCTCCAGCTGTGAGAGGCTTTTGGCTGAGAATATCCATTACGGCCCGTCTGGTCGGGTCCGATAAAGCTGTAAAGACATCCATTTTTCCCTACCCCGATTTTTTGAAAATAATGCGTGGGTTTAACCACGTTCTGCTACAAATAATTTCACCTTTCCATAAATAATGATCCATGGGGTTACTGATCCGATGCAGGCATCGTCCCGGCTACCGTCTTCAATGGAACGTTGAACCTGTTGAAAACGTTGGTGATTGCTATTGCAATCAGGAGGGCAGACATTCCCTTTTCATCATAGTATTTTCTTGCCTCATTCCAGACTTCATCTGAAACAGGGTCTGGTCTGTCGGCAATTCTTGTCACTGCCTCAGCCAGTGCAAGAGCAGCACGCTCAGCGTTGGTGTAATATGGAGCTTCTCTCCATGCTGCCACAGAATAAACTCTTTCAGGAGTTTCTTTCCTGTCCAGCGCTTCCCTGGACCCGCTGGCAACGCAGAAGCTGCATCCATTTATCTGGCTGATCCTCAAGTGCATGAGGGTTATTGTGCCTGGGGGCACGCCTCCCCTGAATGCTGCCGTGTATAGCCCCTGGATGTGTTGTACAACCTCGGGCATAAGCTCTGCTGATGGTATCATCCTCGGCTTCAATTCGGGCAATTCATTTCTATCCAGTTCCTGTTCGGCCATTTTGTCACCTTGTTTGCCAATGCCATTTAGTTATATAACTGTATTGTCATATACGTGGTGAATTCTTTGTTAATTTTCAGCAAAGATACAGGAGAGATTGATAATAAGTAGAACCCATTGATCTCCTGGCGGATGGTTTCTCCGGGGTATCACTCAGTTTATCTGAAGTCACTTGAACACGTTCTTCCTCATCTTCTCCGGCAGGAAATCACCTCTGGCAAGGGTATAGTGCGGATTTTCACCGCGATGAAAGTCCAGGGCAACAAAGCCGGCGTTGAAGAGGCTCTCAAACACTTTCTTTGAAGCTTCCCTCCACATTGCAGCTTCAGCGGAGTCCATTTTCTTTACTTCATTGAAGTTTTCCGGTACGTGTACAATGGCCCTGCCACTGTGAGCGGCTATTTCAGTAATGCGTTTACTTACGACTCCATCCATGTCAAGGGCTATTTCTGCCTCTCCCTTCACAATCGGTCTTTCAAGTTCCAGCCAGAGTTCCGCTACAAACCTGTCCGTCCTGATTCCGGCGTTTATTCTGTCACCCATCTCCCCATAGAAGTTTGTGAGGAAAGTCCTTGAAAACGCACCCAGTTTGTGGATGTTGAAGTTGGCATTGAGGGACATCAGGGGATCGTATGTCCAGGCTATCATATCGTAGCCATGTGATCTGGCCCACTCCTTCTGGTACATTTTCATCCTGTACCCAATGCCTGAATATTTCTGATCCTCCAGGACACCGGTCATGTGTGAATAGAGATAATCGTAATTGTTTCTTCTGCCGGGAAAGCCGAAGTTCATTCCTACAAGCCTGTCGCCATCATAGGCACCGATAACTACCCCGCCATGGAACTTCATGGCTACGACAATATCCTTGACCAGGCTGTCAAGTTCCGTGAATCCCCAGGCGGACTTTATGATAGGCACAATCTCCCTGATCTCGTCCGGATCTTTGATCTCCTCTATCCTCATGACTGGCAATATGGAGTGGAGGTTTTAAATTTGTTCCGGGGATAATTCTTAATAATCATTTCCCCGTATTCCGTGACATGAACGGAAGGCTCTCATACAGAATACTGCGCATGCCACTGATTTTTCCATTTGAGACAAGTTTCGGAAGGCAGACTGAAAGGGTACCCATAATATTCAGGCTCGAAAAGGACGGGATAACAAGCTATTCTGAGTGCGTGACAGATGTTGACCCGTTTTACAGTTACGAATCCAATTCAACAGTTATGTCCATCATCAAGGGTTATCTGGGGAAGATGGTTGCTTCTGCCGGGGACCACGATGAATTCACCAGGAGTGCATCTCTGATCAAGGGGCACAACATGGCAAAGGCAGCCCTGGAGATGCTTCTCTGGGATCACGAAGCAAGGAAGGCCGGCAAGTCATTGCACAGCATGCTTGGGCATGGGAAGGGATACGCGGAAGTGGGAGTGTCAATCGGCATGGAAAGCATCAAATCACTGATTGCCAGGGTGGATGATTCCGTCAGGATGGGTTACCGCAGGATAAAGGTGAAGATAAAGAGAGGGAGGGAAATAGAGATCCTTTCCGCCGTTAGAGATGCCTTCCCTGATATAGTGCTTACGGCAGATGCAAACTCAGACTATTCAATCAAGGATATGGATACCCTCAGGAAAATAGACAGGTACAACCTGAAATATATTGAACAACCATTTGATCACGACGATCTTATTTATCACGGCAGGCTGGCAAAGGAGATAAGCACTCCAATCTGCCTCGATGAGTCGATCACGTCTCCGGAGAAGGCGCTGAAAGCTCTGGAAATAGGGGCATGCAGCGTTATAAACATAAAGCCGGGAAGGGTTAGCGGATTGGGGAATTCGATGAAAATTGCCGAAATCTGCAGGGAATTCAAGGCTCATGTATGGGTCGGTGGAATGCTTGAAACGGGGATCGGCAGGTCATATAACGTGAGCCTGGCCTCATCATCACTTATCGACTACCCGGGAGACACATCCCCCAATTCAAGGTACTTTCACAGGGATATCGTGGCGAACCCATTCACCATGAAGGATGGAAGAATTTCGCCATCCAGTGAACCGGGGGCAGGTTATATCGTGGACGAGAAAGCCATGAACGAATATACTGTCGAAAGTGGTGTTATTTACGAATGGTAAAACGGCAGCAGAAACACTTGGTTATTTTACGGCAAACCTTCCTGAGATGCTAGCTGACCTGAAGGCCATCGTGGAACAGGAGAGCCCGTCTGGAAACGTTAAGCTACTAAATGCATGCGCAGGCACCATCTCGGGAATAATTGAGAGAAGGACGGGCATCCGCCCTTCACGCACGAGATTGACGGATGGTTCCGATATCTTATCCCTTTCTATTGGTCCGGAACAGGATAGCGGAGGCATCATTGTCCTCAGCCACTATGACACAGTATTCCCGGCGGGAACACTGGAAAGGATACCGTTCTCCAATGATGAAGACATCCTGCGGGGACCAGGGGTTTTTGACATGAAGACGGGGATAATCCAGGGAATATGGGCGCTGAAATTTCTCATAGAACAAGGAGTGCCGGGATGTGGAATCAGGTTCCTGTTCACGCCGGATGAGGAGACCGGAAGCCAGCAATCAGGAAAATACATAGAGGAAGCGGGGAGCAGGTGTCGGGCAGGTATAGTCCTGGAACCAAGTGAGAATGGCAGGATCAAGACCGGCAGGAAAGGCGTGGGGACATACAACATATCCATAACCGGCAGGTCTGCGCACGCTGGACTGCACCCTGAGGAAGGAATAAACGCTATAGCGGAAATTGCAAGGATAGTTATAGCGCTGCAAGCAGTTCAGGATATCCCGAAAGGAACAACAATAAACGTCGGAACTATCTCCGGTGGCATTGCCACAAACGTTGTCCCTGATCATGCATCAATCGGTGTGGATGTAAGAATAAGCAATATGGAAGAGGCACATAGGATTGATGCGTTCTTCAGGAACATCAAGCCCATCGATCCTGGAGCAAGAATATCTGTTTCAGGCGGCATTAACCGCTTCCCGATGAAAAAGAACAGGAAAACAGAGGCAGCTCTCGTCAGGGTCAGGGAAATCGGTGAATCCCTGGGGATCAGGATAGAGGACGTTTCCGTCGGCGGGGGGAGCGATGGCAATATCCTTTCTCTATTCAACATGGCAATACTTGACGGCATGGGTGCTGTTGGATCCGGAGCTCACTCAGATGCTGAGTACGTTAACACTTCATCGATCCCATCAAGGTCAGCCCTTCTGGCCATGGTGTTGACGAAATTGTGCCAAGACCACATTGAGGCATAGAGTTTCCTGACCCATCAATCCATGCTGCCTAATATGTCGGAATACGGAATTGTATTCCTGCAGGGAAGATGCGCTTAATTCTAACCTGTTAGAATGTGGGTTAAAATACTCCCGGCTCTTATTAATTACCGTATGGTGGAAAATAATACCGATAAAGAAAACATTGCGGGAAGGCTGGAGAGGTTACCCTACAGCGGCTTCCACGTCAAGTTTGCCCTGATGCTTGCCAGCGGAGAATGGGCGGAGAGCCTGATGCTCCTGGGAAATGGGGCTATATTGACGCTTGTGGCTGCTGCATATGGTTTGGGAGGTAACCTGTCCGCCTATGCCCTGCCGGCATTCTTTTTCCTGGGCGAGTTCGCGGGTTCGATATTTTTTGGGAGAATTGCGGACACCAGGGGCCGAAGAGCTGTATTCCTGACAAACCAGCTGGTTTTTGGTATAGGAATGATAATTGCCGGTTTCATGAACTCGTGGCAATTGATTGGCGTCTTCGTCCTGATAGGCGGAATAGGAGTTGGTGGAGAATTTCCGCTTGTTGACAGTTACGGCACGGAAATGTTTGTCAGGAAAAGAAGAGGCGCATGGCTGGCCTTGATTTACACGATCGCTGTGACTGCCGCGCCATTGATCGTTTACATAACATCCCTCACTAAGGGCATTGGGCCGCTCCAGGGTATTATTGATAAGCAGGTCGGCTATTATTCTTTCAGGATACCTCTTTGGTTCATGGGGATCAGCGGAATAGTTGTATGGCTTGTCAGATTCAGGCTCAGGGAATCGCCGAGATGGCTCGCTACACATGGGAAGATAGATCAGGCAGAAAAGATGATGGACGACATTGAGTCAGAGGTTATGAAAGAAACTGGCTTGAAAGAACTTCCGCCAGTTACTGACAAAATTGAGGCGCCGGTCAAAATATCTGCTTATAAAGACATCTTTGCCCCGGATGTGAGAAAAACCACAATAATGATGGCAATATTCATGTTCTTCCAGTCCGGAATATTTTACGGTTTTGTGACGTTTGCCCCAGGCCTTGTATCGGTGAAATTCCCGGCAAGTGATCCACTGGGTGCCGCTGCAGTAATATTTTCAGGATTTCTCGTCGGCAGTATATTCAATATATTCATAATTGACAAGATAGAAAGGAAATGGGGAATCATTCTCTTTGCTATACTTGGAGGGATCTTCGGAACGTTTTTTGCAGTGATACATGGCCTGGATGAGGTAGTGATATTTGGTTTCTTAACTGCATTCATGCTCTGGAATTTCTCCAATTTCCTGCATCAGTACAACGCAGAAATATTTCCGACGAGGGTCAGGACTACAGCAGCAGGATTTGTGTATTCCATAAGCAGAATTTCAACGACGATTCTGGTGTTGTTCATAGCCGCCTTTATCGGAGCTCATAATGCTCCAGGAATATTCACGTTTGTATGGGTTCTGGTGATTGTCGTCATTTTGGTTCTGGTACTGATGGGACCAAAGTCGACGCAGAAGTTCGTTGAAGAAATAGCTGTTTAAACATTAACAATTTTCTTTTATTTAATATTCTCAATTTTTATCTTTTTTTGTTTCATAAGGATGTGGAGAATCTTGCCTTTTCACTAAATTCCTAACATAGTTAACCAATCCTCCGGAAGCGATAATTTCAAGTACAGGCCCGCTGGGATTGGTGTATGGCACAGAAAGCCCATTCCGCTCTATCTTCAGGATTCCGTGTTCCTGATTGTATTCCACAGAATCCCGGTCTCTAATCCTTGAATATTCCATATCATTTATCGTCCCTATATTAAGCCCGACATTTATTGCATTCCGGAAGAATATCCTGGCAAAGGACACTGCCACTACCAGTTCTATTCCAAGGTCTTTAAGCACCAGCGGTGCCTGCTCCCTTGACGATCCAGCACCGAAGTTATGTCCAGCCACAATTATATCTCCCGGTTTTACCACTTTCGAGAAGTTTTGATCGAGTGCCTCCATAGAATGTAATTTCAAAACGTCCAGTCCAAGATGCAGGTAACCGCCGGGGGCAATGATGTCTGTGTCAATGTTGTCACCAAATAAGAATACTCTTCCTTTCAAACAGATTCCTCCGGGTCAACAATTTCTCCGCACACTGCTGAAGCCGCGACTACATATGAATTTGCAAGGAATACTCTGCTGTCCGGATCCCCCATCCGTCCACGGAAATTCCTGTTTGTGTTTGTTATCGCTGTCTCCCCTTTCCCCAGCACTCCCATATGCAGACCTGCGCAGGCGCCGCACGTGGACGGTGCTATAATCGCACCGGCATCGCTGAATATCTTTATTATCCCCTCAGCCAGAGCCTGTTGAAAGATCTTGCGAGTGGCTGGAACTATGAACAGTTTGGTTTTTGCTGATACTTCCCTGCCTTTCAGTATCTCCGCAGCCTCCCTTAGATCACCGATTGTTCCGTTGGCACAGTTCCCAAGATAGGCCACATCTATTCTTGTCCCGATTGCATCCTTCAATTCATGTACATTTGCCGGGGAATAAGGCATGGAAATTTTTGGCGTGAGGTCTGAGAGTTCCAGCCTGATCTCGCTTTCATATTTTGCACCCGCATCAGGAAGGACCAACTCTGGGTCGATGCCCATAGCCTTGTAGTGCTTTTCGACCATTTCATCGGGGACAACAATTCCGCATTTAGCTCCCCCTTCAACGGTCATATTTGATATTGCCAGCCTTTTATCTACACCAATATGTTTCAATGCCGGTCCGGAAAACTCCATGGACCTGTAGTTTGCGCCATCCGCACCGACAATCCTGAGGATTTCCAGGATAATGTCCTTGCCTGAGATGTGTTTCCTTAACTCCCCGTCCAGGATTATTCGCATGGATTCTGGAACCATAAACCAGTTCTGGCCCAGAGCCAGTGTCGCAGCTATATCCGTCGATCCCATGCCCACTCCCATTGCGCCAACACCTCCTGCCGTGACGGTATGTGAATCACTGCCAATTACAAACATTCCGGGCCGGATAATGCCCTTCTCAACAAGGAGGGTATGTTCAATGCCATCTCCCTCCCTTATAGTTTCTATATCAAGACCTGAAGCGAACTTTTTCATCAGGAGTATGTTGTTGGCGCTTGCAGAATCCTTTGGAGGGAAGATGTGATCAAAGACAAATATGGTCTTCCCCCTGAAAGCCGGTCTTGCAACTCCCATCCTGTTCAGGGAACTGATTGTCAGCGGACCAAGGACATCGTGGATATATATTAAGTCTGGTGATGCCCACACATAGTCTCCGGCCATCACATCCTTACCGGATGCATTAGAGAATATTTTTTCAGCAACTGTTTTTCCTTTCATACCAGCACCATTCAGGCTATCCGTGGTTAAATGATTGCAATACACCTTTAATGAGTTTTGCTCTTCTCATATGTTCCTGCCCTCGTATACTCTTTTCTCCTGCCTGTACTTTGCGATTGACAGATAACGGTAAACCAGATGCACAAACTTGCCGTATGGAGCAGTCACAAAAAGCACTGCAACAACCGAAAGATGAATCAGCAGCAGTGACCCCATAAGATTAGTGCCTCTCATGGAAAAAAGAAGGATTCCGGTAAATGCTGTAAGAGAAAGCGTAATGAGGAACGCTGAATCCATTTTTTTCATTCCCTTCTTCCTGAAACCTGTTCCCAATTTGTCGTATATTAAGAACAGCACTACGCCCACTATTATCATGATTCCCCCGACAAGCCCGGATAAAACTGGAACACTGATTAATGGATAAGGGGGTAAAATATGCATGAAATCCTGCTCTACAAAGGCAGACATGGTCGCTAGAAGATCGAGCAGGAAGCCGTACAGAACCAGCGAGTGCACGGCAAGTTTTTTGTACGAGCCTCTCGCCTCCCTGTCCGGATAATTGCATCCGGCTCCTCCGCCCTTGAACCATCTTTCTCCGAAGGAATCGGATGCCGCGGCCAGATAATCCGATGGTCGTATGCTCCCAGATCCGTTGACCGATCTGATGAACTTTAAACCGGAAGCGATCCAGACTAACACTATGAAAAACGCCAGCAATAATCCAGCCACATCGAGAATTACGTTAGGAATTATATCGTAGAACGATCCTGGGCCGGAGATGGCATAAAATAAGCGTGTTGAGCTCCCGGTAAGAAAGTATACCACAAGTAAAGTGATGAATGACGTTGCAAATGCTATCACGGGAAGGGCGGCCTGCTTTTCAAAGAGTACAGATGCAGTTCCGGGAACGGTATACTCTTTGTAGGTCTGCGTTCTTACTTCACTGAGGACGGCCGGGATGTTTACGGAGAACTTGTTTGGCGGCGTGAACGGGCAAACGTCGAAACACTGTCCGCAGTCATGGCATAAATTTGCTATATATTCCACGTCACTGCGCCCGAATTTTTTCCTGTATTCTATCACGTCCCATACCGGGCAGAAACCTTCACAATATCTGCAGGCATTGCATATGTTCAGTTGTCTTGATGCCTCCGTGATCAGGCTTTCATAATCCATTTCAGCTTTTTCCTCACTTTCCGGCATAGGCAGCGGCCTCCCTTCCGGCAGTGACCCCAAATACAGTGCCAATAGTGAGTCCAAAGCCTGCAAGATAACCCTCGGAAAGGATGTTTCCAGACATTATTTCCCCCGCAGCAAAGAGATTCCCGAACGGTGTACCGTTGTTGGAGATAACCTGCCCCATTTCATTTACCATTACACCGAAATAAGTGAAAGTAATTCCGGGCCTGAATGGATATCCGTAGTATGGTGGTGTATCTATCGCCCTTGCCCAATGGCTCTTGGGAATTTCCAGGCTGGAAGTCTTGCAGTCATCCAGTGATCCAGGGTCAAATGTGCAATTCCCGGATGCAGAGTTGTTGTATTCGCGCACGGTTTCTGAGAGAGTATCCGGGTTCAGGCCAAGCTTTGCGGCGAGTTCGGTTATACTTTCTCCTACTTCTGGTTCAAACACGGTGGGGAGGAAAAGATCCCTGGCCTTTGAATCGATTATGGAATAGGCTTCCTGATCCGGTTGCTCCGCAATCAGTCTTCCCCATATGGCATATCTTTTTGGCCATAAGTCCTCGCCCTCGTCATAGAACCTTTTCCCGCTCTTGTTAACCGTTATGCCGAAGGGAATGGAATCTATCCTGGTGACGATGCCACCATCATATTTCGGTGATCTGGCATCCACAGCTACGCTGTGGAACTGGCTCAGGTCTCCGACCGTTCTGGCGCCAAACCCTACGAGCATCCTGAGCATGTCGCCTGTGTTTTGCCTTGAACCCCTGACGATGAAATTCTTAGCTGCATCCCCCCAGTATTCCCCGAGCCAGTCAAGATTTGCTTCAAATCCTCCTGAAGCTACAACTACAGAACCCACTTCAATGGTCTCCTTTCCATCCCGGCCATGAATTTCAGCAGCGAAAACCCTCTTTCCATCCAACTCGAGCTTGGAGCATCTGGTCTCGTAGCGTATCTCTACCCCTTCCTTCTCAGCAGCATCGTAGTAGCTGTTTATCATGGCCTTTCCGCCGCCAAGCATGAAAAGGTTTGTTCTTCCAAGATGGAGCGTTCCCTTCAGTGCCTTATGGATAATAACGTCATGATCTTCCAGCCATGCAGGTATGTTCCATGATTCAGCGATTACTTTTTTCAGCAGACCTTGATTTGTTTTGTTGTGCGTTACCCTGACAACATCCTCCACAAACTCTTCATCGGAATATGATCCCGCGGAATAAGCGTCCGGATTGTGGGCATACCTGATGTCCCTGGTGTATTTTGTGTTGCCACCTCTTTCGTTCTTATGGGCAGACTCAATCAGCAGGACTTTTCCTGAATGTTTGGCTGCACTCAAAGCAGCACACAATCCTGCATTTCCACCGCCGATAACAAGGACATCATACTTTCTTACTGGCTTACCTGTCATCTCAATGATACATCATGGCTTACAACTATACCAAGCTGTTTCTAACTGGTTAGATTAATGGTTATAATATTTGCAGAGAATAACCAGTCATGATTACTGACGATACTCTTCGTGAAGGCATGCAGGCTCCGGGCATTGCCTTTACAGTCGAGGAAAAGATCCAGATTGCCAGGGCTATCAGGAAATGCGGAATCAAGAGGGCGCTGGTTGCTTATCCACCTGCCCACATCTCGGAAAAACAGGCTACAGAGAAGATCGTAAAGGAACACATATTTCCGGAAACCTTTGCTCTTGGCCGGGCTATCAGGAATGATGTTGACGCAATATACGAGACCGGTTCAAACATAGCTCTTCATCTCCCATTCAGGATGGAAAGAATGGACGAGGTTCTGGATTCAGTAAGATACGCTTCTACCAAAGGCAGAATCGTGGAAGTGGCCGTTGTCGATGTGATGAAGAACGATATCAAGGACGTGATCAAGATGGCAAAGCTTGTATCAGAAGCAGGAGCAGACATTGTTCAACTTCCTGACACCACGGGCATCGGTTCACCGAGGAAGATTAGGGCATTATTTACGGAAGCAAAAGCCTCCCTTGATGTTGAAATAGAGACGCACTGCCACAACGACCTGGGTGGAGCGATTGCAAATGCATATGCGGCCCTGGAAGGGGGGGCAGATCACGTCGATGCAACCGTTTATGGTATAGGCGAACGAAACGGCATTACCGATCTGGCATCCTTCTCCGGCATTCTTGAGTCCGAAGGCATATCTACCGGGATAGATAGAAATGAGCTCAAACATGTCTACAGTAAAATCCTTGACGTGATATTGAGCAAAGCAGGACCGGGATTTTTTGCACGAAATTTTCCTGCAGTAGGCGAAAACACTATTACAAACACCGCGGGAACACACGTAGCTTATTCAGACGTCTTTTCCGCTGGCGGAATGAGCTTCAATGTTTATGCCGGAAAATCAATGATAAAAAGAGTGCTTGAATCCTCTAATATGCAGTCGGATGATATGATTGTCAGGGATGTTCTAATGGCCGTAAAGAACCGGTCAGCAGAAACGGGAAAATGTGTAACAAGTGATGAAATCATAAAAATGGCAGGTGAAATTATTGGTAAGAGTCATTGAAATCGGGCATATCGTTGCCGGGCCTTCAGCTGGTTTGTTGTTCTCGGAACTCGGGTATGAAGTTATAAAAATAGAGAAGCCAGGCGAGGGGGATATAGCGCGCAGGCTGACAGAATCAAGTGCTGGCGCTTTTCCTTTCTATAACCGGAACAAGAAGAGCATGGCTCTTGACCTAGGGAATCCCGAGGGAAGAGAAATTTTCCTGAAGCTTATCAGGGATTCTGACATTGTCATAGATAACCTCGGATATGGTGCGATGCAAAGAATGCACCTGTCTTACCAGGAATTATCGTCACTGAATGGTAAGCTGATATACCTGTCGATAAAGGGCTATGGGGCGGGACCAATGGAAAAGAGAAAGTCACTTGACTATCCTATCGAGATACACAGCGGAGTTGCCTATATGACGGGCCTTACGAATAAACCAATGAGGGTTGGTGGTTCCATGATTGACATGGGCGCAGCCATGTTCGGGGTAATACAGGCGCTCAACGCACTCCTTGAAAGGCAGAAGACCGGGAAAGGCAGGTTCATAGACATAGGCCTGTTTGAAACTGCCATGTTCTTCATGGGCCAGCATATCGCAACGTATCAGCTCAATCGTAGGGCATTAAAGCCCTTGAATGAGGAAGGATTTGCTTGGGCAATTTATGATTTCTTCGACACCAGCGACGGCAAAAAGGTTTTCATTGCAGTGACTACAGACTCCCAGTGGAAGATTTTTTGCAGGGAGATGCGGCTTGGTCTGTGTGACAGCCCGGATCTTGAGAAGAACGAGGGACGCTTTATCAGGAGAGAGGAACTGCATTCCCTGATACAGGAAAAGACCATAATGATGAAGAGAGAGGAACTGATAAACATTCTACAGACAAACAACATTGCCTATTCAGAATTGAAGACTCCCTGGGACCTGTTATCCGACGAACAGGCTGAGCGCAATCTTGTCAGTGAGACTTATTTCGGGAAGGAACTGATGGTACCTGCCATTCCCGGGGGCGGGACGAATTGCGGAAATCCTCCCATACTCGGGCAGGACACGCTGGAAATAATGAAGGAACTAGGGTATTCAGATCAGGAGATCGCTCAGTTGATCGATAGCAAGACCATCTCATCTGCAGGATCAAATGTTACAGACCAGGTCTCCACATTGCATTAGACAAAGTGTTGGCCATGACCCCCATTCTTTGCAGAATGTGGTGTTGTTAGAATAATCATGATAAAACTCCGAAAGTATCGATCTGTTGCGATTTCCGTAAAGACCGGTTGGAAACATTAATAAAGATTCACGTAAATATACAATCTAAATGATTACCGGTAGCTTCACGGTGAAGAGCGAGTGTAGCTTGGCAAGTGTAGCAGGAGCGCTCGACGAGACTGTGATAACCGTTTCTGTCTGCCCCCTCGGTAAAAACAGGAATTACGTGTTTTCCATTGTGAAATCAAAGAATCAGGAGGAAGTTGAACCACTCCTTACAAGGGATTTTGAATCATATAAAATACACTCTGATAGCGGGATAGTCTTGATTCAGGGAATAAAACGGGGCCATGGACTAATGCAGGCGATAGTAGAAAGTGGCTCAATCCCGTCTTTTCCCACAATTGCCAGGGTTGGGGTAGAAGTCCTGGATTTCATGTCTCTTACAGACAGCGCTCCCTCAAGGCTTGAGGAGTCGCTTGAGGCAGGAAGTCATTTAGAGAACTTTTTCTTTGATAAGGTCAGTGGAGGTGAGCTGGTAATGGATGTAACGAAGAGATGGGGAGTCCTGGGTACCGTAAATCTTACGGACACAGAGAAGAATCTCATAAAAGCTGCATACAAACGTGGCTTTTTTGAATGGCCGAGGATGTACGACCTCGATCTAATGAAGCGGGAATATAATCTTTCAAAGCCGACTTTACTGTATCACATGAGGAACGCGGAGAAGAAGATTATGCAGACAATTTTTGGCTGAAATTCACTGTATAAGCAAGCCAGTCGCTGCGGGAAGATCTTTTTGGTATTTGGCTAATGAGAAATAATATTTCTCTAAGACTGATAGAATTTTATGCAAGGTCAAGCCGAGGATCTGCACCATCCCGGTTCTTCCTGTTCCAGAAGCATCGGGCATGCTCCCGGTACACGGGTATTCATCCAATGTGGGTGGCAGAAGGTTCCTGCATTCACTGGAAACAGGTTTCCACATAGATGAGAACCGCAGAGTGAAAAAGCCGGCGAGGCTAGTGCGTACCTGTCATAGTTCTATGATTACTCAAGTCAATTGTAGGAATCAAAAGTGGATGGATACGGAGATTGAAAGAATAAGTTCATGAAAAAATTAGCAGTGTGAAAACTTTCAATTCAGAGTCAAATAGCGTTCCTCTCAGTTGCAGATTCACACCGGATAATACATGCCTTGAGCCGGGATTGAACCAGCGACCCCCAGATCTTCAGTCTGGTGCTCTCCCAACTGAGCTATCAAGGCTTCAACCTCTATATACCTGAGGTTTATTTATTTTCCTCTTATGCGGCTAAAGTCATAATAGAGTGTGAAATTTATTTATCCTCATTCGCAATTAGTTTTCTATCATGATTCCAGGCAAGATGAATTCCAGGGAAATGAAGAGAATGATGGCACAGATGGGCATCAAGTCAGACGAAATGCCTGATGTAAAAACTGTTATACTCAAGGGAACGACAAAGGATTATGTGATATCCAATGCACAGGTTATGATGATAGAGGCAAGGGGGGAAAAGACATTCCAGATTGTCGGCACGATGAAGGAGGTGCCAAAATCAAGCACAGAAAAGGAAGCAGCAACTCCCCAGTACAACGAGGATGACCTTAAACTGGTCATCGACCAGACTGGCGTCAGCAAAGATAAAGCCATTGAGGCTCTCAAGAAGGCCAACGGACAGCCGGCCCAGGCCATTATAGATCTGACCGGCCAATGATAGATTACGGGAAGATACTCCAGAGATACAAACCGGACAATAATGAAAAGGAAAGAATAAACTCGATTGTTGCAGACATAACCGGCAGAATCAGGGAATACTGTTCAGAGAAAGCTATAGACGCTGACCCTGTGCTAGTTGGGTCCGTGGCAAAGGGAACCAACATGAAGTCCGGGGACATTGACATCTTCGTTACGTTCTCAAAAAAATACGAAAAACGTGACATGGAGAAGATCGGTGTCAGGATTGGCCGGGCTATGCTTGCACAGGGCATTGAAAAATATGCCGAACATCCTTATGTAACCGGGGAATTAGACGGGTATAAGATCGATCTCGTTCCCAGTTATCGCCTCGAGCCCGGGGAAAAGAAGGTAAGTTCCGTTGACCGTACTCCTCTTCATACCGAATTTATCCTGAAGAATCTCACTGAGGGAATGAGGGACCAGGTCATACTCCTCAAGCTGTTCATGAAGCACTTCGGGATCTACGGATCCGAGATCAGGGTGTCAGGGTTTTCGGGATACATCTGCGAACTCCTTATATGGAAATTTGAAAGTTTTGAGAATGTTGTCAGCAAGTTCGCCCGCCTCTCAGGCAAACTGATAATTGGAAACATAACCAGAGACAACCTGCCTGATGCGCCGGTTGTCATAGCTGACCCGGTTGACAGCGACAGAAATGCTGCTGCTGCGGTCAGTTTGGAGACATTTTCAATAATGAAGGTTGCATCAAAACTCTTCGTTTCAGAACCATCAGAGGCGTTCCTGGACCCTCATCCACCGAATCCGAAACCTGATTACAGGGATCGTGGAACCGCAATAAGGTTATTCAGCCTGCCCAGGCCACACGTGGTGGATGATATCATTTACCCTCAGGCTGTCAAGTTCAGGAATGCACTTATGGATATCCTGGATTCAGGCGGTTTCGGCCCGGTATCCTCTGAAATCAGCATAGATGGGGATGTGCAGATAGTGATTGAATGCACGAGGGCTGCCAGTCCTGTTATAAGGCAGAGGACCGGCCCTCCGGCCGATTCAGATAATGTCCTGGACTTTATAAGAAAATACAGGGGAATCTCGGAAAGAGGTCCATACGTGAAGGGGGACAGAATATATGCAGATGTGAGGGCAGAGCCGGAGAGCATTGAAGAGTTTGTTACCAATCACCTGCCTGAAATTTCAATGGGAAGAAACCTTGGGACAATGAGAGATAAGCTGGTAATTGTGAACCCGTTTTCTTCTAACGTCAGATACGACGCTCTCGATAAATTCTATTCTAAAAAACTAATCTGATTATCCGCCGGAAAATACTTCCATGAACACTATATCGTCACTGGCAGATACGGGTTCGTCGGAGGTGACAGGTATTCCATTTTTCAGTGTAATATATGAATTTGCGTTCAGGTGAAGAGTCTTCACCAGCATCCCTATGGTGCCCTGATTATCTATTGGAAAAGTCTCCCTCTTCCTGCCAATTATCCTTATCATATTGTCTCCACAGCCCCGGGCAGATTTGAACTGCCGTCGTCGGATCCAAAGTCCGATATGCTTGGCCACTACACCACGGGGCTATACTTGCGGTATAGATATTACGCATTCTCTTAATCCTTTCCCAAAAAATTGTACTACTGCTGGAAGCGGGTAATTTCAACTGACAAAAAAGTAAATAAATTTGGTTTATGGTGTGATTTTAATGGCTCTCGTAGGGCACACGCTTTCGCAGGCCATACAGAATATGCACTCGCTTTCCCTGACAGGGTCACACTTGTCGGTTCTGTACTTTGCGTAAAGGCTCTTGTCCTTGGAGATATCCTTGTCATTTCCTGTTCCCATCTGCCCCGGGTTGAGTTCCCATTCATAAAGACTCACAGGACAGACGTCCATACAGGCGCCGTCTGCAACACATGCATCCCAGTCCACTGCTACCTTTGTTCCGTGGATACCCAAGCTTATAGGCATGGGTTTGCCCTCAGCATCCGTTCTCTGCTTCCCTTCTCCTCGGACTTCGTGATCGTGGTGTTTGCCAGTAACAGGGTAGTTTGCAGTATCGTCCATAAAATTTTCTTCAATGGGCTTTGGCTTGTAATCCAGCGTTTCAACTTTTACCAAATTATCACCGTGTCGATATTCCTACGAATATATTTAAATTATCTGTCATTGAAGCACTTTCTCATTAAATCAGTATTTTTTGCATTGAAATCAGGCGAATGATAAAGATTTAACTAATGATGCGATATGTGAAATATGCCCATAGTCAAGAACGGAATTATCGACAGGAAAGCACAGGGAGACTTCGTAAACACACTCGTCAGGCAGTTGAAGTTCAAGAGAGAAGATTTCAAGACAATCGGCAGTTTCGGCGGTTTTACTTCCCTAATAGATTTGGGTAATTTTGCAGTCTCAATCAATAACGATGGCGTTGGAACAAAGGTCATGATAGCCGAAGAGGCTAACAGGTGGGATACGATGGGCATTGATTGCATTGCAATGAACGTGAATGATGCAATTACTGTCGGCGCTGAACCAATAGCTATGGTGGATTATATTGCGCTCAGGGAAGCCAACACCGAAATGGCCAGGCAACTTGGCACAGGTTTCAACGTTGGGGCGCAGATATCAAACATCACTATAGTAGGAGGAGAAACGGCAATAATACCCGACCTTGTTAGGAGCACCGATATTTCAGGGACAGTGTTCGGAATAGTCCAGAAAAGCCAGATTGTGAATGGGGAGAACATACGGCCCGGAGACCTGGTATTCTCTCTTCAGAGCAGTGGCCTTCACTCGAACGGATTTACAACAGTGAGGCACATTCTCGAGCAGAATGCTATTGGCCTGAATGACACTTTCCCTGGCGATAGCAAGAAAACGGTTGACGTATTGCTTGAGCCAACCAGAATTTATGTGAGGGAGATTCTTGACATCCTGAATATAGTGAACATACACGGTATGGCAAACATAACGGGCGGAGGATTCAAAAATCTGTCGCGCATGAAGGACATGCAATACGTTATAGATGATCCTGTGGAGCCGCCAAATGTTTTCAACCAGCTTATGGATCTTGGTGGACTTCCGTATGAGCAGATGTACGAGACATTCAACATGGGCACGGGCTTTGTTGTGGTCATAGACCCTGAAAGCAGGCTTGACTTCATTAACACGCTTAAGAGCAGGGTATCAATCAAGGAAATCGGTCATGTGGAAGCTGGTTCGGGAATAAGCATCCCAAAATACTCCGTAAATTTATCGGACTATTATTGATTCCTGCAATTCCCTCATTATTTTTCTGTAGTATTGCGCCTGACATTGATATTAAATGCAGGAATTGCCTTATTTTGCTATGAAAATAGTAGCTGTGGTAGACGAGGAAAACATGCTCACCCCACTGGAATATGGTAGTTCCATCTTTCAGATAGACGACGAGACAAAGGAGATAAAGGAGTACGAGAACCCAGGATTTGGATCACCATACGGCGGGAAGGAAAGGGCAATGGCAGCTATCCTTACGCTGAAGGCTGATGCCATAATCGTTAAGGAAGGATCGCTCTGCCCCGGTTCGTATCATATGTCTCTTGGAAAGATGAAGTATATACCAGTAGAAGAAGAGAAACTGGACGAGGTCATGAACAAGTTGCCGGAAATAAAGAAACAGGCGGTTCCAGAACTCGATATGGATATGTACAGAGAGTAAAAGTTCCAATCATTTTTTTTCAGGCCTTCAGTGATGAAGCCACAATATTTGCTGTACGCACTGGTTCAGGAATATTTCCGGTGCGTGTTAATTTCTCTATGAATGCAAGTGAAGGTTCGAGGTTAATTCCAGCCAGATTAATGAAAATGCAACTCCCGTTTTTCATTTGTACTTTCTGAATGCCATAGGATTTCATCACCTGAAGTTTGTAATCAATACTATCCTGTGTTTTCTCTATTGCTGAAATAATAGCGTTGAGATCCGGCATCTTCCTTGTTATGGATATCACCGGAATACCGGTTTCCGAACTGACTTTGAATAGATCTGCGATGTTGAATCCTCCGAACGTCACTCCATATGTCATTATGATGGCAGCATTTTTCCTGAAGTCGTCATTCACGATCTCTATTATTTTCTCGGTGGAGTCCGTTCCATCAACGGTTATTTTCCTAATAGCAATTTTCTCAATGAGAAAATCGGCACGCATCAGCACGCCAACGAGCGGTGATAACCTGTCTCTCCCCTTGATAAATGGACCATCATCAATTCCAACAGCCCTGAAATTTTTCTTCATAATGTAAATTATGGACATGGCTATTAAATTATTCCGGCTTGAAGCAGGTGCAAAACATGGCATTACCCGCTCTTCAGACCCTTGGGCAACTTGGCACACTTGGCTCGTAATAAATCAACATTGGCCAGCGTTTCAAAGGAATGACAATGTCACACTATACGGTTGATCGTTTTCACGACACTCTCCATAGCAAAAAGATCACGGTTCGGACTTCCTGTCAGGGGACTGATTGAACCTGCTCTTCTTTCTGGGATGTTGCAATCTACGGGAAAAGAGTGATCTCGTGAAGATCGCCCTGATATTCTTCCTGCCGGTTCTCTTCTTGGCGAAATCGAGGATCACATATGGCCCGAACTCATCCCTTACATACTGTGCAGTTTCTCTTCTAGCTCCCCTGAGCACCATCATGTTTTCTTCTCCGCTTATACCATTTCTCATTTCAATTCTGTACATTTCTTCCACCTCTAACCTATTATTTACAACGGTTTGATTGGCATTACACCTGCAGCGAAAGCCTTCATACGACGGGATTAAGTATAATAGCATGCATGAACTGAATACGTCATGGAAGCTTGGGAGATCAGCTTCAGGATAAAGTATGATTATCCTTTCATACAGATGTCAAACAAGTATCCTGGAGTCAGAATATCGATGTGGTGTGTCTGGGAGAGGGAAATGCTCCATGTGCCCCTCGACCATGAAGACCTCATGTCGGAGCTGGAAGGATACGCAGACAGCATAAACCTGGTTATAGAAAACCACAAACGTTCCAACGATGGAACAGTTCTTACGATGAAATGCAGCTGCGATGTCCTCAATAGCGTGTGGAACGTAGTCGAGAGAAACAATTGCTCAATAGTTCACCCGGCGGTTTACCTTGATGGGTGGGGATATTTCAGGGTAATCAGTTTTAGCGAAGACAGCACAAAGAAGCTCTTCGTTGACCTTTCCAGAATGGGACAAAATGAACTCCTGGGAAAGAAGATTGTCCACATAGATTCTCTGCCGTCAACGATATGGGTGGAATCCTTTTTCGAGCGTCTTACAGACAGGCAGGCCGAAGCAGTCGTAAAGGCATTTGATTACGGGTATTATGCCTCTCCCAGAGAAGTTACAACGGACTCAATCGCCACGAGTCTTGGCATCACGAGATCAACGTATGAGGAACACCTTCGGAAGGCTGAAAACAGGCTTATGGATGCCCTGATCCCATATCTGAAGTTATTCAACGCCGGCAGACGAAAGAAGAATAAAGCCATTTCATCCCAGGTTGAGCCTTCCTCAGCGGGAGATTGAAGTGCCCGACTAAATGACGCACATAGGGAACATACCGACGATCAGCTTCAGCTTCTTATCCGGAATAAGGGCTTGAGTACATCTAGATCTTTGGCAGGTCATATCTTTCTGCAGCTGATCATTCATATAAGGAATACATATCAACGATGGAACCCTAGTCAAGAAATACGGCAAAAGAAGCATATCGATCACCAAATATGGATAAGCTGAGAAAGAATATTTACGCTTGGAGAACATCATAGTGATGATTAGGAAAAGGTACTGTAAGAGTTTCGTTTTAATCCCGTACCCCCTTTACCAAAACGCTTATATTATGCAAAGCCATACCAAGCTTACACGCTTTAATGCACCTTCTGAGTTGACACTTAGAGGGGAAGGGTATGAGGTCTTTAATATGGACCAATGACGCCAATCAATATTAGTAACAGCAAAATGGATTGTGTAAACTGCTAAACTGCTTGGGGAATGGTTTGGTTTGGAAGCTGAAGAAGGACGTGCCAAGCTGCGATAAGCTTCGGGGAGGCGCATGGGGCCTTAGATCCGAAGATCTCCGAATGGGACTTCCTGTCTCAATGACACTCCGTAAGGAGAGGGCACCCGGGGAATTGAAACATCTTAGTACCCGGAGGAAAAGAAATCAATAGAGATGCCGTTAATAAGGGCGACCGAAAGCGGCAAAAGGCAAACCGAATCCCCTGTTGAAAGATAGGGGAGATGTGGAGTTTGGACTTTTTTTAACACCTCCCAACCTAATTCGAATCTACTGGAAAGTAGAACCATAGAGGGTGATAGTCCTGTAGAAGTAAAGTTGAAGGTCATAAGAAGAAGTATCCAGAGTACCGTGCGTCGTTTTTCGCGCGGGAATTCGGGTGGCACTAACACCCAACCTTAAATACATCCCAAATCCGATAGCGAACAAGTACCGTGAGGGAAAACTGAAAAGTAACCCGAAAGGGTGGTGATAAGAACCTGAAACCAAGCAGTGATAAACTTATAGGGCACTTAAGGAGTGATACCGTTAACTACGGTTGACCGGTGTTCTATTATCCGTGTTGAAGAACGGGCCAGGGAGTTTTGACGAGTGGCAAGGTTAATCCTTTAAGGAGTAGCCGTAGCGAAAGCAATTATCCGCACAGCAATGGAGGGATAACGTAGTAAATGCGTCTAGTCACTTGTGTAAGACCCGAATCCGGTCGATCTACGCCTGAGCAGGTTGAAGCCCTACGAAAGTAGGGTGGAGGACCGAACCAGTTCTGATGTGCAAATCGTTTGGATGACTTGGGTGTAGGGGTTAAAGGCTAATCTAGGCCGGTAATAGCGGGTTCCCCTCGATACTACCCGCAGGTAGACTTCAGTGGAGATGCTCAGCGAGGTAGAGCTACTGAATAGTTGGTTAGCAGCCGAAAGGCTGCGCCGACTTATCAAACTCCGAACTTGTTGAGATCGTAGAAGCTGGATGCTAGGGTGCAGAGATAAGCCCTGCACCCGTGAAGGGAACATCCTAGACGAGGGTTAAGGTCCCTAAAACTAACTAAGTGCAAATTAAAGGGGTTTGTGGCCAAAGACAGTGTGGAGGTTGGCTTAGAAGCAGCCATCCTTTAAAGAGTGCGTAACAGCTCACTCACCGAGGCTACATGTCCCGAAGATGGAAGGGGCTAAAGTTAGTTACCGAGACCTTCGAGCACCGAAAGGTGATCTGGTAGGGGGGCGTGCCATGTGGGCAGAAGTTTCTCCGAGAGGAGGAGTGGACCGCATGGTATCGTGGATCCTGGTAAAAGTAGCAGACAAGAATTGTGAGAATCAATTCCGCCGAAAGGGCTAAGGGTTCCTTGGCAATGTTCGTCAGCCGAGGGTTAGCCGATCCTAAGGTCATCCTTAACAGGAGATGACCGAATGGGAAACTGGTTAATATTCCAGTGCCTTGAGTGTTTTGCCGTACATATAAACTTCCGGATAGGGAGACCACGGGAGTCAACGTGGTCGGACATATAAGTGGGGGGAGAGTTGTAATGACGAGAAACCTATGAAAATGTTCGAGTGCCCTTCTGGGTATTCACTCCATTCCAGGAGTCCGTGAAAGGTGTGTACGGGTCAAACTCAAGTTCGTACCAAGAACCGACACAGGTGCCCCTGGATGAGAAGTCCAAGGCGTTTGGGAATAATGGATGCGAGGGAACTCGGCCAAATAGCTCCGTATCTTAGGTAGAAGGAGTGCCTATCCCGTGATGGAATAGGTCGCAGTGGCAAGGGGACCCCGACTGTTTACCAAAAACACAGACCGCTGCTAGTCCGTAAGGATGTGTATAGCGATTGAAACCTGCCCAGTGTTGGTACCTGAAAGCCTCGTTCAAGAGGAAGAAGGGCCAATAAACGGCGGGGGTAACTATGACCCTCTTAAGGTAGCGTAATACCTAGCCGCTTAATTGGCGGCTTGCATGAAGGTTCAACGAGAGTCCCACTGTCCCCGCATTCAGCCCCGTGAAATTGATGTACTGGTGCACAATCCAGTCTCTCCCACGTGAAAGCGAAGTCCCCGTGGAGCTTTACTGCAGCCTGTAGCTGTAATACGATTTCTATTGCGTAGTGTAGGAAGGAGCCGTCGAAGCCAGAGTTTTGGCCTTGGTGGAGGCAACGATGAAACACTTCCCTTTAGAAATTGCGTTACTAACCTCGTAAGAGGGACAACTATTGGTGGGCAGTTTGGGTGGGGCGCCACGCTCCCAAAAATTAAACAGGAGCCCCCAAAGGTTAGCTCAGGAGGGTCAGAAATCCTCCGTAGAGTGTAAGAGCAAAAGCTAACTTGACTGTGTTGAGGACAATAATCAACGCAGATGCGAAAGCATGGTCTAACGAACCACCCTGTCCCCCTTTAGTGGAGGCGGGTGATAAGAGAGAAGTTACCCCAGGGATAACTGAGTTGTCCCCGGCAAGAGTTCACATCGACCCGGGGGTTTGCTACTTCGATGTCGTCTGTTCCTATCCTGGTGCTGAACAAGGTGCCAAGGGTGGGGCTGTTCGCCCATTAAAAGGAATCCTGAGATGGGTTCACTACGTCGCGAGACAGTAGGGTTGCTTCTCCGTGGGAGTGTTCGATGTCTGAAGGGAAGGAGCCTTTAGTACGAGAGGAACGGGGGTTCGTGACTTCTGGTTTACCGGTTGTCTGGCAAGGCACCGCCGGGTAGCCACGTCATTCGCGGATAAAAGCTGAAAGCATCTAAGCTTGAAGCCGCCCCTGAAAATAGACATCGTTTGAGACCACTCCTAAAAGAGGAGATTGATAGAACTGGGATGTAAGTACCAAGCTTTTGCGAGGTATTCAGTCCACAGTTACTAAACGGTCGAATTCACAATCCATGCTAAAGAGACTATTATTATTGATTGGCTAATCATACCAAAGCGTCATTTTTATTTTTTTTCGATTGTTATATTTGTTACGTTCGGTTGCATTAGAGCATCATTTGGATATTTTAATAAATTCAGATGGCTCCATCCGCTCTACTTTAACCGGAGATCAAATATTCGTGATAGGCTCATTAGTTTCATGACGTTCTGCGTGAACACTTGCTAAACTCTTTGGCCGGATAAGCAGCGTAGGCTGCGCAATTTCCCTGTTTCCTGTACTGATTGTAAAAATGTCTGACATTGTCGCACGCCTTTGAACCAATAGAATTATAAATACATAAACGGTTGTGGAAAACATGACCTACTCATCGGAAATCAGCAGGAATAATCCGGGATTATTCATATTCATGGTGGATCAGTCAAGGTCCATGAGCCACAAGATTGGAGGGAGCACGAGATCAAAGGCTATTGAGGCTGCAGATGCCATAAACAGGCAGATTGCAGAAATTATTAACAGGTGCACGAAGTCGGAAGGAGTGAGGCACTATTTTGACATAGGGATAATTGGTTATGGGTTTAAAAGAGGCCAGGCAGCTTCCCTTCTTTCAGAGGCAACCATTGTTCCAATAACCGAGATGGAAGGAAGAATACTGAGGACTGAAACCCAGAAACAGGTAATAGACGAGCAGGAGGTTGACTATGAATTCCCGATATGGTTTGAACCAGTTGCTGCAAGCGATACGCCCATGGTGCAGGCAATGCAGCTTGCAATCTCATGGGTGAAGTCGTGGGTGGAGAATCACCAGGAATCGTTCCCCCCAATTGTGATCAACATAACAGACGGCGAATCAACTGACGGAGATCCCATAACTTCCCTGGCAACACTCCAGGGACTCTCAACTTCCGACGGAAACGTTCTTGTCTGGAACTGCCACCTATCGGAGAGCAAGGTTCACCCCGTTTCTTTCCCATATGCAGAACACCAGCTTCCCGAGGACAGGTATGCGAAGATGATGTTCTCGATGTCTTCGGAACTTCCCGAGGAAATGATCGCCATTGCAAAAGAGGAATACGAGAATGTTTCCCAGGGAGCCAGAGGCTATGTCTTCAATGCCCAGCTGGAGGATCTTATCAAACTGCTTGACATCGGGACAAGAGCCGTATCTTCACTGATGAAATGATCAGCGTCAGGACATCTCGCAGGCCCAAGCTGGGCAATAGTGATGAGGAGTGCGAGGACGCTTTCTCCAGCAACGCTGATTTTTCACGGATGGCTATTGCAGATGGGGCAAGTGACTCGATCTTCTCCGGCATCTGGGCATCATCGCTGGTGGATGAGTTTTCCGGCATGGATGGCAGCCTGTATGGGGATACCGGGAAATCATTGAACCGGCTGATCAACGGCGCCAGGAACTCGTGGTATGACAGAATCAGGTGGGACAAGCTGAGCCTTTTTGTCAAGAACAAGGCAATAAGAGGTTCATTTTCCACGTTTCTGGGAGTTGAGATGGTGGAGGCAGAGGACGGTTATACTGCTAACATATCCACCGTAGGCGATTCGTGCTTCATCCTCAGGAACGGCTCAGGCATAAAGGGAGAGCCGATAAATGATCCGGCAAGGTTCAATTCAACCCCCTCTCTTATATGGAGCGGATATGGCGCCCCTTTTGAAAGGAAATTCAAGTGGAAGGAACCTACTCTGCAGAAATTCTCTTTTAACTTCCCTCATGGCAGCAGCTTCATGCTGGCAACGGATGCGCTGTCCAAGTGGATGCTTGAGCACAGGAAGGATTCCTGGGATACGCTCATGGAAATGGAGGATCCAGCTGCCTATTTTGATCTTATCAGGACAAGGAAAGAGATGAGGAACGACGACGTGACACTGGTTATAGTTACTTTAGGCTCCTGATCCGGGACGGCTCTGTGCCTTTCCACAGTGGGTCCCTGTTTAGAGCTTCCAGTAGGAGGTTTACAAGTTTCCTGGTCCTCCCTCCAATGGCCTTCAGGTCATTTATAACGCCTGATTCGTCCGGCTTAAGGAAGTCTCCTGACGACAGGATCAGTTTGTCACCATCACTGCCGTTGTATTTCCACAGTTCTGGATTTCGCGATATCCCGTAAAGGGACAGGTATATAACAAGCACAGAGAAATTGTCAAGATCCTCGGAGTAGTGGTTTCCCCTGCCAGGGTGCTGGAAATGTTCATGCCCTTTTTCAGGGGCGATCCTGCTATTGAATGGTGGAACGTACATTCCATCATAGTCGATCAGGGTAAGTTTACCTGAATCATCAACGAGTATATTGTCGCCTGACAGGTCTCCGTGAGCGATCCCATAGTCATGGAGCGTGATCATCGTGTTTAGGAATTCGTCTGCCAGCTTTTTCATCTTTGGCTGGGAGCTGTAGTTTGACTCAATGTACGAGTTCAGGCTGGTACCCTCTATCCAGTCCATCTTGAGTACCGGGTAATACTGGCCGGACTTTGATATTGTGCGCACTGCCGAAGTCAGGTAGTTGAAACCCACAAGCATGGGTAGGGATAAGCCTGAGAGATAGCTGCTTATGAAGTAATATCTCTCTGCCAGGTCAAATGCTGCACGCGTGAAGCACTTCAGTGCGTAATCCCTTGAATCACAGCTGATCTTGAATACTGTCCCGAAATTTCCGGACCCGAAAATGAAGGACGGTATTTTTACGTTCGGGTTCCTTATGAGCTTGCCACCTTTCAAGTCCTGGTAGGAATCCGAGATGCTGAAGGCCAGATTCTGCAGGGCCTGGGTATATCCTGTAGAATTTGGCCATGCACGCACAGTGTCAGCGTGGAAATTCTCTGGTAGCTTGATCGCGCGGTTCCTGATCCTGTCAAGATTGGGATTCACTGCTGAGACTGTTTCGACTGCACCATCTGCCGGCCTGCTGCCCGTGAAGGAGAAATCCTTCATGTACCTGATTCCTCCGTTACCGTATACAGCCACAGAAGAGAGGAATTTCCCGGGCATGGGGACCGAAAGCTCTATCTTTCCCTCACCGTCCCTGATCCTGCTCCTGTACATCTTCGCCTGTCCGTTTGGATACAGTATTGCAACCTCCACCTTCCTGACATTCTCCCTGGTCTTTATCGACACAACCTGTGGCTTGTCTGTCTCCACGTCTTCCTTGTAGTTGACCGTGAATGCAGGGTCCGAAGCATTATCCTGTTTCTTTCCATGAGTAGAGGGCATAAGGTGCCTATGACGTATACCATAACTGGTATATCAATTAATCAGGCATGTTTCATCCATCATAGATATACACTAAAAAAGACCAATATCACAAGGAGAGCCAGGGTCAGCTCAGATGCAAGGAGAGCGACCCTTCCTATAACAAACTGTGCCAGCCTTTCGTGTGCATAGGTCTCTCCATCGGAATTCCTTGTCCTGTAGCTTGAAACCACCGATAGCTTTGCGGAATACCTCAGAATAAATCCCTCGGATATGACTGCATATAGAAAGAGCATGACTCCCAGGATAAGGTCGAACCCGAAGCCGCGAAAATGATCCATAATGTTGGCAAGCGTGTACGTGGGGAATATGCTCAGTACAAAGTAGGAAGCGGTAGTGGCTATGCCGATGTACCGTATATACAGGGCCTCTCTCCTTATTAGTGGAGCAGTCGTGGTCAGCACTCTCGGATCTGCAGTCTTCATGAACGGATATATGACAAGCGGGAACATGGCAAAGGATGAAAACCAGAGCACCAGCAGTACAATTTCAGAAATCAGTATCGACAGCTGTATGATTGTACTCACGATTTGATATGCATTGGTGTATAAAATTAGTTATCATCGGGTCTGTCATTTGCCCGATGGAGTCCAGGAAATTTTCCCTAATCCTGTAGTGATGAGCAGGGCAATGCACTCCAGGTCGAAGGGGGATTATGCAGGATTCTGCTGCGTGATCCCTGAAACGATGTCCTCGAATATCTTCATGATTTTCTCGTTTCTGGTGACTATTGGGATCCCCTCATCAGCGGTCTCGACAACATCAGGTGAAAGCGGTACGCGGCCGAGGAACGGAACTTTATGTTCAATGGCAGCTTTCTCGCCGCCTCCTGTCTTGAATATATAGCTTATCTCTCCGCAGTGCGGGCAGACGAATCCGCTCATGTTCTCCACTATGCCCAGTACCTTTATCTTCATCTGGTCGGCAAAGTTGATAGCCTTTTTGGCGTCAAGGAGGGCAACGTCCTGTGGTGTTATGACAATTACCACTCCTTCAACTTCCGGTACAATCTGTGAAATGCTCAGGGCTTCATCTCCGGTGCCGGGAGGGAGATCAAGGATCACATAGTCCATGTCCTTCCACACGACATCCTCTATGAACTGCTGTATGGCCTTGTGCCTCAGGGCACCTCTCCAGACCACAGCTGTTTCTTCCGTAGGCAGCAGGAACGCCATTGATATGACCTTCACGCCATATTTTGTATCTACAGGCGAGATTCCGCTCTCATCCGCATAGACCTTCTCCTTGTCGACCCCGAGCATCTTTGGATCATCCGGGCCGTTGATGTCGGCATCTATAACCCCGACCTTCAGTCCCTTCTTAGCCAGTGTAACTGCTAGATTCACTGCTATGGTTGACTTTCCGACTCCTCCCTTGCCGCTCATTACCATTATGGTATGCTTGACGCCCTTGTATTTGGTCGATTTCGGAGGTGGACCGACAATTGGCGGTGGTGGAGGCTTGTTAACTTTTATTGTTCCGGATGGCATAGTCCTTAATCGCAGGAGTGTATTTTATCTTTGACACTGATGGAAATGCTTTGCACAGTTCCATTGTGGCATGAGATGCATGAGTTCGCCGTGAAATTTGGTGTTCAGATGTTGGAGGGAGATGAAGTGATCCCATTTGACCTTGCAACTTTCCTGCCATAAAGCGGCATTCAAAGATGTGTGCTGAATAATGGATAGATAGTTCAGAAATTATTAATTTCCTGTCTTAACTGGGATTTGGATTGCTGTTTGCGGCTATTTGCTTTCCTAGCTTTCTCTTAAAGAAGAAAACCTCATAAGTTACAGCTAAAATAATCCACCAGATTCCAAAATAGAAAATGAACAGAGCTTGCAAGAAATTATTTCCCTGGGCAAGAACATAAGAAATAGGTGCAGATATTATGGCTCCCGGTACTAATTCTATAAGAATCCTCTTTCTTCTAGATTGATCCACATGGTGCTCATTGAGTGTTTTTATTTATTTTTTCTGGCTGCTGAAGTGAGCTTCCTGAAGCATGGTTCTGGACGGGCATTAATATTCTGGTAAAAATAGGTTGGCTGGTTGTTATGTGGGTGCAACTCGCCATTCTATTTGTTGTGTAATCGTGGGATACAAAGATAATCACCGTGTCTGAGGGAAGATGGGACAGGTACATCAGGTCACTTGAGGACTGTGCATATGACCCAATGAACCGGAGGTACCGATTCACCTGTGAGTATGGGGGATCCAAAAGACGGCTAATCAGCGTCAGGGGGATTCACATTGGGTTGGGTACATCCAAAGTGAAAAGGGTGAGAATTTATGATTCCCTCCCGGCTTTCTTTGTCTTCGAACGGATGGTCAGGAAATTGTAGAGCGATACTAAGATTCCAACACTTATAAGAAATGCAATAGGTACGGCAAAGATCCAGGATGTGGCAAAATATGTGATCACAACGAACAGTATAGCAAGGGAATCCCCCAATATCATTAACCCTGCCCCTCGCATTATCGTGAACTTGTTTCGTCTGGCTTGTTCTAGTGCCCATCTACGTAACACAATATATACCAGTGGCAAAGCAATAATTGTGAGAAACCATGCCCATATCGGCAGGAGAGGATGAATCAAGCCCATATTACCACGGTGGCTCCTCGAAAGTATTCCCTGGTTCTATGTGCGGAAATTCCGCGGGTGAAATTGACATCCCATTTCCGCCTGCCGCCAAAAATGGCAAGTACGTTCCATCTTTGGTGTCCGCGTTGTCTGAATAAACCTCCTTGTTGCCCGGATGAGTAAATATACCGAGCCAGCTCGTACTCCAACTCATGCCAAATTCCACATAAAACGACGATTCGTGGTCAAGTTGAGCGACTCCAAGTCCGGCAGCCAATCCTGGTCCGCTTCTTGCGAAAATGAAAATTGGATCGCTACCGTTCACATTTGATAGGGATACGTTTGAATGTTTAGATGCCATTGAAGGGTTGAAGGAGATAAACAGGCTCATGTTATAGCCGGAAACGTTGACCTGAACAATACAGGATGATGAAACATCCGTAATGTTCCTGCCAAGAGAATGTCCGTAATCCGGCAAGTTGTAGTCAATCCACAGGTTCAAGATTGGTCACCTTCAGTATGAGCTATATTGTACGGTGTGCTCGTGACATAACCGGTTCGGTTTCCAGCATACAGGGTAGTGGGAACCGATGGTGAAGGCATAGATTGTGTATTACTAGAGTTGTCAGTTGCCGGAGAAAACCATGTGGTCGTCATCACAGTCACAATAATGGAAACAGATATTACGAGCAAATTCCAGAACCTTTTTTCGCCCATGATAGATGTAACTTCGGAATGTTATTTATGTCTTCCATGATCGTTTACTGCGTTGCATAGCCTCCTGCATCAGGGCGTTCCAATCTGCTTCATGGGAGACAGTTTCCTTTTTAGAATGGTTCAATACATATTTAGAAGAAGGTTCCAGGTTATGGTTTCCATGAATATACCCGGATTACAGCTAGAGCAGATGGGTTCTCGGGGGAACGTTTTTATTATCCAGGGCGAATTTCGCCTTCTTAACGCTCGCTAAATATGCTTGATGTAGGAGAAACATTTTGACATGAGTTAACTATTCATGGCCAGTAATCCCCACTTACCCCTGCAGCTCGGGATCCTGTGAATCAGGTGCGAGAGGGAAATTTATTCTGGAAGCCATGAAACAGATACCTATGCCGATGATCGACAGGGCAACCATGATAAGGAATACACCATCCCAGCCGAAATCCGGAACAAGGATGGAAGACACGAGAGGCCCAATGGCATCGGCTGAGTTGGAAATCAGCCCCATACCGAATGCTGCCGATCCCATTATCGCAAGCGGGAAAACGCTTCCTGTGGATGCCCAGTAATTTGGGGGCAGCATCATCAGGAACGCATTGATCACGACTGCTATCATCAGGTCGTAATAAGAGAACTGCCCGATAAGGATCATCAGGAGTGCGCCGATTCCCATCAGTGCGTCGGCAATCGCCATTATCCGGATGCGGGACCTGAAGATCTGGCGGTTAGTCCTGCCTTTTCCTGACCAGTAATCGCCTATAAAAGATCCTATGAAGGCTGCAATGAAGCCAGCTATTCCCCACACAATTACAAGATCAGTTGTCTGCTGTCCGCTGTATCCGAGGTGCCCTGAAAATTCAGGAAGAAATCCTCCTATGCTGAACAGTGTCCACGTCACGGGGATCTGTACTGCGCCCATTATCCATGTCATTGGATTCCTCCAAGCTCCCTGGTGCTTCACCTTCTTTGCCTTAATGATAGATTCCCTCTGTGACGGTGCATTTCTTGCAAAGACGAAATAAATCACGGCGCCTGCCAGCATTACAACGCCTGTGATATAATACGTCTCCTGCCAGCTCATGGAGCTGAATACTCCTGAAAGAATGCCGCCTGCGGCACTGCCCAGTGTTATGGCTCCAAGAGTGAAAGCAAGCGACCTTGCCCTCTCTGAAGGGCGGAACCAGCCTGAGAGCTGGATGGAGAAGAGGGCAAGCATCATTATCATGAGGCCCTGGAAGAATCTTAATGCCACTATTATTGCGAGGCTTCCTGCAATTGGAATAATGAATTGCGGTATAATCAGGAATGCCTGGGCGACAAGTACTCCTGCCTTGACTCTAGTGTCGAATAACCCGCCATGCCCGAGAAAAAAGGCCACGAACAGCCCGATAGAGAAAGCATCCACCCCGTATGCATCAACCGTGCTTGTTCCTACACCAATGGTCTGCGCTATGGAAGACGAGACTATGCTGAAGGCGGTCAGGGATATGAAACTGGTCGTCATCAATATCCCGGCAACTGTGGCCATCACCCACCTGTAGGAAGAGGATTGCTCAACGGGAAGTGAATCAGCGCGTTGCATATTACATCATAAGTAAGCATCCATTATAAATGATCACCAAACTGAAGCGGGAATTCATGGCACAGGTGCGGTCTCTGCCTGAAGTCTCTCCACAAGTAACTGTGAAATGTCAGCCACCGTGGAATCCTTGTTCAGGTTGGTAAAGCAGATCGGGCAGGCAGTGATTATTCTCTCTGCACCGGTAGCCTTGAGTTGCGCAAATCTTTCCCCGGATATATTTCCGGAAAGTTTCCCGAATAGCAGCTCATCCGGCCCTCCACAGCACATTGTTCGCCTGCCGCTTCTTTCAGGGTACGTGACTCTGGCGACGCTGGAAGCAAGGTCCGTGGGCCCTGAATAGCTTCCGGGGCGGAGAACGAAATGGCAGGGTTCGTGCACGGTGATTGTTTCCGATGTTTTCGAGAATTTCACCTTTCCCAGGTAATCCATGTAGTGGGCAACCTCGAAATCAAAGTCACTGAAATATTTCCTGTACTGCACATTCAGTATGTCATACGTATGGGGATCAACGGTGATTATTGTCTTCACGCCGTGCTTCCTGAAGATATCAATGACCATCCTGCCGTATTCCATGAAATTACTCCTGTACCCGAGATCGTGGATAAACGTTCCCGGGTACGGTTCCTCTTCCCCTAAATAGTTGAACCCGGCTCCGGACGCACGCAGGAGCGTGTATATATTCCGCAGGAAAATGTCCATCTGCCTGCGCATTTTCCTGTCCACAAGAGCTGAGGTCAGCCTGATTGCAGCAGGGTGATGCGCTATGATCCCCGACATGAAATTCGTGGCTTTTTCCCCAAGGCGGCGCTCCATTTTTCCAAGCGGGATGCTGTACGCCATCAGCTGGTACATATTCCCTGTGTAAAGGATGGTGGACGAGTCCCGGTCAAACTCAAGCCCTTTTGACCATGATGTGCACTTCTTTCTTACGCCCAGGGGGTTCAGGAATTTCATCGTTGCTGCAACTATCATCCCTGCCACTGGCTTCTCCGGGTTTGCATCCGTCCGAGCATGTGCTGTAACTATCTCCCGGCCGATCTCGCTTACCTTCCCTGCATTTACCCCTGCCGGGCAGACCTGGAGGCATGCGAAGCAGTCAAGGCATGAATAGAAAGAGTCTGCGATCTTCAAGGTGTTTCTGCCGTTTGCGGCAAACTCGTTTACAAACGCTTTTCCCAGGTCAACCCTGCCTCTTGCTCCCATTATGGAGCGGAAACCTGATGCAGGCAGGGTGGGGCACACACTCTCGCAGAAGCCGCAATTGACGCATTTCTCCACCTCATCAGCCATTTCGGAGACAAGTTCGCGGATATCAGTCAAATATCTTACCCCTGTTAAGTATGTTGTTCGGGTCAAAGACAGATTTAATCTTCCTCATCAGGTCAAGGTCATAAGAGGACTTCCTTTCTTCCAGCTCCATCTTGAGCAGTTCCTTCTTTTCCAGTCCTATTCCGTGTTCAGCGGACACAGAACCGCCATGGGCAACGGCTATCCTGGCTATGGACATCTGGAACCCGTCAACGTTTTTCCTTATGTCCTCCACAGAAAGGTCCGCAAAAATATTGGCATGGATATTCCCGTCACCGATATGTCCGAAGAGGACAACTTTCAGCCTGAATTCCGCAGCCGAGGCCCTGATGCCTTCAAGCGTTTCGGGCAGGCCGGATGCAGGCACAACGACATCCGCTATCACAACGTATTCCCCCGGGGTATCCCTCTGGATAAGCGACGATGAATACAGCCCCTTTCTTGCCTCATACATCCTGTCCATCTCGTCTCTGTCAGTCGTAGTTACCAGTGATAAAGGGTTGAAGGTGCGTATAATGCCGGCAGCAAGCTCCAGCACCCTGTGCAGTGACTCACTTGTGGATGCAACATCCACCAGGAGCAGGTACTGGGCCTCCTCCGGAAACTGGATGCCTCTTGCGGTTCGGATGGAATCGAGTGAAAGCCTGTCCATGAATTCAGCAATGTACGGCACAATACCCTTTGACTTTAGCTCGGCAATGGCGCTGCCGGCTGGTGCTATCTCGGTGAAATATGCCATTATCCTTCCTGTCGCCTCAGGTAGCGGCCATATCTTCAGAACAGCCCTTGTTATTATTCCGAGCGTCCCCTCACTCCCTGCCATCAGTGCAGTAAGGTCGTATCCCTTGCTCCTCTTTAATGTCAGTCCTCCGGTCTCAATTATCTCGCCCGTCGGCATAACAACCTGAAGTCCTAGGATCCACTCCTTTGTCGTACCGTACGTAGCCGCTCTGAGTCCTCCGGCATTTGTGGAAATTGTGCCCCCAACCGTGGCTGCCATGGAACTGGCAGGATCTGGTGGATAGAAGAAACCTGCCTTGCCCAGCACCCTGTTCAGGTCGTCCAGCCTTACGCCAGGTTCTGCTATGACATAACTGTCGGATGGCTTAACCTCAAGCACCCTGTTCATCCTTGCCATGCTGATTACCACTCCACCCTCTGCAGGTACAGAGGCACCGGTGAGTGAAGTCCCCCCACCCCTGACCGTAACATGAACTTTCAGTTCGTTGCATATTTTCATCACTTCCGATACCCCGGCCGGGTTTTCCGGTGTCACCACTGCGTCAGGGGTTTCTCCGGTGAAATAAGATGCATCGCGTTTGTATGGAACCATATCCTCTTTTTCTGTCAGGACCGAAATTCCTTCGGCCTGTTTCAGGCGATCTACAAGATTCATGTTCAAACATAGTCAACCATGTGTAATAATTCCTCCTTACAATCTGCGGAAAGCAGTGCTTCTTCACACAACTCGTTGTTCAGGGAGATCATTCGTGAGCCGGACGACGACCTCCAGGTGCGACCATTTAATTAAGGAAATGTCCATTTTCTACGGGATAAATGATGGTTTTACCTGCTGGATTCATGGATTTTCTCGTTATGGCAAAACGCAACACATATGCCGGGAATTCTGGAAGGCGTGACCCGCTTTTTCCCGGGGCTCTGCAGCTTGAGTTCGCTGATGGTGGCTTTCTGTACAGGGATATTTACTACGGTTCATTATTTTTTGTTGGCCAGGAGGTAGTGCACTCAATGGGATTGCCTATATGGTCCATGTCTTATTCCGGGGGAATCGTCGGACTGAACGCGGATAGCGGCCATATTTACACCTTCCTGAAGTCGGCCCTGCTGAACCCGGACCCCAAGCTTCCCATCCGAGGCCCGGATATGTTTCAATCTCAGGGTCTTCACTACGAAAACAGTGCCGTTGGTGAGATTGAGAAATTCTATGGAACCGAGCGGATACTGAAGAATTCTGAAACAGTGTACACCATGCGCTACAGCGGCGGCATGATTAAATAACGGCTCCAGCCAGTATGCAGGTACGCCCGCAATACGGGGAATGTGATGTAAACCGTGATACCGCCGGGATGGAGAGCCATGAAACATTTTATTAGATCCGGACATTACCAACAAGGATGTTTGATCCTGATTGTGTCTTCTGTACCGAGGTCGTGGAAAAGAGGAACGCAGAAATCGTCTACGAGGATGAGAACACAATGGCATTCCTTGATCATGCCCCAGTTGAAGACGGTCATCTGCTGGTTATTCCTAAGAAGCACTTCGTGAACATTCTCGATATAGACATGGAGGATTTCCTCAGGGTACAGCAGCTTGTCAGGAAACTGTGCCAACCGGTAATGAATGCCCTGGGTTGCGATGCCATCAACATAGGCCAGAATAACGGCCCATGTGCAAACCAGGTGGTGATGCACTATCACGTGCACATAATCCCGAGGTGGTGCGATTCAAGTTTAGCAGCGGATACTGCCAGGAAAGGAAACAGGCGGATGAACGACTTCATCTCGAGAGACGGAAGGCTGAACTGGGAAAGAAAGAGGGTATCAAGGTCCGACCTGGAAGCCGTAGCTTCCAGGATACGAGAGGAACTTGCCCGCAGCAATCTCCGCTAACATTATAATACTCGACAGTTATTTGCAATTGAGAATGGTAATTCATCAAACGGTGTGAATCATGAAAAGTCTGGAAGAACTTTACAAAAGAGCCCTTGAACTCAAGTCCAAGGGCATGTCTGACAAGGAAATATCAACAGAATTGCATTTATCCGTGAATACAGTGACCTGGCTTCTGGGAAAGGAATTCCTGCAGGAAAGCAAGGTTCAGGACGTTAAAATCGGCTGGAGAAGCATTGGCGTTTTCGGGAAGAGGATGGAATCCATTGCCGAGGTTATAGCTGACATAATAGAGGAGGAGTCGGTAAAGAATGATTTTGACTACGATTCCGTTCTGGGAATATCAATAAACGGCATACCCTATGCCACCCTGGTCTCTACTCTCCTTGACAAGGAACTGATCGTGTACAGGCCTCACCCGGCAAGGGAAGAGGGATTCTTCAGCAGCAACTTCGCTCGTGTCAAGGGAAAGAAGATAATCGTCATTGATGACGTAACAAGCACAGGTGAGACCCTGAAGAGGACCATAATGGACGTGCAATCCCAGGGCGGCAAGGTTTTGCTGTGCGTAGTGCTGACATCGAAGCTCAGCGCGGACGAGATAATGGGCGTCAAGGTCAGGTCGCTGTTCAGGGCAATGCTGGTTGGAAACCCATAGGTAAAATATGCACTGGGCAGACGTTGTCGCTTCCAAGCTGAGCGGAAAGCAACTTGTATCTACGGGGATATCCCCGTCCGGACCAATACATGTTGGGAACATGCGGGAGATACTCACAGGAGACGCTATCTTCAAGGCATCGGTTTCTGCCGGGCTTGAGGCAAGGTTCATCTACCTGTGTGACGACATCGACCCCCTGAGGAAAGTCTACCCGTTTCTTGACCAGTCCTATTCCAGCGAGATAGGCAAACCTCTCTACAGGATCAGGGCTCCGGATGGAGGCAGCTCTTACTCAGAATATTTTCTCAAGCCCTTCATCGAAACCCTCGGCAAGGTCAATGTCCACGTCGAGGTCATAAGGACGCACGACCTTTACGCCAATGGCACGTTTGAAAAGGCGATAGACATCATCATAAAGAGGAAGGAAGATGTTGCAAGGATACTGAAGGAGGTATCCGGACGCGACCTGGAAGCAGGCTGGTTCCCATACAATCCCATATGCAAAAACTGCGGGAGCATGAAAGGACCGGTTGTTGACGGTTATAAATATCCACTGGTGGAGTACCACTGCACTTGCGGATACAGCGGCACCTCTGATATCAGGAAGGATGAGGGAAAGCTGCCCTGGAGGATCGAGTGGCCTGCAAAGTGGTATGTGCTTGGCGTAACTGTGGAGCCCATGGGAAAGGACCACGGTGCGGCAGGCGGTTCATATGATACCGGAAAGCGCATAGTCGAGGAAATATTCGGCTATGCTGCACCGATAGCCCCAATATACGAGAGGATCCTGCTGAAAGGTTCCGGAGTGATGCATTCATCTACAGGGATAGCCATAGCTGCATCCGAAATGATGAAGTTCTCGCCTCCGGAAATACTGCGATTCCTGATAATGCGCAACAACCCAAACCGGCACATCGTATTCGATCCCGGGCTTGGCATACTGAACCTTATAGACGAGTTTGAGAAGTATGAAAAGGCATATTTCGGGGAGGATAAGGTGTCTGATGATGATTTCAGGCGCGTCTACGAACTTTCCGTTATTACGGGCGAGATCAGGAAGCCTGAGAAGATCAGTTACAGGCATCTCCTGACTCTTATACAGATATACCATGGAGATGCCGAACTCCTTGAAGCCCTGAAAAGAAACGGTTATGAGGGTGAGAGGATAAGCAGCAGGATGCAGGAGCGCATAGTGACGCTCAACAACTGGCTGGACAGGTATGCACCGGAGGACATAAAATTCAGGCTGCAACCTGTAGATGCAGAAGTATCCCTGAACGAGGTCCAGAAGAAGGTAATCAGTGAGTTTTCCGCGAAGATCGACTCGGTTCAATGGGAACCTGAGCCCCTGCACAACCTTGTATATGAAATAATAACTTCACAGGGGATAAAGCCGCAGGAAGGATTTGGCGCATTTTACATGGCCCTGATCAACAAGGAAAGAGGGCCAAGGCTGGGATACTTCCTCTCTAACCTGGATGTCGACTTTGTACGGAAGAGGATAACGGCCGTTCTTTCATTTTAGTGCCCGAAGGATTAACATACAGCCCTGAACAAATAAAGAGATACTTTTTCAGCGGACTATAAGGCTGAATAAGGGCAGTTATAGCATGTTGGTCGGGGGCCTTTTTGTCAAAACATGGAGAAGAAAATTGGCGAGAGCATTGCTATCCACACAATTTTAGGCTGTGTCCAGGATAATGCATCTTCCGATTAAGAGAACCGAGACCTGAATTGCGGGATTTAACATTGGTAACTGAAACAAAGTGTCCGGGTTGCCGTTATATGGGTATCATTGCTTCTCTTGAATTCATACCATGCCTGAGGGAATGGGGCTTTCTGCTCAGATGACCGTAAACAACCTGCGATTAGAAACTGATCAAACTTCCCGGAATCCAGGTTTACAAAGCGATACTTTCCGGCGAATAAACGATGTTGCATAACACATGGAATGCGGCATTGAAAGTCATAGATTCCCTTAAATAACATCCAGTTTTCTCCATACTGGTACTCTCATGAAAATACTTGTAAACTGTGCACTTCCTTATGCTAGCGGTCCACTGCATCTCGGTCATATAGCGGGGGCATATCTTGGCCCAGACATATTCGTGAGATTCCAGAGGATGATGGGAAACGAAGTAATGTTCGTATCCGGCAGTGATGAATACGGAACACCCATAACCATCAGAGCTGACAAAGAAGGAAAGACGCCCGGTGAAATAGCGGACTTCTATCACAAAGATCATCTGGACACGTTTCGCAGCCTCGACATAGACTTTGACATTTTCTCTCGCACGACCGAGAAGATACACTCGGAGACTGTATCGGAGTTCTTCCTGGATCTTCTCAAGGGAGGATACCTGGTCGAGAGGAGCATGATAGCGCCATACTGCCCTGGCTGTGGCAGGTTCATGCCGGACAGGTACATTGTAGGAACGTGCCCGAACTGCGGATACAAGGATGCCAGGGGAGACCAGTGCGACGAGTGTGGAAAAACGCTTGACGCGAAGGACCTGATAAACCCCAGATGCTCGATATGCGGTGACATACCGGAATTCAGGGAGACAAACCACTTCTTCCTGAGGCTGGACCTGATGCAGGAGAAACTTCTTGAGTGGATCGACGGCAAAAAAGACTGGCGGCCTAACGTGGTTAATTTCACCAGGAACTTCATATCATCCGGGCTGAGGGAGAGGCCCATAACAAGGGACATAGAATGGGGTATCAGGATCCCGCTGGATGGATATGATCACAAGAGGATTTACGTGTGGTTTGAGGCTCTCATAGGCTATCTTTCTGCAACAAAGCTGTTTTTCAGGAACTCCGGGCACGAAGAGGGATGGAAACCATTCTGGCAGGATCCGGGAATACCGGCATACTATTTCATGGGCAAGGACAACATAGAATTTCATACGATAATATGGCCCGCCATGCTGATGGCCAGGGGAGGCCTTAACCTGCCGACCCGCGTGGTTGCCAATGAGTACCTCAGGTTCAGGGGAGAGAAATTCTCCAAGAGCAGGGGGATCGGATTCACCGTTGACGAGATCCTGAAGCTTGTCCCGAAGGATTACCTCAGGTATTACATGGCCAGCAATCTTCCGGAGGGAGGTGACACCAACTTTTCCATGGAAGAGCTGGTGGACAGGGTGAATACAGAGTACATCGATAAGTTCGGCAACTTCATAAACCGTATCGTGTCATTCTCTACCGCACATTTCAATGAGATACAGAGAAGCGATGCATTTGATTCTGACGACACGTCCATGATGGATTTCGCCAGGGAAAAATTCAGGTCATGGAAGTCAGCAATTTCCGATGTTCAGATAAAGAAGGGATTGCAGGAATGGCTCGAACTGGTTAAGTACGCGAACTCGTACTTCAACAGATCGCAGCCATGGGCACTTATAAAAACAGACCAGGAGGCATGCAGGAGAAAACTCTATGTCAGCCTTGGCGTAGCAGACGTACTTTCCGGAATGATTTTCCCCTATACACCTTCCTCTTCTGTACTGATCAGGAAAATGCTGGGAAAAAGCGATGCGTTCAGCATAAATGACGATAATAACCTGTTTTCTGTTCCGTCTTATTCGCCCGTGAAAGGAGAACCACCGTTCAGGAAGCTGGACATAACCGCTGCAAATCCGAACAGCATGGATCTGGTTGTGGGAAAGATCCTGGATGTATCATACCACCCGAATGCGGACAAGCTCTATCTCATCAGGGTCTCGTTTGGCGATTCCGAGACGAGGATAGTCTCCGGCCTAAGGGACCATTATACCATGGACCAGCTTCTGGGCAGGAAGATTATTGTGGTCAGGAACCTGAAGAAGGCGAGGATCAGGGGTGAAGACTCAAACGGAATGCTGCTGGCTGCTGATAATGGGGCAGTCGTAAAGCTCCTAACAGTTCCAGACAGTATCAAGGAGGGCGCAACCGTCAGTATAGACGGTTATCCGTATAATGGAAAGGGAACGATCACGATAGATGAAGTGCATGCATATACTATGGCAGCTGAATGTTCATCAGGAAGCTGCAAGGTTCAGGCATCCCTGGATGGAAAAAGCGGTTATCTTGAGGTTTCCGGACAGTCCGTTTACGTATCCGAAATGGTTGAGAATGGGTGCCGGATCAAGTGATCCAGTTCCAGAATGGCCTGCATTGTTACTGATATTAAAAGAATGACATCGGATATTTCACCCATTCATGGAAATCTGCGAGATTTTGCGAAACTCCAGTTTGGGTCCATACCCTTAAACAGCATGGCAACACACTTTCCAGAGGCGGTCTGTCCCACTGGGGCATTCGCTTATTCTATTGGGGGATGTTCATGTCATCAGCCAAGCTCTCTCCCTTGTTGTTAAAATCGATTAAAAATTTATCTTGAAACGTGATAAAAAATTTATTATACAGCGATTAATTTACCATAGACTTCTTTGATCCTCATGAAACTCACTAAATTTGAAAAAGCACGTATTATTGGAGCAAGGGCACTTCAGATATCCATGGGGGCACCAGTTATAATCGATGTGCCAAGCGTCATGGTTGATCCGGTGGATATTGCGATACTGGAATACGACAATAATGTCATTCCGATAACCATAAGGAAAATCGCAAAGTAACCGGGAATAACCAGTTTCTTTGACCACAATTTTCATCAAAAAGCAATGAGAATTTTCATATCTTCTTAATTCACAGAATGAAAACTAAATAGAGTTAGGAGATCCTGCGGCAGCCCGGATCAATATGTATTGTAACAGTAAGTGGATCGTACAGGATTCATGAGTCATCGCACCGGCCAAACACAAGAGAGAGAAACACTTCCGCTGCAGGCAGAAAAATTAGGCTTATCAGTGATCAGGAATGAAACTCCCCTGGATTTCTCCATCAATTCAAAATGGGTATATTCGCAAGCATGGAATGCCCATACCGGTTAATCCCGCAAAAGTGGATAAGAGAGGAAAATGGACACACCATGGAAGTGAATGGGGATAGTAAAACCATAAAGAGGGAGAAACGGGTTGAAAAGAAAAGTGGCGATGGGGCAGGGGAGGTATATTAATTATTTTTGTCCGTCCAGAAGTGAGATAAAAAGCCTCCGCTCATAAACAGCGATCCTGCAATAACACTGCTGAAATATTAACCTTTAAGGCTATCCGGTCCTTGAGCATTTCAAAAAAGCACCATTAAATAAGAATTTTATATGTTGTAAAGGTAATGCTTTTCAAGTGAGTAGTAACGCAGAAGGTGTATTCAAAAATAGGAATTTTAGAAATTACTTTGGAATGAACTTAAGTTCAAGATCCGCCACCTCTGTTCTTGGCTTGGTAATAGTCTTTTACGTTTTTTCAGTTACTGCGTCATCAATAGACGTCGCAATAGTTGGAGTAACTGAAACTCTGAGCGCCGTCATTTTATCACTCCCGGCAGGTGTATGGGTTGACAGGTACAATCGCATTAAGTTGCTGGTATTATCAAATGCAGTCAGGGTTCTGAGCGTAACAATTCTGGTCCTTTTTTCAGAATTTTATGGGTTCAGCTTAATCGCAGTAATCGTTTTGTTATTTTCTTGGAACGGTGCCTCTGAGCTCTATAGGTCGACGAGCTACTCTGTGCTTCCGGATTTGGTCGGAAACGACAGGTTGGCGAGTGCAAATGGTATCATTAGAACAGGAACGAGTTTATTCTCTGCAGTTTCCAATGCCTTAGGTGGAACTCTAATCCTTCTTGTTGGGGCTTCTATTGCATTGTCTTACGGTTCTATTGGTTTTTTGATCGCTTTCCTCTTTTCCCTCATGCTCCTAGTCTCCAGTAAAGGCACTGTCAAACACAATTCTCAGAAGAGAGAGGATAAAAAAAATGGGTTCTCGGAAATTCGTGAAGGATTCACGTGGCTGCTTTCTCAACGGGGTCTTTTCTGGCTAACCATGTCGGCTTTACCGTTTAATCTCTAACTTCCGCTATTTTGCATAATAGGTATCTCGAGTTTCTCCATCACTGCCCTCGTCTTCTTTGGAATCTCGGACATCTTCCATTCATCGCCGATGTGTAACATATTTATTCTTTCCATATGATCCAGCACATCCTTTGGAGAGTACTTCTTCAGTGCGTCATGCTTCATGAGGAGGCTGTATATCCGGTAGTGCAGTATTAGGGCTATGAAGTTAACAAACATCCATCCGCTCAGCTGCTGGTCGTCCCTCATGTATGTACGATCCGCATGTATTGTGTTCTTGAACGTGTCATATGCCTGCTCTATGTCCACACGTGACTTCAGCATGTCATAGACGATCTCCCCTGATACATGCAGGTTCGTTATAACCGAGATCGTACCGAAGCGTTCAGCTATCCTCCTGAACTCTGCAGTCGCCTTTTCATGCCTCCTGAGATAGTCCTTCTCCTCCTCAGCCTTCAGGAAATCGTTCCTGAAGGTGAACATGGTCCGTGATGTGCCTTTGATTTCATATCTGGAATAGAATACCGGGTGGTCCTGGAACATGAAATATTTCTCCCATCCAAGTGAATAATCTATGAGTCTTGAATTCCGTCTTAGAGGTATGATGTATGATATTTTCATTCTCTCAAGTTCTTTCAGATTCCTCCCGGAATAGAAACCTGTGTCAGCGACCATGACGATATTGGATGCACCCGATTCCTCCATGGTTGTCTTCAGGGACATAACGCTGTTTATGGATCCGGGAAGTATGCGGAAATATGCAGGACGGTCGTGAGAGAGGGAAAAGAGGAACAAAAGCTGCACCTGCGGTAAATATTCCTCCATGCTGTTGTGCCCCAGAGTTGCCTCCACGATACCATCGCTCATGCTCAGCACATGGGTGAGATCGACGGCCAGATAACGGTCGCCGTTCATGAACGCCTTCATAAATCTTATCTGTGAAGCCCTGTCCATGCCTGTGATCCTTAACATGTTCCCCAGAGATTCCGGGGATACATGGGCGTCAGGGATCATCTCCGAAATATACGAGGTGCTGTAATGGAATTCAACATTCTTCATTGGAGATGTGTACATGAGGCGCATGCAGGCGAATATGAATATCTCCTTCCATTCTGGAAAACATTCCGACAGTTCTTTTCGAAGATCATCTGACACTTCGTAAAGAAGGAATGATGCACCATATTCCTTCACTGTGATCTGATCATACCGTTTCATGATCCTCTTTGCCTTTGGCTCTATTAAGCCATCAGGGGTGATTCGGCCGAGGTATTCCTCAGTCTTCAACTGTGGTCTTTTTTTTATGCTGTCCCAGTGGCTGCTGACCCTGTATAGATAATAACGATCGCCACGCCTTGCTATAAGCGTACCTTTCTTCCTGTACTTCAGAACCCAGTCTGGATATGCCATATATGTATATGCATAATATGGAAGTACAAGAATCTTCGCATTCCGGAGTGAAAATTAACCGACCTGTGAGAACATATTATGCAAGAATGGCAGAGTTAAAGTTTAATTTCTTTTTCACTATCTCCTATTATTTCCTCGTCGTCTACGTTGTATCTGGAATGCGGTCAGGGGCACTCATTTTTGGCGCAATACTAGCTGCCTATGCCGTCGGTTATGCCATCGGCTCTCCGCTTGTTGGGCGAACGAAATGGGCCCTTAAGTATGCCGGGAGATCATGGGTAATTATTTACGGTGCGGTTAAAGGGGTTTTGTTCCTATTTATGGGCATTCTGCCAAATCCGTATCTTGCCATCATTTTATGCTTTGTTTTAGGTCTATCCACTGGCTTTGCAGGAAATGTATGGCTTACTTCTGCACAGAATATTGTTCCGGTAAAATTGCGAGGCCGTTACTTTGCAGTGGATGGTATTTTTAGTTTTATTGGAGGTCCGCCGGCTGTTGCTGTTGGGGGTGTATTGGTATTGTTAATAGGCATTATACCGGTTTATGAGTTATCCGGAATCATAATGCTAATTTCAGCATTGGGATTCACGCTATCAAAGTCCCTTTGGAGACTTGACGGAACACGAGTTGCCGAATAGGGGCAATGGTTCTCCCATATGCTGTCTGGACAACTATTCCAAATAAATTGTAAATACTGGCGAACGAGGATTTGACTTCTGAGATCCGGAGACTTGTTCTCCATTCAAATTAGTTAAGTTGAAACCGCTATTCAAATCACTCATTTTGCTGTAGTTGAGTTTACTGTTCGAATCAGAAAGACCGGTGAGGTTAGCCGAAAAATTGAACGTCCAAACTGAAATGTTAGGTGCGCCCGAAAGTGGGCTGCTATAATTGAGGGTCTCTGCTACGCCAGATAATGCAATTGACACATAAATGAACATATTTTGGTCATCATTTGGATAAATCCTGGAGTAAAAGAATACACCTAGTTCAATGAAACAGAAATGTCAGATCCAGTCTCAAGAGAGACACCGTTTGTGTCGTTAATGTCATAGCCAAGTAATACTCCTGTAGTAGTATAATCAGTTGCTGGTGTATTTTGATTATATGTACCTTTGATAAGATATATGGTGTCATTCCCATCGTAACCTCCCCAATTAGTGTGCACATACGTCTATGTAGGGGTCGCAGCTTCAGCATTTGGGGATTCCATTAATATTGATATCGCAAGTGCAGAAGTCATTATCAAAACTACAATTCCAAAACTGTTGATTTTCCTTGACGGTTTATTTCTAGACATTTAGTTCTCCTTCGGAAAAACTGCAATGTGTCTATCTGTCGATATAATTTTGACTGCTAGTTCCACTGCGCAACTTCAAGGTTAATTTCTGATGAGACATAATCGGACAACCCAGTTATGCCCGACAAAAAGGTGAATTGATACAACTGCCCCTTTGACGGGGGAGTGAACCATATTTGAAGCACAGAAATCCACGTAAAATAGTAATGATTGGAATTTTTTTTAGATATAGTATTGTTCAATAGAGTCGCTGAAAAAACCAAGTTTTTGTAACCGGTATACGAAGGGATTGTATTTGACACAGAGACGTTTTCAGTCTTCAAGGCAGTCCAAGCGAATTCCACATACGAAACTGTGAGGTTTGAAGAGCCATTTGAATTTTGATCAAGAACAATGCTTTTCGGCTGGAGAGAGTGGGTCAAATTACCGGTAATTGAAATGTAAACAAACATAACGTCATTGTTGCCAAGGGATTGAATGTACGTAGAAGTTCCATTGATTGTCATTGATAAAGTTGAGTCCCGGTTCCCAGACGGGCCAAAATTCGTATGAGAAGTGATATTCCCGAGAGTAAGTGTAGGTGAGGAATCGTAGCTGTATGTTTTAGAAAAGTTATCACGCCAGAAGTATTTCGTATTGTCATATTTTACAGAGAGTGGAGTAAGGGAGGTTTGGGATTCCTTTGACAGCACTATGTAAATTGGAATTGACGCAACTACTAACGCAATTACTATTATTACTGCATATAGATAGACTTTCTTCATTAATGAAGACCTCAGCTCATCCGAAAGAATAGAAACGGTAAAAGTATAAAAATGTTTCAACAAATAATAGGTGTCAAAATTTATTTGATTTTATCCATGAATCGTGCTTCTGAAGCGAAATCATGAAATGTGATGGAGGCACTTCATCGCATGCAACTGATAAAGGCACTATACACTGAGTTCAAGAGAATTTCAACATCACTTGACGTTTATGCCTCAGCGGATTCTTCTCCAATGTTCATGTTATACAATATACCCATGATGGACATGGAGTTGAAGGAGAACGACCTCATCAGCTTCATGAACCCGATGCGCCCTCAGTTCCGGACATGATGATGGCCTCATCAGGATATTTCGTCTATGACGAGCAGTACGCACACATCGATGGAATAGAGAAATACAGGGCGCTCCCCAGGGATGCAGGGGCAGGAAACTTTGCTGAGGAGATTCTGGACGACCTGAGGGAAGATATGCTCGCAGGATTCATTGTAAGGGCACTCTCCAGGTTCACAATACCAGAGGAGATATTCATCACCACGGACGGATACCACTACGAATCCGTCATGGAAATCGTATCGTCACACCCTGGAATACTAATAAGGGGGCAGAGGTGCCTCTTCCACATTGAGAAGGACTTCGCGCCCGGAATAAAAGACGCAGGGATGGAAGAGCATATGGACATGGCAAAGACGCTGGTCAGGTACATGTTCTTCCCAAACGGGACAAACCTTTACAGACAGGGAAAGAACAGTGAACCAATAACAAAGAACGCTGAAGGCAGGAGTGAGAATGGGATCGTTGACAAGATAATGCTCGACAAGATCCACAGCCTGTATGGTGAAGACAAGATCATGGCAGGCTTACTTTCTTTTGTGACGAAGCACAGGAAGGAGGTGTTCCTGTATCTCAGTAACCCCGAGGTGGAGAAGACATCAGACAAGGCGGAGCAGCATTTCTCCATACAGTCATGGCTATTGAAGCAAAGGTTCAAGACAAAGGAGGGACTGTTGAGAACATCCTACTGGTATCACAAGTACTTATCAACCGGATCTTGACATCGTCACATATACGGTACGTTTATGAACATCTAATCCTATATAGATTCTAATCACCTCATTAAGCGGTGAGAGTTTAGGGTCGGAGATATCTCGACAAGCCTTATATTCACCTTCCTTGCAGGGTAGTATGTCGAAGCGCGAAGGGTAGTCAATCTAAACGGCGACCTCACAGGTCAAGTTTTACGTCGACTGCCTCTCCGTCTCTCACGTTGTCATCGTCATGACAGCATGGACAAAAGAATTTTTTCATGACGTCTAACCTCTTACGTAAATTTGCACCAAGATACCTTCTAGCGACGCATTTCTGCTATGAAAGTGCCTCTCAGAATTCTGAAGTATCAATTGGCCACAAGGTACGGTGCCACTTCGCAACAATAAGCAACAAAAATGTCCCTTCAAGATCGGCTGGGACAGCTGTGCATTTTGAAAGTGTAAAATTCACCATCAGGAGTGAGATTGCAGAATCACGATTCGCACATATTTCCGCCTTTTGCAAAAATGTCTACTTCGGCCAATTGAGTGATAAAGGCAATATGATGATTGGTATGAATAACTGTTTGGGCAGACTTTAGTCCTGCCGCAGATTTACGTGGGAATCCTAGCAACCACCCTAACGGGTGATCCATCTCCTCCCGTGAATTTTAGTGGGAAACAGAAGGTCTCCACAAGCTTACCAGCAAGTGGTTTCAATCCTGCAAGGTTCTCAATGATGAGGATGTTCCGGGGCAGGAGAGCAAGGTGGGCCGGAGATCCTTTCCTGAGCCCGCTCTTCAGCGATGGATCAGGGGATATTGTATCAGTTCCCAATATTCTGATCCTTGAACTTGCAAGATATTCTGCAGCTTCTGGGGAGATGTAGGGATATTTCCATACATATTCCTCACGGTTCCACTTTTCCTCCCAACCTGTTCTAATGAAAACAAAATCTGCAGCAGAAACAAGGTCGAGGTTTTTCAGGATATCATCACGTGTTACTGGTTGGAAATCATCTCTGGGAAGATCCAGTACTGCAGCCGTTCCAGAGAAGAAATCCGGCGGGAAGGTGTCTATTGTCCTTCCGTTATCAACATAGTGATAAGGGGCGTCAATGTGTGTGCCGCAGTGCGAATTGAAAGTTATATTTGTTATTCTTGAACCCGTATTCCTGTTATTCACGCTTTCACTCTTCATTGCGGCGTGTCCCGTAGCCTCCGGCATTCCCTCTTCATATGTATGACTCAGATCAAACCATTTATATTTCATTTATGCACACCTTCAATATTGCTGATTATACCTCTTGTTACGGATTCTGTATTACCATTACCACCAAGATCCGGTGTGAGATTTTCTCTCCTCTTTATCATTTTTCTGGTTGCTACGCTGATCAATTCTGACATCTTAATTAGCTTTGAATCCCTGTTTCGCTGTCCGAGCCACTCAAGAAGCATTCCGCAAGAAAGAATTTCAGCTATGGGATTCGATATGCCCTTTCCAGCAATGTCTGGTGCGGAACCATGGACTGCCTGAGCCATGGCATAATTTTCCCCAGAATTCAAGGAAGGCGCCAATCCGAGACTCCCTGCAATTCCTGCGGCCTCATCACTCAATATATCGCCGAACATATTCGTTGTCACTATAACGTCATATTTCTGTGGGCTCCTGAGAATGTCAAAAGCCATGGCATCCACGATTTTGTTATCACTATTTATGTTGGGGAATTCCTTGGATATTTTGTCGAATACCTGAAGGAACATACCATCTGAGATCTTAAGTACATTCCCCTTATGTACAGCGGTTACGTGCCTCCGGCGGCTGGATGCAATCCTGAAAGCCTCTCTTATTATTCGCTCGGATCCTTTTCTTGTGACAACTCTTAGTGCCATAGCAACGTCCTGAGTGGGCATAAATTCACCACTTCCCATGAACATATTTCTATCTGCGTAAAAGCCTTCAGTGTTCTCCCTGACAATTACGAGATCAACATCTCCGTCAGGATAACTGCTGTTAATTCCATAAGATACTGTCGGTCTGATGTTGGCAAAGAGATCAAAATGCTTCCTTATATGTCCCGATGGGCTTGGTCCACCCGGGTCCTCTGCAGGATATTTGCCAACATCGAGGGGGCCAAGTATGAGACCGTCGCATGCCTCCATTGAGCGTACGGATTCCTCCGGGAGGCTCGACCCCTGTGACTTAAAGCCCTTCCATCCCACCTCAACCTCCCTGAAATCAATTTTTACATCGCTGAATATCATTTCATGCAGAAAATTCAGCACATCCATTGATGCTTTAACAATTTCTGGTCCTATGCTGTCGCCCTCTGCAACTGCAATACTGTATACGCTTATGGTCTCACCTCACTTTCCCTGTTCTATCTCATACTCTATCTTTTCCAGCTGTTTGTTGGCAGTCTCCTTGAGGAGGTACACCGACATCGCCCCAACTATGCTTATTAGGGCAATGAGCAGATATGAAAAATATATCGCATGTATTTTCGCAGATCCAATGAGTGATGTGGATACTATGTCATACCCTATGATAAGTGTGAATATTACACCTGACCAGAGTCTTGATACCATCTCATTGAAATATACACCGGTCTGCCTTGCGGTAGTAGGGTATGTTTCACTTGCAAACATTCTCCAGAGAGGCGAATTTGCATTAACAGCCCAGAACACAGCAAACACTAGGATAACAACCAGCAGAAGGCTGGAGTGGACAGCGTAAAGTAGTATCGCAAATACGCCTGCCAGTGACATCAGCAATATTCCCAGCTTTTTCCTGCCAACTCTGTCCGCTGTGAACATAACCCCCATCTTCGGAAACAGCATTAAGCCATTCATGATCATAGTAAACAGAAGAGCATAGAAAGCCGTGAAGCCAAAAGCCTCGAAGATGGTGGGTGCATATATGGTGGAAATATAGAAGCCAGACAGCATGGCTGATGTATAAATCCACAGTGGAATGGAATAGCGGAGGTACTTTTTCTGGAAAAGGTCCCTAATTCCAGGCTTTGTTCCCTCAACCTCAACGAGATCCTCGGTGATTACAGGGGCAGGAAGGTCCTTTCCATACTGTTTCCTGATCTTGTCTTCGATACCCGAAACTATCCGGTTTGCTTTCTCATAATGTCCATTCCTCTCCAGCCATCTGGGGGATTCAGGTATGTACTTGTAGTATAAAGGATAAAGCACGATGGGAACAAAGCCAATTGCGAATACCACCCTCCAGGAAAGGGATGCGGGCAGAAACGGAATTGCATAAAGTGAGATCAGAGGGGCAAGGAAATATCCAAAGACAAAGAACAGATCGATGAATCCTATGAAGTATCCTCTTCGGCTCTTTGGAATGAATTCAGCCAGGTATGAATACGGGAATGCATAAACTGCGCCTGCTCCAATGCCCTGTATGACCCTCAGTGCTATGAGAAGCGGAAAGTTAGCAGGAATGATGGCTATTATCCCAGACATTCCGAGAAGAACAAGCAGTCCGTAGAGTACTATTCTCCTCTTTCCATATCTGTCCGCGAGTCTCCCGGAGAATGCCATTCCAATTACTATACCCACTGTCACAGCAACGCCGAAGAATGCGATGAGAAGAGCGGTATGCCCCGGAAACTGCCCAAGTACTGTGCTTACTGTACCCGTTATGCCGAGGTCCAGTGATTCATACATATATATGAATGCAACCAGGATCACGAGTGTCCAGTGATATCTGCCAATGGGCAGCCTTTCAAGACGGGCCGGTATGTTCCCAACTCTTCCACCATTTCTATCAACCGAATCAGTCATATGACTTTCCTCATAAAGTATAAACCAATTGTATGTATAAAGATTTCTATCATTGTGATGATTGATAGAAAAACTTAAAAACAACCTAGAACTACTTTTTTGGGGACATGATGAAAATACAGTCTTTCCCCGGAAGAGTGAAATATATGCAGGAGTTGAAAATTACAAGGGTTGAGGTTTTAAACCTCGTAGTACCAATAACGGATCTTACAACGCCACCTGAGAGTCTGCCTTATTATCAGGAACTCAAGACCATAGTTTTTGGATCCTATAAGAGTGTGATCGTAAAGATAACAGGCGAGAATGGTCTTACCGGGATCGGGGAGTGCATGACAAGGCTTGCTCCAGAGGCACTCAAAAGCATCATTCTTGACGTCCTGGCTCCCATAATTGCGGGAAAGAATGCATATGATTATGAATTTCTGTGGGAAGAGATGTATGCCACCATGAAGCAGCGTGGGCATTATAAAGGATACATGATTGAAGCAATCAGCGGTGTAGATATGGCCATATGGGATCTTATGGGCAAGACGTTAAAGCTTCCCATTTACAGCCTGCTGGGAGGGAAATTCCGGAACGAAATACAGTGCTATGCCTCATCAATACGTTTCAAGAAGCCGAAGGAAGTTGTGCAGGAAGTGAAGAAGATCATAGACGAGGGGTTCACTCAGGTTAAACTGAAGATAGGAAGAGGGATTGAAGAGGATGCCCTTGCAGTGAAACTCTTGAGGCAGGAGTATGGTGACGCCCTGACAATTATGGTGGATGCAAACTCTGGCTATACAGTGAATTCGGCCCTTAAACTTGGCAGGATATTCGAGAAATATGACGTGTTCTGGTTCGAGGAGCCCATACCGCCTGACAACATGCCAGGCTACCATGAACTTACCCAGAAGCTCGACATTCCAATAGCAGCTGGTGAATCAGAGTTCACAAAGTATGGTTTCAGAGACCTCATAACTTCCGGAAATATTGACATCATTCAGCCGAATGTAGGGCGTGCCGGTGGATTTACTGAGGTCAGGAATATACTTTCAATGGCAAGGGCTTATGGTATTCCGTACGCACCTCACACAGGTAGCTCCTCAGGAGTAACAATGACAGCAGAGCTACATCTGGCAGCCTACGCGCAGAATTTCCTAACGTATGAGTACATGAGGACTGCATGGTCGCATGAGCAGTCTAATCCTCTCAAGAGTGATTTGCTGAAGACTAATCTCGATTCACAGTCTGGCGGTATGATCAAGGTTCCAAAAACGGAAGGATTAGGCATAGAACTCAATGAAGCGACAGTGAAGAAGTACTTGGTTCTGTAGTGATTCAGTTTATCACTTCTTTTTTATTTATATAGTTATCCATATAGAATTTTGTGAATGCGACCAGCCTGTTAACTGTGTCGTTTGTTCCATTCCATCTGTCCACCAGATAGAGACTGGTTTTAAGATCCGTATCGAGAGGGAGCCAGCCTATGGATCCATTCTTTATGTGTTTCTCGGCCTGAACCATGGCCACTATTGAGACCCCAAGCCCTTCAGAGACCGCACTAATTACCGACGAGGAATTTTCCAACCTGAATACAATGTTCAGATCGTTCTCCGTTATCCCTGCCTTTGCGAGAATCTGCTCTACCTGAGACTGAACCCCCGAATTGGCATACCGTGATATGTATGGCATACCAACAATGTCCTTTGGAGCAACAATCTTCCTGTCAAGGAACTTACAGTCCCTTGGCGCAATGAATATAAGGTCTATGCTAGTAAGCTCGGTAACACTCATTTTTGATAAGATAGAGTGGAATTCTGGAAAGTTGATGCTAACGACAAAACCAACATCTGAGTTTGCATCTACAAGTTCCTGGACAATTTCGTAGGAACTTCCGATCTCCATGTCTACTGTAATATCCCTGTTCTTATCCTTGAAACTCTTGATAAGTCCTGGAAGCACATATATGGCAGCTATCTCACCTGACGAAACCTTGATTACCTTTGAAGCTATGTTAAGGGTGTGGTTGGCCGAGTACTTGTCCAGTATGGAAACTACTTGTATGGCATCAGGGTAGAATTCCTTGCCAAACTGTGTGATCTCCAATTTTTTTGACTCGCGAGAAAAGAGGGTATGTCCGATCATTTTTTCGAGCTGCTTTAACCTGTAGCTCACAGTGGCTTCTGTGATCCCCAAGTTTGCAGCTGTTTTCCGCATATTACGCGATCTTGCAAGATCAACAAATGCTTTCAGATAGTCCTGGTTCACTAGAACACTATCTCAATGAATTCATAAACATTGTTATCTGCGGACATTGTCAACTTTTTGTTGATTTTTTAAAGAAATGAACGCTTCAAGTGAAATCATGAAATACTACTCAAGCATTACATGACATGCGTTTCCGAAAGTATCCTTTCCTATCCCGGCGTGTAATCACATTCAACGTGGACGACTTCGGTGTGGATCCACCCACGACGAATACCATCGTCGTTCCAAATGTACTGGATGTTCACATTTCTCTCGGCGATGATCCTGATCTTATCTATTATAGAAAACCGACCTGTTCACAGCGCGGATCCCACAACATTGTGAATAACGGCACATTCATCAGGAAGCTTGAAACAGGAACATTGATCAAAATCCAGAGATACAGGTGCAATGACTGCCACTCCTCATTTGAGACAAGACCGCCAAGTCTTGGATGTTAATACGCTTAACAGAAATCATAACCTTATTGCTTAGTTCTCAGCAATTCGTCAACTACTCTTTCATTATGTGAAAGTTCATCTACAATAACTGCGAGATATACGTAGGAGAATACGATCAGGATAAACGTTGCAACCAGAAAAATAATCGAGATCCAGCTGTTCAATAACGCTAGTAATATTGTTACGATTGCCGGGACAATTATGAGCATGCTTAGCTTCAGAGAAAGGGAAATGTAGATCCTGGCCCCAATGACTCCCGACAGGTTGAGTCCTGTTGCCATGAAAGATGGGATTATACCCGCTGCACTTAGTATGTCATAGTAATTGAGGATCATTTTCCCAGTAGCTCCCTTGCGTATTCCAGGACCTTCCTGTCCAGCTTCCTGGATACGTTATTTGCTGTTTCTATCCGATCTATATTTTCATTGGTTATCTTCCCGCCTTTTACCAGCCCTACTGCAATCTGGAACCTTTTATTGATCATTCCAAATCTGACTTGTGACATGTTGATATCAATTATAATAGAACTATTTAATTATTCTTGATAAAGAATCAAAGGCTCCTAGGAATAATGTTTGTAAACCTGGCCACCTCCAATTCCTGGTTCAGTCGAGGATCAAAAGGACATAGACTCCATGCCTGAATGGAGTGATTTCATTGCATTGGAGATAGGGGTCGACTCAAAATGGCCTATCAGAATTCATTGGAATATTCGCTTCCTTAATCGTATCGAATCTGCTGAGATCAAGGTTCAGTCTCCGGCCTTTGCCAGTTTTATATCGCTGAAATAAGCTTCACCAACGCCTACTACATTAACCAGGTAAAGAATTAGGCTGGTGCACCCTGGCGGCATAGCACCAAGAACGAATCGTGATCTATACTCAGTCTCTTCATTCGTACCGCCTACAAAACCAATTTCGCACTGGAAGGCATCTCTCCTTGGAGTCCATCCGGCATCGTCAACATATGCAACCCCAACAACTGCGCCAAATTTGTCCGTCACTGTTTTAGTGGTGACATTCACTGTGCCTATCCTGCCGCTCAGAATATATTCCCTGCCATCTTTCAGCTTGCCTTCATTTATGAGATCATCAAACTGCAGGTATAGCCTTCCAAGGTTGTCCGCTCTTGTCTCAATATAACGAATGTGTTTGCCTCCATTCACCTCCTCCACGGAAAATGTTCCACTGTTCAGCCCTAAATATCTCCATTGCGATAGCTCACTGATCAGGTTTCCAGAACCACGCGAATGATAGACCAGAGGTTGCTGCATCTCCGTTGAGCTCAGCAGTTTATCCGCGGTATGCTTTGAAATATTGCACCCGGGACTCGCAAGAAAATCCTGAAGGAACGACTCACTGTAGATACGCTGCAACGAAAAGACTGCCATCAGGTCGTCTAACAGTCCCGATTTACCCTGTTGATTCTTGTAAATTCCAGCTACATTGGATAGGTAGCTGGAATTATAGGGTCTCTGATCTGGGTAGTCTACGACATCATCCTTAAATTATACCAAATACTTGGAATCAACTTCATTCTCATCACCATTGATGTCCGTAGCCTCTTGCTTTAGACCAGTGTTCGCTGAGATGATTGATCTCCAGCAATTCGATAACAGGGCAGGAGCCATCTTCAGTTTCGACAGGAAAAACAGGTACAGGCTGTGAAGAATGTGGGATGCAGATAAGCAAGTCCTATCATTCATAATGTTGAATCCGTCTAAAGCAGATTCTCGGATCCTCGACGCAACTGTCAGAAGGTGTATGGACTAAGCCAAAAAGTGTGGGTATGGAACCCTGGAAGTTAGAAATATATTTGGCCTAATGAACACAGACCCTGCCCTTTTATATTCAGTAGAAGATCCAATAGGCCTTGAAAATGACCAGACCATATTGGATATCTACAAAAAGGCGGACTTAACGATTGCAGCATTGGGTTTCAATGGTGCACATCTTAACAGGGGAAAGGCAGCCCTGAGGTTGACTCCCGAAGTGAAATGCCTTGTTCAACCCAAGGGGATGGCCAGCCTGGTCATTCTCTGTACCTGAAATCAGGCTTAAAAACCGATTCCAATCAGACCAATTCCCTAATTTTTCCTTAAGATTCAGTACAACAGTACCATAAAGACAGAAAATTCTAAAACAAAGGACGCAGGATCGGGAGGGGTGAAAGCCTAATGGCAAACATGCCCTCACTCAAAACCAATGAAGACATTCTTAAGAAATCCCTTTTTGCGAGTGGGTATGGAGATTTGAGATTTTTTGTAGATATTTCAAGATCGTTGTCTAACTCTTAGAAGGATTGTTCTTGAGAATATGGTCTGAATTGTTCGAGCAAAACGACAAACCTATGGTTATTGGAAAGAATATTAATGAAAAAGCATGGTTCTTGTACAATAAGGCGCTTGTCAGATAGCAATAAATAGAATTCATTCTGGAATCTATTTTTAGCCGTAGAAGTGTTAGCAATGAGCAGGGCAATGTCCTCAAATTTACCTCTTTCCAATCCCCTATTACTTTTTCCTCATGAAGTAGTATGCAATTAACACCGTAGGAACAGTGACCGCAATACCAATAAGAGCAAGACTAGTTTCATTTGATGCTTTAGCACTGACTTTGGAATTCAAGTCTACTTGTAGTGTAATGTCCATGCCGCCAGCTAAAGTTGTGTTTTTGTAATATGTAACATCCCCTCTATCTTGAACAACGATACTGTGGTTTCCAGGGAATACAGATACATTCAGGTAACCATTCGAGACGGCCTCTTGGACCCCATCGATAAACACAGTGGCGTTTTGGGGCTGCACATAAACGGTAATAAATGCATACGGTTCATATTTCACCGTGACGGTTAAGTTGGAGCCTTGTACCTTGATGAAAGGATTACCGAGGACACCATAATACAAGGTGTTGTTTATCGGCTCCACCCTGTAATTTCCATCAAGCGCAGATACATTTACTTCAAGTACACCGAAGCCGACGTAGTTTGCACCGCTAAAATTAACGCCCCAAGAATAGGTAGATTGTTCAGTAGGAAGGCCAATTTCTTCGAATGTAATGATGTAATATCTGTGGAATAAAACAAAATAAGTGGCATTTGCACCATTAACTGTTATGTTAATTGTAGTGGGTTCATATTCAATCCCATTCTGCCATGCGGTGAAGTTGAATTCGTATGTACCGTTAGGGAGGAAAGATGACAGGTTATTGGCGGTGCCACTATAAAAACCATATGAATTTGGAATGTATCCGATCCATTGAGCGCCGGGACTTAATCCGCTCTCAAAAATAGTTATGTTATAAGTCATGAGCATGAAAGAGAAAAAATAAGTGTATGAGTACCCATCAACAAATAATTCATAATCCCCAAAGCCAAAGTGTGAATTTGTGTTTATCCAGCTCTTGTTTGAAGTTCCAGCATAGAAATAGTACGTACCATTCGACAGTGAACAATTGATTGTGTTTGTTGTCGAGCTAAGGCTATGTCCGTTGGTAAAGTTGACCCACCATTCCGTAGCATTGGGTAGATTTCCCTCAGAGAAAGTAATGTTGTATGTGTAAGCCTGGAATAAAATGTTGATACTTAGAGGCTCACCATTTAAGGTGAATTCTCCGGAGGTGGGAGCGGGATGATACCCTGTGGGGCCGCTTACAGTGTATGAGAATGTTCCGTTTGTTTCATATATGGACTGCATATTAGACGAAGTCTGGTACCGGATGCCACTTATAGTGAGGTTCCAGCTCATTCCAGAAGGGAGACCATTTTCATGAAATACCACAGAATAAGTTACAGGGCTGAAGTAGACCCACAGATAATCATTTTGTCCCTGAATGGTAAAACTCGATCCGTATGCTTCATATCTCTTATCACTGGATGCAATGGCATATGAATAAGATCCATTCGGAAGGTTCACGGATACTGAAGTTCCCGATGAAGTCAATTTTAAGTTACCGTATGAACCAGGCCCGGATGTGAAATTGACATACCATGAATCGCCTGATGGGAGACCATATTGAGTAAAAACTGCATTATATGTTGTTACCACAAAAATAACCGTTATACTTTGACCGTACCCATTTATTTCTATTGTGCCAGCCGAAGCTGCAGGGTGGTACCCTGGGGTGCCCGGTATGTAGTAACTGTAGGTTCCATTGGGCATGGTATAACTTATCTCGCCCGGGGCAATGGAGGAATTCATAACTCCATTCAGGCTGACTGACCATTTCCCTCCATCAGGCAAACCAGTTTCAGCGAAATATATGCGTGTTACCTCTTTGAAAACAACTTGTATTGTAGTGGCACTGCCATCTACGGTAAAAGAGCCCCCATGAGAAGAATAGGAGCTGTTGGATAAACTTAATGCAGTAAAATGGTGGGTACCATTCTGAAGACTTATACTTATGGTGCCTGTGCTGCCTGTATAATTAGTGCCATTCAGGCCTATTTCCCACTGAGAACCCGCTGGGAGACCGATTTCCACAAATCCAATATTATATTCTACTGGCGAAAATATTATTGTAGACATAAGCAGATTGCTGCCATATACCGTGAATATGCCTGAGGAAATTGATGGTGCGTAGTTCTTATAACTGGTAGCAACAGTGTACTCATAGGTTCCGTTTGGAAGTGATATAGAAATTCCAAGGTCACTGTATATGCTACCAAAATCTTCAGATAAAGAGTTTCCCGTGACGTTAATGTACCAAGATCCAGTTGGCAGGCCAACCATTGTGAAACCTACATTGTAGGAAGAATAGGTGAATTTGACAAGAATGCTGACAGAGGAACCGCTCACTGTAAAGGTCCCATTTGACACGCTATATCCGGGCAGGGTCACCGAGGAAGTGTATGAATAGGTCCCATCCTGAAGAAGGATGGAAATAGACGATGTCGTGCTGGAAAGTGATTGACCACCACTGAAGTTAACATACCATTTTTCACCAGTGGGAAGCCCTGATTCAGTGAAAGTGACTTCTTTAGTGCCCTCTTGGGCCAGAACAAAATTGTAGGCATTAATGCTCCCCCAGCCATCTACAAGATTATAGCCATTAGATGTGGAAAAAGCCCCGTTTGAGCCATTGTGAATGAAATAGAATGGAGGGGGGCCAGCATATATACCTTGGTATTGCTCCTGCCCGATACTGTAAATAAAAGAGTTCACGAACCCCTCTGGTGAATTCATGTAGTGGTCTATTGTGGCTATCAAACCAGCGTCAAGTGGAGATGCGATGCTTGTCCCCCAAATTCTGTAATAACCAGTTCCACCACCTGACACGGAAGAAAGATAGACGAGCATGTTGGAGCCAACCGCGGCAACGTCAGGTGTGCCTCGACCGGAGGCTATTCCTGTGATAGAACTTGAACCCGTTATAACACCATTTGCGTCAGGGCTATTGAGTTGCCAGCTTGGTTCGGAGTACATTGTACTTACCCCTCCTTGTGATCCATCCCCCGAATTAGGGGTATTATACCAGACTGACTGAGAGGAAATCCCAGTAGTGCCTGATCCATCACTTGACTGAGTACCGCTTAATATCGTTTGAGTTCCGCCTACAGCAAGGGAACCATAACTGTCATATCCAACCGTAGCTGGGAAACTTGGGTATGCGCTATTGGTGTTTCCGTCGTCTCCTGATGAAACAAGCACAGTTATGCCTCTCGCTGCTGCTTCCTGTTCGTACTGAGACCACGCAGAATTATACATGTCATTAGAACCCCAGGAATTGGATATCGCCACCACATGCGAAAGTGCACTGTCAAGAGTTGTGTTGTAATTAGGGTTTAATATCTCCGCAAACGCCTCGTCAAGGTAATTAAGATATGGTTGTGGGCCATAAACTTCCACAAGGGTTGCTCCGGGAGCAGTGCTTCCAGCCATCTCCAAATCTAGAGTACTTTCGATATTTGCGCCTGTTGTATCATATTGGGATGAGGATCCTGGAAGAGGCGCACCTCCAACTGGAAGCCCATAGAAAGTTGATTTAGGTTCACTTGCCGGCAAGTTATCAGTCAGGTAAGTTGAAATATCTGAAGGAACAAATGGACCAACAGGAGTTCCATAATCTGTGCCAGACCATAGAATTGTTGCAACAGTCTCGCCCGTTGGGAATCCACTACTCTGGTACAACATATTAAGCTGATATGCAGTTTGGAGATCAGCACCAAAAAGGTATTGGCCTGAACCGCTGCCTGTAAACATTGGATAAACCTTAGCCTTGAATTCGTCACTTATTCCGCTAATTCCAGAGATAGCCCCAAGATCTCTGCTCAAGTAAAGTTGGGAATCTGGCGCATAAAAAGTTCCATTTGACGAACTGAAGAATATAATGTTAGTATGAAACGCTCTTTCTACCTGCCCTGCGGTAGCGGATATGGCTATGGAAAGTCTGTCTGAATAAGTGTCTGTGATATTCATTCCTTCATTTCTGAAATAATTTAAGTAAGAATCATACTCAGTCAATAATGGAGAAAATTTTGAAATGAATTCGTGAGTTGTCAAATATTTATGATAGAAAGGAGAACTTGGATCTTGAAGTTCATAAAGCAGTGAAGCGAGTCCGGACTGGTTCCGATAGGTGAGAGTTACGAGAATATTCATGGGCATCGAAGTATTTACTCCACTTTCCCGATGAAAACCCGATAAAATAACTCCAGATTGCATTAGGGGGATGTAATAAGGTTCAATATGTGTTGCATTACTTACAAACCCTGGATGCTGTAAACCCAAATCCAACAAAGAAATCCCGGAGAGAATTAATATGATGATGAGAAGAAAAGTAATGGGACCTGAAAATCTCACTAATAAATAGTAGGAAGTCCTATATAAAACTAACAATTAAAATGTCAATGGTGTCTTAAAATTATTTAACTACGGAGTATGAATCGATTCGTAGGACATCATAAATCTAGACTTTTAATGGAGTCAGTCATTGCATTAAGAATTTTGAATAACAGCCAATATTAAAAAAAATTCATGTGCTATGGAAATGCAACAAATTTCAATAATTGCATACAACTGATGCACTGGTATGTGGGATCCATCAAGTATGTATGTTAACTTTCTGTACTATACATTCGACAAGTTAGCCTAATCGAAATGAAAGAGGATAATTTTTCATATCCTTTGTAGGGTAAAGTGAACATAGTTATATTCGTCAACGAGTTTTAAAGTGCTCAATTTAGCATTCTGAAGGTCATTGTTCCTATCCGATCCAAGTTTGCTGACTTGATTTGCTGTTAAACCTAAAAATTCCCAGTAATTGTTAAAACTCTCCTCACTTTTACGCCATTTGCATCCATATCCCCTCGCTATCCTATCATCCCACAAAGGGAAAAAATTTGGGCAAAGGAGATGAAGTGCTTTAGCAACAGACACTGGGCTTTGAGTCTTTTTTCCCTCATTCTTCCTACCTATTTTACCAGTATTCTCCAAAGAAACTAGAAATTGTCCGTATAGCTGCTCAATTTCACCTTTTTCGTGTTCCTGGTAAGTAGTGATATCTCTCGATCTAAATCTGTTGAGTACTTTCATATTTTTGGATAGCGTGTTTTGAATCGAATCGAGATCGAGTTTCCCGTACCTGTAAAATGCTGAATTCCAAGTCAATAGAAGGACACCCAGTGCATTAGACATTTCCTCATCGCTCCCCCAATAATCTTCAATCAAGCTTGTAGACACTTTATACATTGCATCTCTCGGTTCCGCCTCTAAAAACTTTATGTGGGCTTTGTCAAGGAGCTCCCATGTCAATAAAGGAATTTCTCTATCCATTTTACACTTCCATTTTGAGGTTTTGAATACGCTGCAGATATATATGCCGTATAGTTATAATATTTTCCACGGTTCTTATATGAATCTTAAAATGGAAATGGATGGACACGCTGATATCACTTGCGTGTGGATCACTACAGGTCATCCATTGTTCTGGCATTTCTTACCTTATCTAAAGTAGTGAATTTTCCTCCTCTGAATGTCTGTTTGTGACCCTTGGGTATTGGTCTGATGCTAATTTCCTCTCCAAGTCTCACAATTTTGTACCCTTCATTACTAAGATTTTCCAACTCACGTCTATTTTGATAATCCTCGAATTCTGGAATATTATGACTGCTTAGTTCTTCCACACCACGGACTGCGTATAATTTAGAAATCTCCTTGTTATCGATATCATAAAGCGCAAGGTATTTTGGTACAGTACGAACTCTGATGAACCCCCAGGCTCTATGAATTCTCGCAAAATCCAATCCAGTGCCTGGACCATAATACCTGAAAGATCTGATAAGTACCAAGTCGTCAGAATTAGGGATATCGGAACTTTGCGGACCTTCACCTTCTATGTTGAAATCGACTAAAACAGATATATGGGAGTCCACAAACTCAGGGTTGAGTCCTGTGTTTGTATTTATAATTTTTACCATTTCCTTTGTAAACATTTCTGAATTTTCATCTATATATGTTTTCAGTTTTACGAGTTTTTCCTGAGAAGCAAGAAACTCTTCCAGCATATCTGGGAAATTTTCTTTTGCAAGGCATTCAAAAACTAAGAGATCTTTTGTATCTGGGCTAGATTTCCAGATGTAAACAGGCTGCTTGGAGGAATCCCGAAATATTATCATCTTTCTCCCGTTGTACAAAACACCAAACGGGGCACCGGTTAACCTTGCGTAGCTGTGGGTCTGACCATAGTCAGTAATATTTTCTTCGATTTCGTGATTGGGCTGTTTCACTTCAAGTATAAATTTAGAGCGTTCGTTGCTGATTAGATAATCTGCTTGAGAAGTTTGGGTACCGACTTGGATATTGAAATATGTGGCGACCTCATTCTCGTTTCCCATATCCCAGCCCATAGCCTCTAATAGATTTCCTACAACAATTTCTCTGAAATTACGCTCGGAACTAGTGTTTATTTTTGCTCCCCTATCTACGTACCTTGATATCATTTCTTTAGAATACATTGATTACCCCTGCAGTATGTTTAATCAGCTCGGCTTATAAATTTTGTTTATTTACAAGAGTGTTGCATAGCATCCCAAATCTTGTGAGATTACAATAAATGAAACCTCACTTCGAACACCCCCTTATTATAGTAATATCTGCTACCAGAATTACACAAAATTCGGGATAATATCCATTATGGTAAAAACATTGAAGGATCATTTGCATATGTATTGAACAACTTTTTACCTTCTTCTGTGATTCTTATTACTATAGGTCTAAACTGTTCACTGAATACCTCCAAAAATCCTTTAGAAAGTAAGGCTCTGAAGGTGCCTATCAATTGTTCCGGGGATCCCCTTATTAATAAAAAGGCATCAGATATACTTTCCACAGGCTTCTCTTTAAAGAGAATAGCCTCCAAAATATTCTTAGAAAAGAGCTTTAATTCTGCCTTTGTGACTGTAAATTCACTTGAACTTATTGATGAAGATTTCGGCAGAAACTTCACTTTTAGGCTTTTGTCAGAAGTCAAAAATTCAACAGGAACGGTTGACAAGTATTTCTTGGCTAAATCTTGGAAGATCTCTAACACTTGTGGTGCATTTCTTAGAGCATCGGCAATGTCATTCGCGTGCTCGCTGAAATATGACTTTTCGTCTCTATGGGCATGTCTATCATCTAGCAAAAAAACCAATTCCATGTAGTGCTTTATTTTTAACCGCTCCTCTTTATCGTAATCGTCCAGAAGCAGAGCCGGGTAAACTTTTGAATAAAATATTATTTTGGAATACTCACTTCTGGATACATCGTAAAGAAAATTGAAAGATGGCCCACGTTTTACATTCATTTGACCCTGCACCTTTAAGTTTTTGAGTTTATCAGAAATATCTGTTGGAAGGGACTCCATAACTCTCTCTCCCCAAATTGCCCTCATTACAAAAAACACGTTATTTCTGATCACCTCCTCCAAAAGTCTCGCCAAGCCGTCTACAATATTTTCATACTTTAGAGCAAAGAACTTCATCCTCAAATCATGCAAGGAACTTAATTGCGTGACGGCTAGATTCTTGCCACGCAATTTGGAAATGCCCTCGGCCCTGACCAAGTCATTCAACACATCGATGAGTTGGGATAAGATCTTATTATGATTATGCATAATCCCATAAATCTTGTTAGTTCCTATTTCACTGAACGAGCTCTTAGTATAACGTCGAATGTCATCCACGTTTTCTGGAGCAATCCAAGCTCTGGCAAAAAGTTCAGATTGGTCAGCAGATGAGGCAGAGTCGACGTCATAGACTATCTCATTTATTGCTTTTATGATATTGTTTGTTGATATGTTTATAGACTGAACATCGAGAGCCCCATTTTGCGACAATTTTGAGTTTATAGAGTCCAATGCTGGTGGTATTAGCTTCAACAGCTCCGAGATTCTGGGAAAAGAATCACTCCAAGTGGTCAATAGGGAAGAAATCTTTCGCTTTGTTTCGCTATAGATTGTTTCTGGTTCAGCATCTCTAAGAACTCTTTCTTCTTCAAACATTGACTGTAGAACCCTTGATATCTTCACCTTTATTTTCTGACTGGTGTTATATAATGCTTGAATCAAATCTCGAGTCAAATACCACTTGAATAAGTCACCATCATACGACCTATTCTGATTGATTAACTCATATTTCATTAGGAGCCTAAAAGCGCCTACATTGCTCTTGTAATATGGGCTGGACTCAGGTATTCCTTTATTCTTAAAAATCTCAATTACAGAATGTTTGACTGCACCCATTAGTGTGGGATGCCCCTCAAGTTCAGAAATCATTTGCAGATAGCGTCGACCTACTGCATAATCCTTCATGTACAGTTTCACCGCCTCAACGGTCTCAAAGTGTATTTTCACCGTGAGGCCGACTTCTTCAAATTCATTGTACTCCAGCCCTTCTCTTACATGGTCTAGAAAATCCCTAAAAGTTACAGGTCTTTGTTGGCGTTCTCCGAGTATTTTGAAAGCCTGCCTAAGGCCGCTTTCTTCGACGGAAAGCTGTTGCTCAGATTTAGACGAGAATGAACTAATTCTCTTTGCCATATTTTTTCTGTTTTCCAAATTGTGTCCGGGTTACAACTCCTGTGAAGATTTCATGATCGCATTCGCTCTCTGGGGACAACCAATTTTATACTAGCGGACCTTGCCTTGAGGAAACAGATTGGCTACCCTCCTCCAATGTACTCAATCTCTGTTTTAATGTATTCGGCTATTTCTTCCTGCTTACCGTAGAATCCTGAAATCTGTTTATCAGATGCATCCATTATCTTTTTTAGGGTCGGTTTGGAAAGTTCCTCAACATATTCATGGATTACCAGTGAACGAAACCTTTCACGCCGTTCTCTATGGGTAAGAATGGAGACCACGACACTGAGTGCCCTCTCGTTACTCCAAGCTGCATAAACATATATTGGAACTTTAGCTAAATCAAGTCGAATGTCAACGGAATAAGTCCCAGCTTTATCATATTCAGGGTTTGACCATTTTTCTCTAGCTCGTTCACCATATTTTTCCCTTAGAAATATGACCAAGTCATTCAGGAAAGACTTGCGAACCCTTTCTTTGCTGAGATAATCAATATCAGTGATTTTAGTTATAGCTTGAATGTACGTCAAGAAATAATTGCCAAAAGACTCAGTGTTCTCAGGGAGCTGCATGATAAGCCTTCCATCGGAATATGCAACATGATATGCTCTCAAAATCCCATTAAATAGGTCTGATCTTTCTCCCTCTTCGCGTATGAGTTGATTCGTATCCATCCAATAGGACAGATGCATCATTGTGTGACCACCATCTGTCAGGTACAAACCATCAAGACCCCTTTTAATGTAAATTACATAGCCATCTCCGTCATCAAAGCAAAATGGAGTTGTCACGAGGTAAGTCTCTACCCCCTTTGGCGTGAACTCAATTTCGTCACAAATAAGAGTCTTAAGTTGTTTATACAACTGGTCAATATTAAAAATCATAGAGCTGCCTCATGCCTTGTTTCCTTTCGGCTATATGGGCGATTTCTTTCAGATATCTAAATGCTCCCTCTATTTCTCTATACGCATTAGTAACTTGGGCAAAATTCTCGGCTTTTAATGGACTAAGTTCCATATATCTTCGCGTCGCTTTGTGCACATGGAAAGTACGGTCAAATTTAGTGTTCTCGAGAGAATTTTTGTGAGTATGACTATTTCCGTTGCATCTTATAAGATTTATTATAACGTTTGAATCAGGAAAACGATAAGCCAACCCAACAGTAAAATCGAGTTGATCTTCTAAGTTTTGCCTCCAGAAGATATTAAGCTGCATGGTCGATTCATCTAGCCTGAGCGGCAAATCCTTTTTCCTGTGGCCATCCTGGGGATTCCATCGAGCTCTCATTAGGTCTTCAGTATAGTAGTATTTCGGAAGCGTTATTATATTATCAATTTCCAAATCGGTTAAGTAGATACTCATTCTACCCTCCCAACTTCCTTATTCTTCCCTTCCTTGGTGTATTCCGCAATCAATGCCCTACTGTGTGGGGGTGACCAGTTAAAGCTAACATAGATGCATTCCTTGCTGTCATCTTTCCTGCAAAGAGCTCGAGGCATATCCATCACTCCCATTCCACTGTTACCTTGACCTTCTTAGGCTCCCTAGGTCCGAATACCGATTTCTGCACATACAACGTCCCCATTTAAGGCTCACCGGAAGCCTTCTCCTGGAACCTGTATGTATTCTTCGTAGCCCGCCTGAACATCAAATTCCATCACTATTTCCATGTCTCACTTTATTATTATCAGTAAGTCATACATACAAACGATTGATAAACATTTCTGCGGAAAAAATGGGCTGCCTTAAACATCCGTTAGGCCAGGCCTCCTTCAGTTTCAAAGATGGCAAGCGCCACAAGACTATTGAAAAGAACAAATGAGAGAAACAAGCCGGATATCAGGGAGGTTCAAATCCATCTGGGCCACAAGTCCCTTTCTTCCACCCAGTGGTACACTCACATTAAGGAAAGGGAGGTTGCGGACCATAGTTCTGAGCATATGGAGCCTTTTTTTCGCCTAAGTGAAAAAATGATGGATTCGAACATTAATGTTCAAATAATTCTCGGGACTGAACATGAATATGATGGGACCGTTGAGATTTGAACTCAAGTTACCAACACCCCAAGCTGGTAGGATACCAAGCTACCCCACGGTCCCTCACGAAAATGGCAGGATTTCGTCTATGAGATCAGCGTGAGACAGTATCATTCTCCTGCAGCAGTATCTGTCAACGTGGAGATCCGTAAGGGTCTTGCTGACTTCTTCAGAGGTTGGTTCCCTTCCCGATGACCGGATTTCATTCAGCTTGTCCGTAAATTTTACGTAATCAGATGCGACAACTTTGCCGCAGCTGAAACATCTAACAGGTATAATCATTCAATCACCTATACGATTTCTGCCTCTTTACTCTTGCGCCCCTTCCCATTGGCTTCTTTGGAAGTTTGCGCCTTATGTCATTTACCAGCATTGTCCTGTCATACTGCCTGAATTTCTCTTCAAGCGCGTCGTCTGAAACGTATTTTATAATTCCTTTTGCAATGGCGGTCCTGGAAGCATCCGCCTGTCCGGTGATTCCTCCTCCGGATACAGTAACCTCAATGTCGATATCATTGGCTTTCTCGCCGAGGAGTATGATTGGCTCCCTTATCTTTTCCCGAAGTATTGCAACAGGATGGAGTTCAACGGGATATCCATTGATGGTTACCTGTCCCTTCCCCTTCTTGGTTACTGCCTTTGCAATGGCAGTTTTCCTCTTTCCCGATGTAACAATAAATGTTCCAGTGTTCTTCATTGAATTGACCTCTGTCCAAGTTGGAAGGTGATATCCTGCAATGTAACATAACCACTCATCTTGTGGTTGATTGCAGACTCTATTTTAGTGAATTCCACGCCTTCAAGTGAATCCGGCTTTCCGCGGTATACGATGCATCTGCTCAGTGCCTCTTTTCCGGTTGTCTTCTTGGATGGAAGCATATTCTTGATTGATCTTCTCAGTATCTGATCAGCTGTCTTAGGATAGTCAGGACCCTTTCTCACACTGCCAATTTCCCGCCTTTCCTTGAACCTGTTGATCAGGAATGGTTTTGTGCCTGTTATCACAACCTTTTCCGCGTTGATGATTACTACTCCTTCTCCGTTAAGCAGCTGTTTTGCCACATAGGTTGACAGCCTTCCATAAATTGCATTATCTGCGTCAATATAGATCATATTTTTACCTCAGTATCCTAAGATTCGTTCCTTTGGGATTTTCGGACGCAAGCTCTTCCAGGCTCTTGAAAGTCGAACCATTCTCCTCCAGTTTCTTTCTGGCATTTTCGGAAATCGAAAGCGCTGATACCGTGACCTTCTTTTCCACAAATCCGCTTCCAAGAACCGAACCGGCAACAACAACAGTCTCACCATCACTGGCTAACCTGTTGATCTTTCCTACATTAATTGAAGAGTATCTTCTGCTTCCCGCAAGCAGTCTTTCCGCTATGTCTCTCCAGAAAACTGAATTATTTTCCCGTGAAATCGTGATCAACTTTTCTATGGTCCCTTTCATGGCAGGACTTGATTTTCTTACTGTTTGTAACGACATTGTGAACATCCGTTGTGTAAGCCGTTAATTAAGATTCGTTAATAAACATTTTTACTTTGCTGCAGATTAATTTTTCACTCATTCGTCCTTATCCAGATGCTTCCTTACTATCCTTATTATACCCATAAGTTTATAATATTCAGTTTCAGAAAGCGACGCCCGGGCCGTTATTCTGCGTAGCATGGTATCAATGTTCCTCCTCTTTGATTTTGGATAGGAAACTTCATCAAGAAGATCACTCAGCCTATCCATGAGCATGGCATAGTTCTCCGGCAAAATCGGGTCCTTTCCCGAATCATTGCTCTCAGCCCCGGCATGCTTGAACATTTCGTAAAATATTATTGCTGCAGCGTGGGACAGATTGTATACGGGATAATCCGGGGATGCAGGGATGTTGATGAAATAATTGCACAGCTCGAGTTCCTCATTCCTCAATCCGTCGTCCTCTCTTCCCAGGACGATTGCGATCCGGTCAGGCCTTTGCGAAAACTCATTCCAGAAAGCCTCGGGGGTTACCGGTATGCGCCTGAACTTTTTCCTGCTGGAGGTCGCAACGCTGGACGTTCCCGCAATTATGGCAAAACCTTCGGCAGCTGCTTCCAGCGTGGGGTATACCTGCCTTGCGGCGAGGATGGACCTGCCGCCCATAGCTCTTGCAATTGCCTCATCGCCTATCTCCGGAGGCTGGACCATTGCCAGATCGCTAAGTCCGGTGTTCTTCATGGATCTTGCGACAGCACCTATATTGCCTTCATATTTCGGTCCAACCAGGATAACCCTGACACGTCCGGCTAATTTATGGGGTTCATCAGGAAAATCAATGTTCATCGTAAAAAAGGGATTACTGGGGAGTTTCTTCCTTTGTCTCTGGGACTTCCTTAATCTCCTCTGCCGTTTCCTTGGTCTCTTCCTTGTGTTCCTCTTCCTTTGGAGATTTCTTATAGAGTTCCCTTATGGAGACGTCGTCTTCAGGGAGGTATTTTCTAATATCGTTAACCACCAGGTATTTCGCGTTGAGCCAGACCGGGTCGAACTTTGCATCTTCGGGAACGTTGATTATGGCATTTCCATCTTCTGCTGAACACGTGAAATCTTCTTTTTCTGTCTGATAATACATGTGTATTATTGACAGGAGTTTCTCCGCCGAGTCCTTTATGACCTCCCTGACCTTGTATTTGTAATATATGGTCTTTCCGGCTAGAGGATGGTTGTAGTCCACAAGTACCCTGCCGGGTGTGACTGAAAGGATCTTTCCCCTCCTGTTGTTCAGGGTTATTTCCTGGCCAACAACAGGGTTCAGCTCCTGCCTCTGGAATTCCCGGACAGTATGCACCTTGATATTCTTGTTGTCCCTGAGTCCATATGCCTTTTCTGCGGGTATTACAACTTCAAACTCCTTTCCCTCTTCTGACTTTTCCAGCGACTCATTGATCTCAGGGAACTGCTTATCCGAACCTACTATAATGACCTCGTCCCCATATTTCCTGTGCTCGTGATAGATGTCATTTTCCTTTGCCAGCGTCTCTATGCTGGTATCAACTAGTTTCTTTTCCTCGCCTGCTCTTACCTCGTAATCGATTTTTAAAAAATCACCATTGTTCATTGGATCACCGAATTGATCGTGTATGCCGGGAAATCCAAGATTGTATTTAAATTTTGATACGGATTACCGGAAGTCTGCGCACAAAGCCCCTGCACCAGATTCCGGCACTGAATTGGCTCACTCCATTACCTCTGTATATTTCCCTCGGTGCCGCCAGATCGCGTCTGCCGGCAATGCCTGCTTCATTATGGCCCTTGTGAATGAACATCTTTTTAAGGCATAAGGAAATGAAAATGCATGAATAATTTTATTGACGGAGAATGGAGAGGCTCCGAAGACGGAGAGGAAATAGAGAAATATAACCCTTCAACCGGGGAACTGTTAGAAAAAATGGCTGCTTCGAAGAAGGAGGACGTGGATGCAGCAGTGGATGCCGCATACGAGAGTTTCCAGAAATGGCTTTCAATTGGATCAGTGGCGAGGTCAAAAATAATATACAGGGCAAAGGAGCTGATACAGCAGGATCGCCTGGCTCTTGAACATATACTGACCAGCGAAAATGGAAAGATCAGGATAGAGGCACGCCAGGAGGTTGACGGCGTGCTTGATCAGCTTCAATACTATGCTGAATTTGCCAGAAAAATCACGGGGGACGTGGTTGAGGGCGAAAATTCCAGGAGGCACATTTACCAGTACAAGGTACCGTACGGGGTTGTTGTGGCAATAACTCCATGGAACTTTCCAGCCGCAATGGTGGCAAGGAAACTCGCACCTGCACTTCTGACAGGAAACACAGTGATAGTAAAGCCGAGTACCGACACACCAGGAAGCGCTGAATTCATAGTCAGGAAATTTGTCGAAGCCGGAATACCGAAAGGAGTCCTGAACTTCATAACGGGGAAGGGGAGCGAGATCGGCGACTATATAGTGATGCATCCGAAAGTTTCGCTCATCACCATGACAGGATCGACGGCAACAGGCCAGAGGATAATGCAGAAAGCCTCCAGCAACATGGCAAAGCTCATTCTTGAGCTGGGGGGAAAAGCACCGTTCATGGTCTGGAAGGATGCGGACATCGGGAATGCCCTGAAAGCATTCGCTTGGGCAAAATTCTGGAACTCCGGGCAATCCTGTATTGCGGCAGAACGCCTTTACCTGCACGCAGATATATATGACTCGTTCATGAAGAAGGCTATCGCACTGACGAAGTCTATCAGGGTGGGAGACCCGGAAACTTCCGATATGGGTCCGCTGATCAACAGGGGTGCGCTCGACGGGTCCCAGAAGTTCATATCAGATGCCGAGTCAGGTGGAATGCAAGTGGTAGCAGGCGGGAAGAAGCCTGAACTCCATGGAAAGTTCAGCAACGGGTATTTCCTGGAACCTACAATCATAGAAGGTGCGGAACAGAGCTCTGAGATATTCCAGGAGGAGATTTTCGGCCCTGTAATTGGTGTGAAGAAGGTCACCGATGAGGACGAACTCATTGCGGAAGCAAACAACTCAAGGTACGGCCTTGCATCCTATCTTTTCACGGAGAACCAGAAGCTCATTTTCAGGGCATCAGATGAAATAAGGTTCGGGGAGCTTTACGTGAACCAGACGGGCCCGGAATCATCCCAGGGGTATCATACAGGCTTCAGGATGACCGGTCAGGCTGGAGAGGGCAGCAGATATGGAATAGAGGAATATGTGAAACTGAAAAACGTTTACATCGACTATTCTGGAAAGGTTGTGGTGGAATCAATGAGAGATGACCTGTTTTCCGGCCTATGAAACGATCAGGCCGGTATATCCATCCATGAATATATCCTCCCCGCCACTTAATTTTGAAAACAGCTCGGTGTTCGCAAGCAGTGCGGTGCCTGAATTCCTGAGCTTTTCCCGCATGCTGCTGCTGACTCCGCTGCAGCATATTATTCCCCTGTAGGCTTCCGGGGAGTCCGGGATCTGGTCTGAACCGGCAACGAGAAGAATTTCTCCTGCTTTGCCCTTATCTACTGCAAGCTTCCCTTCTGCGGAAATTCCATTCGTATGTCCCACCCCAAGGTAATTGCCCATGGTCAGGACCCTGACATCATTTGTTCCGCCGAAGAGGAAATACGGGGCACCTGATGTAACGACATATCGCAGCCCCCTTCTGATGCCCATTGCCTTCTGGAAGTTCCTCGTCATTGTGTTTACGTCAGTTATTTTTTCATCCCCGGCAGGCATGTAAACCGGGGTTATCCCCCTGTAAAGACTCAGTTTCCTAGCTATTTCCTCCGAACTCACAACGCCGTATACAGGCACTGATGGCCTGACTGCAGAGATCATCCTTGCCGTGTTTCCCGTACGGGTGAAGGCGATTATCCCCTCCGCGCTTGAGTCCCTGGAGATAACCTTCGATGCAACCGCAATGGAGTAAGCTACCCTGTTTCCTATGAATTCTTCGGGTTCCGGGAATTCCTTCCTCTGGCTCTCCACGTATTCTGAAATCTCGCTCAGGTACTTCACCGCCTCAACCGGGAACTTTCCCATTGCGGTTTCTTCGGAAAGCATCAGGGCGTCTGTGTTGTCCAGGATCGCATTTGTTGCATCCGACACCTCTGCCCTGGTGGGTGAATCTGACAGTACCATGCTCTCAAGCATCTGCGTTGCCACGATGGTAGGTTTTCCCCTCCTGTGTGAGTGATATATGATATTTTTCTGTGCAAGCCCCACTTCAGTTAGCGGCAACTCGACCCCGAGATCTCCCCTGGCTACCATAATGACGTCAGAAACCGCAGAAATCTCCTCGATGTTTGAATATCCGCTCTTCGTCTCTATCTTGGATATGATCCCCTGTGTCCCTCCCAGTTCCATTATTGCATTCTGGAGGCTCTGCACATTATCCTTTGACTGGACGAATGAGAGTGCAAAATAGTCTACCTGGCTGTCTATGCCTTCCTTGAGGAACTGCCGGTCCCTGTCTGTCAGGGTGCCCAGGTCTATGACCCGCCCGGGGATGTTGATCCTGCTTCTGTCCCTGATTTCCGCGTCGTCGGAAGCAGTGATTTCAACCGAGTCCTTTCCCTTTCCAGTGACGCTGAAGCTGACACGTCCATCGCTCATCCTTACTGCGTCTCCCGGCTCCAGGGAAGAAAGTATGCCGGGGTAGTTTATCCCTATATCATTGTCAGATTCCGGTTCCGGAACAAGCCTGAAAATCTTTCCAGCCTGTATACTCTTTTTTCCACCGGGGAAAGACGATGTCCTGAGTTCAGGACCCTTGAGATCCACCATTACGGCCACGTGTTTCCCCTTCTCCCTGTTAAGGGAGAAAATGAGGCTGCAGATCTTTGCAATGTACCCGCTTTCAACATGGGCGGTGTTTATTCTGACACATGAGAGCCCCCTGTCCATCATGCCGGATATTATTTCCTTACGATCACTTGCCGGTCCTACTGTTGCAATAATTTTGGTCTGGGGCATGAATCCACATATATTTTAGTTTAAAGTATGTGTCGATCAGACCATTGTCCTATCCATGGCTGCAACAAGCCTGCCAGCCCTCTCATAAAGCGATCCAAACTGGCTGAAATTCAATTGCTGTGCCGCATCGCTTTTTGCCTTCTCCGGATCAGGGTGGACCTCAATCATCAGGCCATCGGCTCCTGCTCCTATCCCTGCCAGCGCAAGCGGTTCAACATACCTGGCTATTCCGGCGGGATGGCTTGGATCAACAAGTACCGGGAAATCCACCCGGGAATGCAGCACCGGGACCGCTCCTATGTCAAGCGTGAACCTCGTTGAGGTCTCAAAGGTCCTGATCCCCCTCTCAACGAGCAGAACCCTGGAGTTTCCGGCGCTTGTAATGTACCTGGCGGAGCTTATAAGCTCTTCAACTGTATTCCCGAACCCTCTCTTGAGCAGGACGGGTTTCTTCAGTTTTCCAACCTTTTTCAGCAGCGCAAAATTCTGTGAATTCCTGGACCCGATCTGCAGTATGTCAGAATATTTTGAGACTTCCTCGACCACTGATGTATCCATTACCTCAGTCACTATTGCCATGCCCGTGGCGTCCCGTGCCTCGGCAAGAAGCTTGAGGCCTTCCACCCCCAATCCCTGGAACGAATCCGGGGAAGTTCTGGGCTTGAAGGCTCCTCCCCTCAGCACTCTTACTCCCAGCTTCCTGAGGAACCTGGCAGTGTCTATGATCTGTTCCCTGTCCTCTACAGCGCATGGCCCCGCAATCATTAAAAAACTGTTATCTTCCAGGTTAATTTCTTCCGTTAGTTGGAATCCTCGCATTTATGACACCCTGATATCGTGTAGCCTGCTTATCAAGTCCTGATTGCCTAATAATGCCTCTCCGATTAATACTGCATCGTATCCTGGCATTATAACTTTATCAAAATTGTTCATATTTATTCCACTCTCCAATATTTTTATTCCATCAAAGTTTTCAATTGCCCTTAATGCGTCCTGTTCACGCCCTTCCATTGTAAGGGTCCGGAGATTCCTCCGGTTGTATCCGATCATGTCCGGGTTAACCTTTGCCACGTCCTTGCCGATGCCGATGTCGTGGAACTCAACGATTACCTCCATCCCCAGCCCATGTGCACTGTCGCACAGCTTCATCAGTGTTTCCCCGCTCAGGAAATCTGCTATGAGCAGTACCGCGTCTGCGCCGCAATTGTAGGCACTGTGAATCATCGCGCTGTCAGAGAAGAAGTCCTTGGCAAGTAATGGGACCCCGTGCTGCCGCGATGCTGAAATATTTTCATAATTCCCGCCAAAGAAATCCGGCTCAGTCAGTACGCTGAGTGCATCGGCCCCGGCATCAAGCACTCTTCTCTGGTATTCAAGCATAACGAGACTGGATCTGTTTGAAAACCCGGATGGGGAAAAACGCTTGAACTCGGCAATTATCCCCAGCTTTCCGCTCATGTTTGCCCTTTCAAGTGCGCCTGAGAAGCTGGCAGGCTTGTCAATACGACCCTGTCCGGTGAATTTTGGCCTGCCGGCATTCCTTCTGTATATCTCTTCCACAGTACTGTTCATCTATACCGCCAGGAAATTCTCTATAATTTTGTCACCGAATTCGGAATAATAGCTTTCAGGGTGAAACTGTACACCAAAAATGTTTCCTTCACGGTTGTGGAAACCCATAACGCTTCCATCAGCTGCAGAGACAGCGTCCACAACAATTCCGGCGGAAGGGGAAACAGTGAGTGAGTGGTACCTCATTGACCTGAACTTCTCAGGTATGCCTTCGTATATGGGTGAATCGCCGTGAATTATTGTGTCCAGTTCCCCATGATATTGTCTGCGGCCAACGGAAATGCCTGATCCGAGGTAATATGCAAGGAACTGGTGCCCAAAGCATATGCCGAGCATCTTTCTCTTACCCTGGCCCTGAACAAAAGCTGAAAGGCCGCCCCGGTCAGAATTGTTCAGCGGATTGCCGGGCCCCGGGGAAATTATCACATGGGTGTAGTCCTCCTTGATATCTTTCAGGGAAAGGTTATCAACCACCATGGCCGAATGGCCCATTGCTTCAACGGACTGCACTATGTTATAGACAAACGAGTCAAAATTATCAATTACCAGAACTTTCATTTTTTATACCTCCAATCACCGTCATTGCCTTTGAGAACATTTCCTTGCATTCCCTTTCCGGGTCCGAGTCCTTCACTATTCCTGCACCGGCCCTGACAGAGTATTTCCCGGAAATACCGTATACAGACCGGATCAGGAGGGCCAGATCCATGCTCCCCTCTCCGATCAGCCCTATGCATCCCGAATAGGCGCCGCGTGGGCTCTCCTCATACTGGTCAATGATCCTGATCGCTCTTTTCTTTGGGGCACCACTTACCGTTCCTGCAGGGAATGCAGCCATTATGATCTCCATGAATCCCACGCCCGGCCTCTTTGTGGAAGTGACTGTGCTTACAAGGTGCTGGACAGTGGAAAATTTCTGTATGCGCATATCCATGGTCACTCTCACTGTCCCCGGTACAGATATCTTTCCGAGGTCGTTCCTCGCCAGGTCAACCAGCATCCTGTGTTCCATCTGCTCCTTAGGATCGGCAGACAGTTCTTCGGCAAGCATCTGATCCTGGGCTTCATTGACCCCCCGGGGTCTCGTTCCGGCGATGGGGTTTATTATCAGGCTGTTTCCCTCAACGGATACCATGTTTTCCGGGGAGCTTCCTATTATCTCGTACTTTCCGAACCTGTAATAGAACACGTACAGGGAAGTATCGTTCTCAATGAACTCCCGAAGGAGATCAAACTTATCCGGTATATCCACCGGATACTCCCTTGACACAACAACCTGGAGTATCTCTCCTGATCTTATTCTTTCCCTGAGTTCCATTATGGTTTTTTCCATAGCGATGTCCCTTTCAGGTTCATCCTTCCGGTAATTTCCGGGATTTCCGTTTCGTATTACTTCGGACTCAAGAGTAGTGTCGGGGATTAGGCAGGCAAATGCAGGCCATCCGGATTCCCTGACACCCAGGTCCGGATAGATGAAATTGACGAAATCAAAGCCGATGAATACAGGGATTTGCGGCACACCGGAATGCGCGGCTATCGACTCAATATCTCCAGCTGCTTTTTTTGCGTCGCTCCCCGGTTCGTAGTTAATGAGCACAGGCCCCGATCCAGACATGAATAACTGTTCTCTGCCAATCCGGCGAGTCTCCCGGTCGAACCTGCAGAAATAGGCAAAATTGTCGTAACTGGTCGTGAGGGTCTCCAGTTCCCTGTATATTTTCATGCATACCTCCTTATCTCTGAAAAGAAGCCGGATAGTTTTTCGTAGTCTTTTATTCCAGGTGAGCTTTCGATGGAGCTGCTCAGGTCAATGATCGACGGCTTGGATTCCATCACTTCACGAATGTTGCTGATTGAAATCCTTCCGGCCAGCCCCACCTCATGAGACTTCACAAGCTGGTTCAGGGAACCGATAATCTTCACTATCCCGGCTCTGTTCTCTATGAGTATTATGTCGCTTCCTGCATCCCTGTACTCCCTTATGAGCCTCTTAGTCTGCTCCAGGCTTTCATACTGAATAACGGAAATCACCCTGGAACCGGTCACTTCCCTGATCTTAACTATATCTGAAAAAGTATGCGGGAAGTGCATCTGCACATAGTCCTCCCCGGAATAGGTCCTGATAATGTCATCCATAGATGTGTACACTCCAGCAACAGGTATCGAGTGATCCCTTATTCTCTGCACGAGCGACTTCTCCGCTGCCCTTGGAGATCTGTCAGAGAATACAAGGCCTATTATGTCCGCTCCCATGTCCCGTGCCTTCAGCGCGTCCTCCTCGCGTGTGACGCCACAAACCTTGACCATAACTCCTGACCTTCCCACGGGCATATTATTACTCCACTATTCTCCTGGCATGGTCTGCAACAATTCCCGACGTGATTGCCTGCATAACCATATCATAAGCATCTTCCAGGTTTCGTGCCAGGTTCTTGACAACAAGGGCTGGGGCGGTATTCAGTGCAATGAACCGCGAAACATGCAGGTTCCTTCCATAAAGCCCGTCTAGCGTTTTCTGGAAGCACCTGACTGGATCCGGCTCCGTTATCTCTGCAATGTCTGTGCGCTCGCCCGTGACCGATTCTCCGTTTATCACGGATTTTGATATCCTGCCATCCCTCACGTAATATATGTGCGTTCTGCCAGCCGGGGAAATCTCATCCATGCCACTCTCGGATGAAAAGCATGCTCCCGTCTTCGACCCGATGGCCAGTACCTGTGAATAAATTTCTGCAGTATCCAGGTTGTATGAACCAAGGATCATGAAGTCAGGGTCGAGTGGGTTGGTAATTGGGCCCATGATGTTGAAAACCGTTCTTCGCCCTATCCTCTTTCTTGCCTCAGAGAACGTCGAGAAAGCAGTGTTGAAGTGTGGTGCCAGCAGATATATGAAATTGCTCCTATTCAATCGCATAAGTGCCTGGTCCTTGCCGAATTCCAGGTCATAACCAAGGAACCTCATGAAATCCGCGCTGCCATGCCTGCTTGTTATTGCCCTGTTTCCGTGCTTTGCAACCCGTATCCCAAGCGAAGAAGCTGTAATGGCAGACGCTGTGCTTACATTAACCGTGTTCTTGCCGTCTCCTCCCGTCCCTACGATATCCATAAGCCCCGGAACAGGTGACAGGGATGATCGCGATCTTATGGCCCTGGAAAACCCGGTTATCTCCTGAGCAGAGAGTTTATTGTCCGCAGTGTATCGCAGGAACTCGTCTCTCTCCTCTTCAGTTGCGCTTCCGGAGACCAGGTGAATCATCCTTGAATATGCATCCTCCTCCGCGTTGGTTGATGCCTGTCCATTTCCCTCATAATCAGTTTGCATTGATAACCTCCCTCATGGTTGAAACATAAGATGAAAATCCGCTAATGTCCTTCTTTTCCATCATGCCGACCAGTGCGGATCCTATGGCAATTCCGCTTCCTCCGGCACGTATTATTTCCCCTGCCTGGTCTCCGCTCCTTATTCCAAAGCCGAAGTTTATCTCCCTGTCCGGTAGAATATCTCTTATCCTGTCGACGATGTCTCCCATATCCATGGGCATGATTATGCCGGTGGATGGCTGGATGCCATAATAGATCCAGGAATGCGTGAGGGCCGCAATATTCATTATAACCCTGTCAGGAGTCGAGGGGTTGAAGAATGGTATAACCTCCAGTCCCGCTTCATGAGCCGTGGAAATGAGTTCCTCACTCCTGCCGAAATAATCAATCAGCAGGTCAGGCATCAATATGCCTGAAAATCCCGATGTTCTGAGGAATGCCATTCTGTTGCTGAAATCGCCGATTATGTCGGATACATAAGCAAGTGAATACGTCTTTATGCCGGATTTTGACAGCCGGCGAAACATCCCGGAATAATCTTCCCCGCCTTCATATTCAGCCGCTGAATGAGTTCTGCGTATTGTCGGCCCGTCATATTTCGGGTCCATGGAAGGGAAGCCGAACTCAACGTAGTCCACAACTTCCGGGTTCAGGGACGTCATGAAATCCGTAAATGTGGTTCTGTCAGGATATCCCACAGTAAAGTAGAGGATCAGTTTTGCCAACTATTTTTCACCCTCAAAAATCTTCATGTCCATCAGGCCATGCCCGCTAATATTGACAACAATGGTCTTTTTCTCCGTATTGTGAAGTTTTGCATACCTGATGGCGGATGCGATCGCATGCCCGGATTCAGGCGCTGCAACTATTCCCTGGTGATTGGCAAAAAACCTCAGGGCGTTGATGACTTCGGCCTGTGGGACATCCTCTGCCCGGACTATGCCACGGTTTATGAGCATGGATAGCGTCGGGGCTGCCCCATGGTACCTCAAGCCCCCGGCGTATATCCCGGGTGGAACAAAATCCGCGCCAAGGGTATACATTCTAAGGGAGGGCAGTATGCCCGCGGTGTCGATATAATCGTACTTGTAGGTTCCGTGCGTGAATTTCGGGACCTCCTCCGCGGTCGATGCCACATACTCTATTTCACCGCCATCGGGAATGAATGGGAAAGTGAACCCTGAAAAGTTGCTTCCGCCGCCGACGCACCCTATGAGTGCATCAGGATATTCGCCTGCGATCTCCAGCTGCTTCTTGGTTTCCAGGCCAATTACGCTCTGATGCGTCACTACCGAATTCATCACGCTGCCGAGCATGTACCTTGCATCGTTCTTCAGGGCATACTCAACGGCTTCGCTGATCGCAATTCCCAGCGTTCCAAGGTGATGCGGCTCGGAAGCCAGGATCTTCCTGCCGAAGTCAGTCTCATTGGAGGGGCTTGCAAAGACATCAGCTCCGTAAAGGGACATGATCTGCTTCCGCAATGGCTTCTGATCGTAACTGGTCCTGACCATGAAAATCCTGGATTTCATTCCATAAAGTGATGAAGCAAGTGCAGTTGCCGTTCCCCACTGGCCGGCCCCTGTTTCGGTCACTACGCTGCTAATCCCTTCATTTTTTGCATAATATGCCTGCGGAAGGGCCGTGTTTATCTTATGGGACCCGGTAACCGTGGCGCCCTCGAATTTGAGGAAGATCTTTCCACCATATCCGAGCGCAGCTTCCATGTTTCTTGCACGGATCAGCGGCGTGGGCCTGCCAATCTGTTCATAACCCTCAATCACCTCCTGCGGGATCTTCTCGTAACGCCTGACAGTAAACTCCTGCCTCAGCACTTCGTGCGGAATGATCCTGTTCAGGAGATCTATGGAGGAGGAATCTTTGTTATTGTCCCTTGGAGGGGGTAGCGGTTCAGGGAGATCGGGAATAATATTGTACCAGTTCTCAGGAATTATGTCCATCTTATCGGTTGTGAGCATAATTTTGGATTAATGTATAATATATAAACATTTATGATTATTATTTATACATATAGAATTTATAATTTTCTGCCAACGTGTATGACAACAGTGCCAAGCATGAGTTTCAGGACTTTTTCCACGCTGAATCCGGCCTGGGCAAGAAGAGAGGATATCTCATCCACCGTCTTGAAGCGGATCACGGATTTCGCAAGGTATGAGTACGATTTTGAGCTGGTAACGCGGTCTCCAATGAATGGGACTATATGGTAAAAGTAAAGTGAGAACAATTCCCTGTAAACAGGAATCCCCGGCCTGTAGATATCCATGTTTATGAAGAGCCCGCCCTTCCTGAGCACCCTGAAAGCTTCCCCGAAATAGTTCTCCTGGCTTGCCAGGTTTCTCGTCAGGAAAGCTGATACGATCCGGTCCATTGAAGAATCCTTGAATGGAAGTTTTTCTGCGCTTCCCACAATGAATCTTGTTTCAGAAAGCAGGGATTTCCGGAACATTTTTTCCGTTATGTCCAGCGATGTTATGGAGCATTTTTCGCAATTCTCTCTAACAAGCATAGTCAGCTTGCCCGTGCCTGCGCCGCAATCAAGGATATCAAGGCCCTGATGGACATCAATCAGGCGAAGCATCTTCCTTCTCCATGACTGGTCAAGCCCGAAACTGATCATTGAGTCCAGGAAATCATACTTGTCCTGGATCGACTCAAAGACTCCCCTGACTGCGTCTTCCATTGTTGAGATAATTTTATGCTTGTGAATAAACCTAATTGATTATCTTTGCAAGCTGTGCGTGCGGAACTCCCTGTATGTAAATAATGTTCTCGGGTGAGACTAGATCCATTTCAAGCGCAATTTCCACGACATGCTTTCCCACAAGGTTTGCAATTGTACACAGATCAAGGGATGACCTTATTGTCTCATCCGGCACCCTGACGTTTCCGTAGAAATCCTCAGAAATGTGGAGATGCAGTATGCCCTCCCTCAGGTCTGTGTTGAGGAGGTCATGATCTGCAGCAGAGAGAAGTATCTCGCCCTGAGCCCTCACTATTTTCATTACAGCCGGACCGCTCATTTTATTACACCAATCTTTCCGTAGCCAGGCTCGTAAATCTGCCCCTGGTTCTTCAGCTTTGTAATAGCAGTTTCCACGTTCTCCTTTGATATACCTCTCGATACTGCCACCTTGATAACCTCCTCGATGTCTGCCACCTTCTTCTCATCTTTGAGCTCTTTTATTATGTCAAGGACTTTTTCTGCTTCATTCCTCTGCTTTGAGCTCATTCCTGTGTACAGGATGTCAATATTCAGCTCACCATTGCTTGTCGAAACGTCCCTCAGGTAGTAATCAACTATCTTTTTGGCGAGAAGGGCGTCGTTGTAGGAGACTATTGCCGACAGCCTGGCTTTTGCTGCTGCTTCAGCCAAACGGATTGTGCTCTCCAGCTGCCTAGCAGTAATCGGTATGGATTCAGTTCCGGTATTTCTTGTGTTGACATACTCGTCCTTGAGTAACGAGATGGCTTCATCAGAAAGTCTTGGAAAGATTCGGCTCTTTGCGTATGAAACATATTTCCGTATCATCTCTTTCTCAATCGGAGGCTTGAACCCTTTTTCTTCCGGAATCTCAACGTCCGAAAGCTCATTCTGCTCAAGGCTCCTGAAAATTTCGCCGACCCTGTGCGCCTTGAGTATATGTTCTGCCAGCTTGGAATCGTTGTTCCTCTCCGGTACGTCAACCATCTTGAAAATGACGTCAAACCTGGACAGCAGTGGCGGAGGGAAATCTATCTGGTCCACTATGGTCTTGTTCTGGTCATACCTGCCGAATTTCGGGTTTGCGGCACCCAGTATGGAGCACCTTGATTTCAGGGTAGCCATTATTCCCGCCTTGGAAATTGTCACTGTCTGCTGCTCCATGGCCTCGTGCATGGCAGCGGTGTCCCGGTCGTCCATCTTGTCAAGTTCGTCGATGGCAACAAAACCGTTATCCGCAAGAACCAGCGCGCCGGCCTCAAGTGTCCACCTTCCCTCTCCGAAATCGTCCCTCACGGCGGCTGCAGTCAGTCCTGCTGCACTGGAACCCCTGCCGAAGGCAAAAACGCCCCTGGGAGATATTTCTGTCATATAACGCAGGAGCTGGGATTTCGCAGTACCTGGATCTCCGACCATGAGTATGTGTATGTCACCCCTGATTGTTGTGCCATCACGCATGGTCTTCCTGACTCCCCCGAACATCTGCAGGACAAGGCTTGTCTTCACCATCTCAAGGCCGAAGATGGTGGGTGCTATGGAACCGGCGAACTTCTCTATTATGTTTGGTTCCTTTGAAAGCTCCAGGATGGTCTTTTCGTCCTCCTCTGTGATGTGTATATTCTCTACCTCCTTTGCCTCCTTCCTGTAATTAATTGTATAAAGATACACACTGAATTCGGTTAGGAGAATCGTTCCCGCCCTCTTTTGCTCTGCTTTCAGGGTGCCGTCTATTATCACCCTGTCGCCAGGAAAGAGCCGTCCAGTCAGGTCGTCCTCAAGGATAACCGTGATTCTCTGTGGCTGTGCTCCTCCATCCAGCGTTTCCGGGTTTTCCTGTATTTCTATTTTCTCGACATCAACAAATTCCGATTCTCCCGTCAGCAGCTTGAATCGCGTCTTTGTGCGGTCAAGGTTGCACTCCTCGTTTCTGCACCTTACGGGTTCGTCCTGCCTGCCGCGTTCCTGCTTCACGTAATTTATCGTGCCGCACACCTGGCATTCAAATGCAGCATTCTGCAGCCGGGGAAGAACCTCTGTATTTTTTCTTATGATCCCGTTCACGCTGATCAGTGTGCCGACATGATAACTCCTGATGTTCCTGATCTCCGTCGTGACTCCTTTCTCCGGAAGATCCGTGAGCCTGATGTTCACCCTCCTTGAGTCAGCCACCCGCTTCTGCGGCATATTTTCTGATATGAGGCTTTCTCCGATCCCCAGATAGAGTTCCGGTGCCTGAAGGATGTTTGATGAAAAAGATGGAACCTCTGAATCAAAGTCATATAGATCCTTGAAGGAGACTTTCAGGGATTTCTCATCGGGATACTGGGTGCTGAGGAAGTTTATTGCCGTCCGGTAGTTGTACTTACTGAAAAAGTCAGCCCAGTGCTGCTTAATAAGATCAACTTCCTCCTCTCCTACGGATATCATGACGGATCATATGGACGCTCGATATTAGACTTTACCGATGTCAGATATTGAAATGCGGAAATTTTTTATGTCGTGAATTTTGAAATGCACATTTCGCCTATCAGAACCTCTAATTCTGTATTGGCTCCCGCAGGGAAAACGCTTTTCATAAGTTCTGATTCCACATCGGAAAGGAATTAAATACGTTGTAGCTTTCCCATGCTCATTGCCGCCGTAGCTCAGCCTAGTAGAGCGTGTGCTTGGTAAGCACAAGGTCGCGGGTCCGAATCCCGTCGGCGGCTTACAGTATTTTCTTGTGTTTTGGAGAGGTTTTCAAAACCATGCCTGAAGGCGTTGTCGAGTGAGTACTCAAGGAATTTAGAGATGTTGATGCCGTACCTGTGTGCCTTTTCTACGAGCTCTTCATCGACTTTCAAAGTCAAATTCTTCTGCATGTGCATGCACATGTCTATTTATGGATTTAAATACTCCCATAGTTACTTTCCACAACTTCCGTGTTGCCATCCATGCTCCCTCATGTATTCAGCCATGGCCTTATGGTCATCACCACCCGGTTTCATTTCAATAGACTTTCCGCAGATGCTGCAAGGATACGTTATCTTGAAGTCCTCTTCTCCATCTTTGTAACCATCTTCCCAGCCTTTGGCTTGCCCGCTCTTCTTGCCGTTCTCGTATGATAGTTTTTCAAGACTTGGAAGCTTCACACCTGCCTTTGAGAAATCCTCTTCATTCACAACTTTGGCAGTTTCGCTATCCCTGAAATATGAATAATCAGGCCCGGGGCCTTTATTGTGGCAACGATCGCATTTTCCGTCTTCCCATATAACCCACTCTTCCCCACATTTATTGCAGGTTCCCCACTGCGCATACCTGGCTTTTGCCTCCTTGAACCCTCTGCGATAAGATATGACGGCTTCACTAGCTGGCAATTTCTTTATTTCCTTTTCCAGGTTGAATGTTTCGTTCATGATATCTGTGATTACTTCCGCATATGACCGGTTTCCCTTAACGGAATCCAGGTTCTCTTTCACTTTCCTGCTTAGATGCACCGTCACGGGAGGATGCTCGATCTGGTACCTTATGTAAGAAGGCGGGTAATGTTTACTCTTTGGCATAAGTAACCATTGAATTTCACATATATCAACATTTACAGAATCACATAATGGTCGTCTATAAGCCACATATCTGTTCTATAGCTATTTATTTTGAGAAAAATAAGTTTTCTGTAGCATAATTAGGACCTCACCCGAATCTCCAGATGTGTGGTATTCATGACCGAAAAGATGCACTCAGACCTTGCAGTTCCTACAAAGCCTTCTCCGATTTAGGCACCCCGACAATGTCGGAAATTATTTTCAAAAAACAACAAAATGCCTGATACAGAAATTGAGGAGTGGAGATTCAACAATTACCCAGTCAACAACATGTAGAGTCAATGAAATAGCGGTTCTTCATTAAAGTCTTGATGGATGTCTTTCTACTTGTTATTTCTCGCTAGGAAAAATTATATTGGGACTGTAGAAAGTAACAATAGAAACGCACTCCCGAACATTTTTCAGTGGAAGGCTCTATTACAGGGTTTGCAAGTTGTTGAGAGGGTTTTTTAGAGATAGATACACTACAGCAAGAGATATATCTGTTTAAGCTGTGGAGGGAATGTAATGAAGATTTATAGCCTTGATACGGTGAGTCTCGAACAACTCGATGAAACCCTTCGAAAGGAGTTTGACGTTTACGGTGACCTGCAGAAGTTTCTGACCGTGAGACCCCATGATTTGCCTTCAAAATTCTCTGCAAGCATTATGAGTGTGGCGAGCCTATATGACAACCTAATGAGAATATACGAAAACCTTCTTCAATCATACCTAGCCTTGGCTCTTCTCAGAAAGGGATATATCGATGAGTCCTTGGAAGAGTCTGGCCTGAGCCATGAAGACATGGTATGGCACTATCGAGATGCCGCGGTTACAGGAGGAGGTGAGGAGGTACAAGAAAGCCTAGATTTCAGTAAAGCTTATGACCCCACAGATTACGTATCTATCCATCTAATCAGAGACAGACCAATGCTTGACCCTGATGGTCATTTGAGTTTTAGTGTTGAATGGGCTACGGATAGGTTGATACAGGATATTTCCCATAATACGAATGAAGGGAAAATGCAGCACACAGCAAGTTATATCATCCCGGACCCGTTCCTCTTCAGGCTATTCAAAGAAAAGATGTACGAGACTAAGAAGAGACTGAAAAGCGAGTTACCAGGATGGGAGTTTCTGTCAGTGGAAGAGTTCGTTGATAGATATCTCTCAGACGAACAGAAGGACTACAGAGGAGAGTTCAGAGACCTGATAAATTCCGCTAAGAGGCATATTGAAAAAAAATTTCCGTTCCTTTCCGTTTCTAGGCAGCTTCAGGAGATATCCAGAGCACGAAAAGAAATTCAAGATTCAGTGCACAGATCCAGGGAACCTGACAGATATGAAACAGAGGACATCATCAGGAAAGCCACTCTGGGTGTGGAAAGGCTGCTTTACGCGATCTACTGGAAGATCTTCAATGAAGAGCCGAAGTGAAGGAGTTTGCTGCTTTACTGAATAAGCTCAGGCAGATTATTCAGGACGAATATGGAAACGACACGTATGTGGATCTTGAATGTCTCAGAGATGCCAGGAATCGTGTTAGTCACCCAGGCCACGTAGAGCCAGATGCATTGGATGTGGTCAAAGTTGTTTATAGAGCTGACCTGTTTCTGTATTTATTCGACTCGAAGTACGGTTACAATTGATACGGAGGCAGTAGTGTCGTTAAGAGCTTAACAAGCGATTAGTAAAATAAAACTTATGTGGCACTTTCTATTTTTCGCCCTCTTCACTCATTTTTCTGTACACTTCTTCTCCTATCTTTTCTCTATCAAGCTTTTCCAGCTTGGTATCTAGATGAAGATGCCCTTCTTCGAGTTCACTCGGGCTTACAAACAGCAAAGGATCCAATGAAGCCACTATATGCACAATTTTTGAAATGATGCCTGGAGTTATGTGGACTTTACCTTCTGATTTCAATTTCTGGATAAATATCTTAATAAATATAGTTAAAAAATCCGTCTTCCTTGATGATATGATGACAAAATTTTCTGAGAAGTTCATATCTCTATCATTTGTATCTTCCATTTCTATCACACTACCGCCTTTGAGAACCAATCAATTACGGCACTAGAACCATGCTCAAGCATTCCTCTGCCTGTTTCCTTTCCTATTTCTCCTGCCCAAGATAATGATGCACCGAACCTCTCGTGGGCAACTTCGGCAAATTTGGCACCGAGCTTAGAAGCTAGCGCATCGATGCCAGCGGCATTTGATGTTTTCAGTGTTCCTGATAAGGCAGCCTCTTTAACGGGATGTTCAGAATGTTCAGTTTTGTTCTTCAATACAGAATAAACTGAATATGCTGCCGTTTTTAAATAGGGATAATGTTGGTTGAAAGCAGCGATTATGCAAACTACATGTGCGAGTGCACAGGTAACACCTAGTGCAGCGCCTATAATCGCTCCTTTAATCAACCCCTTTACTACCCTCCCCCGGAGGTTTTCTGGTTGGTTGTCAGGCATATCGTCCTGATAATTATCACCAAAGCCACAATCACCTTTATTGTAATAACACCAAGAACCACAGCCTCTACTCACGCTTCTTTTGTAAGTGAGATCTCTACCACAATGGCAACAGGTGGTCATTCAGAGAATAATACATTCTTTGGTATTAATAAATTTGGTGAAGCTTGTTTATTTGTCAATCTTACCGGAATTACTGTGGTGCCTGAGCTTAAAATCAAAAACAATTCTGGTTAATTTGCCACGAACATTAATATCATCTTGTTGCGTTTATCTTTTTGAGTTGTATGGTCATGGTTGATTGTTTTGGAAAAGTCACAAAGAACGATCTTATCAAACTGGTGGACGATGCGGCAGATTTGATAAGAACTTCCGTTGATTACAAGTACATTCTGGTTCTTCTATTTATTAAAAGACTGAGTGACCGGTGGAAAGAGGAAGTTGAGGACGCTAAGATCGAAATCATGGAAGAAACCGGGATTGATGAATCTGAGGCAATCAAACGTGCAGTAAGAGAAGAATATCATAGTTTCATGGTACCTGAGAATGTACTCTGGGACAACATAAAGAAAGATAAGGAAAAGCTCACGGAAAACCTGTCCAGGGCCATAAACGACATCGCAAAGGAGAACAGGGAACTTGACGGCGTAGTCAACAGGATAGATTTCATAGATTTCACAAAGAGCAGGGAGAACAGGATTCTTCTTGAGCAATTATTTGCCCTATTCGATAAGTACAATTTTTCAAATAAGTGCATCGAAGGGGATGCCATGGGAGACGCCTATGAGCATATCCTTATGCGTTTTGCACCTGAGAAGGCAAAGGAGGGCGAAGTTTATACCCCAAGGGAAGTGGTCAGGCTGATGGTTGATATCCTGGATCCCCAACCTGGACAGAGCATATACGATCCGGCCTGCGGTTCAGGTGGTATGCTCATAGAGGCGTATGAGCATGTCAAACGCAAGATAGGTGAAGACAGCGCAAATCGTGTTGGTCTTTATGGAGAGGAGAGAAGCCCAACTACATATGCCCTTGCAAAAATGAACACAATTCTTCATGGGATATCTGAATCTCATCTGAAAGTCGGAGATAGCCTTCTTTATCCGAAATTCAAGACTGCCTCAGGGTTGAAGTCTTTCGATCTTGTCCTAGCAAATCCGCCATGGGCCCAGAAAGGGTATGGTGAAGATACGTTGAAGCAGGCGGAATTCAAAGACAGATATTCATATGGGTCAGTTCCCCAGAGATACGGAGACTGGGCATGGATCCAGCACATGCTGTATACGGCAAAAACCAAGGTTGCAGTAATCATGGACCAAGGTGCACTCTTCAGAAGCAACTCAGAGAAAATCATCAGGAAGGAGATAGTTGAGGAAAAGATTCTGGAATCCGTCATTTTGTTACCTGAAAAGATATTCTACAACACAGGAGCAGCCGGAGTTATACTTATTTTCAACAGGCACAAACCCGAAGATCACAAGGATGAAATTCTGTTCATAGATGCCTCTAAGGAATGCGGAAAGCACCCAAGTATCCGGAAACTGAATATTCTCACTGATGATAATATCAGCCACATAGTTTCTGCTTATAGAAAATTCGAATCGAACGGTGGATTTTCAAAAGTTGTTAGTGTGGACGGGATTAAAGCAAAAGATTACAATTTAAATGTCAGCGCCTTTGTAAATCCAGTGAACAACGAGATTTCTATTGATATGTCGGCCGCTATTGAGGAACTGAATGAGATAAACATGGATTTAGGCGAGGTTGAGAATAAGCTCAATGGTTATCTCAAGGAGCTCGGTTATATTGACTAAGACCGGATACAAAATATGCGAGATTGGGGAGATACCTGAAGAGTGGGATTTAAAACCTTTTGGCGAAATACTGCAGATTAGAAAGAGAAAGACCAGTGAAAAATTGGAAAAATTATACACTATTCCTATGGATCTGATTCCCGAAAATGGCACATATTGCGAATACAAAGCCATAGAATCAAACGAAGTAATACCTCCCACCTATTGCGAGGCTGGCGATATTCTTCTTCCCAAAATCACACCATCTGTTGAAAACGGAAAACTGGGGATTGTCCCAAATCTACCAACCGGATTTGCTCTTGCAACTTCTGAAGTATACCCGATAGTCCCAGGAAATACTCTCACAAATCTATTTACATTTTATCTGCTGAAGATGGATTTATTCAGAAAACCACTAATCAACAGCATGGTTGGAACAACGGGACGGCAAAGAGTTCCCAAGGATTCCCTTTTCAATTTAATGTTTCCAGTTCCTACTATCACAGAACAGAACAAGATTACAGATATCCTCTCCACGGCAGATGATGCAATACATAAAGTGAATGAACAGATAGCTCTGACCCAACAGCTCAAGAAGGGACTGATGCAGAAACTTCTCACTAGAGGAATCAGTCATACAAGATTTAAGAAGACTGAGATTGGGGAGATACCTGAGGAATGGGGATGTGTCGAACTAGGCGATCCTAGGATAACAGTAAAAGCCCGTGCAGGTGGCACACCACTTCGGTCTGTTAAAGAATATTATGAAAACGGGACAATACCATTTGTAAAGATAGAAGATATGGTAAATTCTCCAAAATTTATTGTAAAAACCACCGAATTTATAACAGAATACGGACTCAGGAACAGCAGTTCTTGGTTGACGCCTGTCGATTCTATTTTGTACTCTATGTATGCCAGTTATGGGAAAGTATCCATAAATAAAATTCCAGTGGCTACTAATCAAGCCATACTATCTCTTATTCCGAACGAAAGTAATGTGTCCGTTGATTTTCTTTATTATGAACTGGAAAACAAGAAGGATTCGTTAAGACCGTACTTAAGAACCACCACTCAAGACAATCTTAATGCTAATATCGTCACGAAATTATGTATAGCTCTTCCCCCTATGGCTGAGCAGCAGAAAATAGCTGAAATTCTCTCCACGGTAGATAGTAAATTGGAACTGCTAAGAAGGAAAAAAGAAAAACTTGAGGTTCTGAAAAAAGGCCTGATGAACCATCTCCTGACAGGGAAGGTAAGAGTGAAGGTCTGATGGTTAGCGAGGCTTCCAATGAGAACTGGATTATAAGAAAACTCCAGGATTACGGATGGATTTACAACTCCTCGGAAGAACTCGAAGAAAGGAATAATTACGTCTTTCTGCTGAAAGAGAATCTCCTGGAAAGTGTAAGGAAAATTAATTCCGTTCCTGAAACACTGATTTCAGATGCAATTTCAAAATTGGATGAACTGACGCCCTCAAAGGATGGAAATTCCAAATTTCTGGACTTTCTGAAGCACGGAATTAACGTTGTGGACGAAAACAGGCAGATTCACACAATCAGATTGCTTGACGAAACAAAGATACACAACAATAGCTTTATTGTCACAAATCAGTTTAATATAAAGGGAAAGTCAAACAAGCGGCCTGATATTGTAATGTTTGTCAACGGAATGCCTCTTGTGATTATGGAAAACAAGAACCCCTACAATATGGGCACTCTTGAACTTGCATATAACCAGATAAAGGGATATGAGGAAAGTGTAAGGGAAATGTTCACTTACCTTCAGATTGCAGTAATAAACAATGGCGTAAAGGGCGAGCTCTTTCCTCTGTTCTTCAATCAGAAAGGAGATGACACACTGGCAAAATGGAAAACATCGTACCCGCTCGAACCAACACCGGAAAATGAGGTTGAAGTGCTTCTATACGGGGTTTTTCATCCTGACAACTTTGTAAAGATTCTAACAAATTATATTCACATAAGGAAGAAGGGCGACAGGAATGAGAAGATAATGGCCAGATATATGCAGTTCAGGGCCACTGAGAAGATACTCAGGCGAATAGATGATAATCTGAACAGAACCCAAAAGGAATCAGTGAAAACCGGATTAATATGGCACTGGCAGGGTTCAGGCAAAACCTTAATAATGGCTAACACGGCATATCAGATAAGAAAGAAATTACCAGATGCCACGCTCCTCATTGTGGTAGACAGGAAAGACCTCGACAATCAGGCCCTAACACATTTTTCTGACATACAAGGTTTGGAGGTTACTCAGAGTATAGGCAGCACAACAGAGCTGGCAGAACTTATTTCTTACAACAACGGAAACGGGAAACCAGGAATCTTCATTGTTACGATACAGAAATTTAGCCCGGAAAATTTCAGATCTGTAGCAAAGAATCCTTCCTTGGAAAGGGGGAATGTGATATGCCTGGTTGATGAGAGCCACAGGACTCAGTACGGTCTGATGGCTGGGACTTTCAGAAACGCATTTCCTAATGCCTTCGTCTTTGGTTTCACAGGTACCCCAATCAGAAAAAGCACAGGAGGAAAGATCAGGAACACATTCGAGGAATTCTGCCCTCCAGGAGAACTGTACCTCGACAGGTATAGTATGAAGGACGCTCAGGATGATGGCTTCACAGTTCCGATAGCCTATGAGTACAATGCTGCGATTCCTGCTGTAAAAGACCAGATAATCAAGGAAGCACTTAACCACGATGAAGAAGTAGAATATTTAACCGAAACGGAAAAAGAACTCCTGAACAGAAAGATAAGGGTCATCAAGGAACTGTATAAAACAGAGGCAAATGTGGAAACCATTGCAAGAGATGTGGCCAGTCATTTCCAGAATGAAGTGGAAAACAGCAATAATGGATTAAAAGCAATGCTGGTTGCCGTTGACCGAGAGGCGTGTGTCATGTACAAGAGAAAGCTGGACACACTGCTTTCTCCCGAGGCATCTGAGGTTGTAATGACCTTTGGCTATAATGAAACCTCAGATCTTATTAAAGAATACAAAGACGAACTTGAAAGTAGAACAGGGAAGGACGTAAAGAAAGCGTGCAAGGAATTCGCTGCGAATTTTGATTTATCTTATAATCCGAAAATTCTCATCGTGACGGATATGCTCCTCACGGGTTTTGATTCCTCAAGGCTGTGGGTCATGTATCTTGCTAAACCTCTGTTCGAAGAACGCCTTCTTCAAGCCATAGGGAGGACTGACAGACCATTCACCACTAAGGATTACGGTTACGTTATTGATTACGTATATCTTCTTGAAACACTCAACAAGACGCTGAAAAAATATGAAGGCATGTCATCGGAGGCAGGCATTCGGGGTATAGTTATATCAAGAGAGGAAATTGAAAAAGATTTTGTTCAGTTGCTGGATGAGACATATGCTATCTTTGGAGATTTCGATTTCTCAAATGACAGTCATGAAAACCTAGACAGACTGATAAAAATTCTCTCCGACTCAGAGATATCTGACAGATTTGAGAAGAATTTCAGAAAGCTGACTGCAATCCTTAACCTGCCAAGGGCAAAAACATACCTTATGGCCCACATGAATAGATACAAGGTTCTTGCCAAGGCATATGGTGTGTATATTAACAATCTGAAGCTGGGTGGCGTTAATGAGCAGAAGGTGCAGGAAGCCTATGAAAGGGTCAAGAAGATTGTCAGCGAAAATTTCTTTTTAGAGGTGGAGAATAAGGGTAACTTCACCATAGACAGAACCTATCTGGAAAGACTAGGAAAGACTAGGGATTATGCGGCTGCCCTGAGAGTACTCAATACATGGCATATGGATGTTTCAAACAGAAGATTCAGGTATCCAAGCCTTCTGGAGAGGATAGTGAACGCATATCAGAGATTGATGAAGGCCAAAGCCGTAAATGAAGAGATCCTCAATGAAATAAAATCAATAAAAGAAAGGATGGACTCAATCGATTCTGCGGAATCAGTTGAGGGTGAAACAAAGACTGCCTTCAAGGAAGCAATAAAGGCTGCTATCAGTGACATGGGGGATAATGTGTTCAACTTATTCTGCGAGAATTTGGCCGATAGAAAGGGCATAAAACTCCTTCTGAAGGGAGAAAGAAATGTAAGGAAAGTAGATAGGAAAGATATTATGAAGTCCATAAGATATTCTGCTATTAAAGTGCTTAACCCTGCCAGTGTTCCAGAGGAAGACACTATTGTGGAACTTATATACAAGGGCTTGAGGGAGACCTTTGGATTCTGAAATCACCATCTTAGGCAGAAAGACTAGAATCCTTCGATCTGAAAGGAAAATGCCCAAACAAATTGGCCAGATTCTTTACGTTCCAGTTTCCTTTGACGAGTACGCACTCAGAGATTATCTGAGAATGAGATTGAAATGGGTTCTAAAATCAGAATTTTCCAAACTGTCAGGTAACGGTAAATTCTACCTTGTAGGGGAAATAGATTTTGAACTTGTCAAGAAATTCAGGGATAAGTCCATACTCTCCATGCTTAAAGGTTCAACTATTTTAGTCAGAGAAGATGCCATTAAACTAGCCAGAGTTGACATAAGGGAAATTCTCATCCATGAGCTTGCCCATGTATTTTCCAAGCACCATGACGAGAAATTTCAGATGGCAGTACGGTATATAGGGGGCAGTCAGAGAAGGCTACCTATCCAAATTTGATATTTTGGGTATCACGAGGCTCTTTGATTTTGACAAGACATACTGCTCACCATGAGGAGGATAATCAATCCTGTAACCAATCACGAAATCTGAAATTCTGTAGATAAAGATTCTGTTTTCGGGTTGGTATCTTATCTGGAAGTATGTGAACCCATTTTCAATCAACCATTCATAAGATTCAACAGCAAGGGCAAAACCATCATACTTCCTGAAATAGTGCCTCCTGTCACGCACCGCAATGCAATACGGCTTTTGGAGTTTTCCGACAACATATCCATTCCTGTAAAGATAGGCCCCCCGCTGCTCAAGCATCGGAATCGCCATCCCTTTGAAATTCAAGGTGCTTTCCATTTAGTGTTACCAGGCCCTTGGAGGTCCATTCATCAACAAGTAACTGTGCTTTCTGTATGGTAACGCCAAATTCAGATGAAATCCATCTCTCGATATTGTCACGTTCTCTTGGCGCCGGACTTAGATTGGAGAAGGTTTTCGTTACAAGCCCGTAGATTTTACTTGGCTCATATTCTTGTTGTTCATCAACTTCTGAGTTTGCCATATCTGACTGCAACCACTCACTTTCGTCTCTGATTTTGAGGCCTTTCCTTAACTTGGCCTTTTCATTGTTTCTCTGCCTGGTGATAATCTGAGTCCTGCTGATTTTCGAGAACTGCGGGTCAAAGACGTCCTCATCCACAAGCTTAGCATGGTATGCATTTGTGAATTTCTTGAAGGCTGCATAGTAATCGGAAGTTGGCCATTCTTCATCTCCTTCCTTTACCACGCATCTATTGAAGAACGCTCTTATTGGGTTAGAGGCAATCTCCCATATCCGCATTGCTTCGGCTGTTGGGGTGCTCTCAGAGAACTTCATTCCGTTGTCCGTTATCTTCTTCGCTCCTTCAATCATCCAGCTGAGGATGCCTGATGCCTCGTTCGCTAGCTTCATGTCCAATTGGCTGTCAATCAATGGCGGCTTGTGAAACACTATAATGTCCCACCGGTTGAAGAACGCTTCGTCATCATCCTTTACATGCGGCAGAGAGTTGGCTGAAAAGAGAAGTTTTGACCTCAGTTGTGCGTCGAAGGCCTGTCTGTACTTAAACTCAATGCTTACAAGATCCCTTCCTACTATTGCTTTGAAAGTGCTGATGTCACCCAGTGAGTTGGATGGCATATCAGGCGCAATATTTGCCAGCTTCTTGAACAGCTTAGAGGCGGCAAAACGCTGGTCTACGCTTGAGAGAAGCTGGAGAGTTGCGGCCGAGACGTTGGTTAACCCAAGAACATTCTTAATCGCTAAGAGAAATGTTGTCTTACCGCTATCTGTTGGTCCTATTGCAAGGAAGCTCTTCTTTATTGGATATCTTGGAATCAGTGTGTAGCCGGCCCGCTCCTGTAGTCTCGGAATGCTTTCTGGTGATACAACATCGCTTAGGAATTTGTCCCACAGTGAATGCGTTGCGTACTGGTCGAATTTCACAGGTAGGTGAACTGTGGCAAATATTTCCGGTGTGAAATCAATAACTCTCCAATTCTCGCAGTCAAGAAGTTTATTCTCAAGCGAAACATACCTCTCCTGCTGTTCCACGAAATAGGCATTGTCCATAAGCTTTGCAATCACCTCATTTTTCTCGCTGCCGGTGATGTGATTGGATGTAAGGTATTCCATCTTACTTCTCAATTCAAGGTCAGTGGGTTCGTATTCGTAATAACGTCCATTGTACCAGTAGAGAAGGTCTGTGGGTTTGCCGAATGCTATTTCTCTTGTGACATGGAAAAAGTGTTTCAGATACTGCATCAACATGTTTGGAAGATTCCGCTTCGCGAGCTCGTAGGTTTCATCAGGGCCTTGCGGTATGTACTCGTATAGTGTGGTCAAACATTCCTTTACATTTTCTTCTGGACCTTCCCAAATCTTAAAATCTGGCTTTCCAAGGTCCATGAAAGTCGGAGTTTCCGCATGGATTATCTTCGTAGGATTCCAATAATGGTCAACAATGTATTCCAGTGCAGGATCTTCATATGAGGGGGCACATCGGGTTCTTGCGAATTCTCTGAGTTTTTCCTGAAAGTCGGTCTTTGTGTACCCATCCCTGTTTAGCTTAACAGAGTATGCAACACACGCTTTGTTCCTCTCACCTTCATTGAAAACTGCGCCTGTATTTATCCTCTTTATCATGGACTTGACCCAATTCGATTTGCCAATCATTATGGATTCAAGCCATCCAGGTGCGCTACCAATAGGAAGGTCAAAGACCCTGTATGTGCCCTTATCGTTCTCTGAGCCGCCTCCAACAAGAAGATTTCCATCGCTTCTTATGTCAATCCCCATTCCCAGGGCATCTGAAGCGCCAGTGATAATCGAGGAGTCCTTGACTTTTAGTATGATGTGCAATCCACCAGAAGGAGTGGCCTGAATCAAGGAAACTATCTGGTCACTGTTATAAAGTTTCAGAATTTCCAGCCATTCTTTCCACCCATCCTTTCCATTCTTCACATCTATGTCGGTTCCAATTAGGCCATTCCCCATAGCCAGACCGATATTGGCATCAGGATTCGCTAGCCACATCCTTTTTATTTTCTCTGGATCTGTTGTGGCCTCATCCTGCCAGTTCTTGTGCATAGGATGTTTTCCTGGATTCTTGCAGGATTCACCTTTGTGGCAGGTGCATTTCCCATTTCTCACAGTATGTACTGGAAAAACCGATATTCCTTTATCTGCAAAGTACAGGGCAGCTTCAACCCTACTCGAAAAATGTCTTGCGAAAGGCTTAATTTGCTCTATGAATTCTTGTATTGAGTTCGGCGGGGGCGAAACTGTCGAACTCATTTCTTCTTCACCTCCGGCTCAACGATTAGCTTATTATCCTCAATTGTTAAGGTAACTGTGCTGCCAACGGTACTGTCTATATTTTTAAGCCAAATGGATGGCAACATGATGCAGAGTCCTTTCCCTCGTCTCCCTATCTTCCTAGAACCTATAACTAATGATTCCATGATGTCCTATCGGGTGTCATCTTATGTGTTTTTTGTGAATATATGATACTATACAATGTAAAAAATTGATATCACTAATGCAAGTAAAAAGTAAATACAATGAGACCTTACAATAATATTGATACTAAATGGAAATAGATTTTGAGAAAAAGTTAAGTGAAAATGAGTTGACGCTCCTTCGTTACTACACAGATAGGCCATGGAAAACCTCTGAATTACAGAAGAAAGTTGAAAAGGCAATACCTAGGGCAACATTCTACAGAACATATAACAGATTGAGATTTGAATACGGCCTGATATATGAGCTTTCCAGTGAGGAAAAAGATTTATTCGGGCTAGGCGTCGAAGAACATTATATCTTCCATAAAGACAAAAGAAAAGCCGAGAAATGGCAGAAAGTAATGGAGAAAATCAAAGATTATGACGGCAAAAATTCCCCATATAATTTTCTAACTATTATCCAGAGAGAATTCAGTGGGTATCCACTGGTATCACTGGAAGATGTTATAGAAATTGCAAGATTTTATGGAAAAATCCCTGAAGAGGACATCTACAACTGTGAGAGAGAGCTTTTTAAGTTCCTGGAACCGCAGATAAGAAGGTTGAGCCCATTGCTCAAGAAAGATGAGAGAAACAGCATGTCGACTGCCGTGAGGAGCATATTTGAATCGTGTACATATAGACTTTTGGGAGCAACGGAAACTAACATCAATGAACATTCAAAAACAAGTTTTGATGTCTTATGCTATGTTTATACGGATGAAGAAGCCAAAAAGCTGGTTGAATCCCTCTTCACAAGAAACATTGATGCGAGTAAAGAGCAGGCAGATATAAGGGCAAAACTGATTTCAGATATTTCTGAAATTTTTTTCAAGCACTATGGAATGGAGAAAATTACTGCACTCTTCGAAGTAAAATTAATAGAGCTGGAGGACAGGGAAATTGACCTTTCGTTTGAAGATCCAAAGAAGATGGGGGATGCGACTAGATTGAAGAATTCTCTAACTCAGACATTGAAAAAACTGAGTGCCAGTTAAGTCCCAATCTCCATACTAAATTGAGGGCCATTTTACCTCCTCAGTGACTCCTGAAGTCACTGAAATACAACTCCTGTGAAAAATGTTCAGAGGTAGGTTCTCACTGTTACTCTTACATCACCCAACAACAATAATTCATTCCCAGAAATAACAAGTAGGAAGGCACCCATAAACAATCTCTTCTGCGAGGCTATTGTACTGGCTCTACGAGTCATCGAGAGGGTATTTCAAAAGACTTATCGCTTTCTTTTACCCGTATACTCCTATAACCATCCCGCTCATGCGTTTTCGATTGGTTCAGGGAGATCGTAATTTTACTTTGCTCCTCACTGTAAGAAAATGATATACTGCATTTCCCTTGATAATCTTCCGAATAAAGTAACAGTTCTCCTTTTACTTCCTTGCTGCAATCTATCATATTAGAGTCTTGTTTTAACTTCTCTATGCTAACTGGGTTTGAGCCGTATAGAAGGGTCAGGTCATACTGCCGTAACTGATATGGCTTATCTTCGCTGAACCTAAAAACAAAGGCTGCCCTATCAGATAGGCCCTGGAGCAGCGTAAGTCTTTGATAAACATCATAGAAATGTTGTGAACCACCTAATGTTGGTTCAGGAACGGAGTTCCATTTGCAGATCTTATTGATATTATTGATGCGGAAGAATAATAAAGAGTTCCTAGCTGCCGACTTGCCTTCGTTAATTACTTCCAGTACGTATATTTGTATTTCTTGACAATAACTTTCTGATGGGTTTTTCATTTCAAATTGCCTGCACCCTGTTCCAGAATTTGTAATGGTGCCTGACACATTTGTAGTAGATTGCATTGGTTGGAAATAGTCTGACTGATGCATGCCATAGTTTCCTTCATGTATTTCGGGCTGTTTTGGTTGACATACATTCATAGTCTGAGGTGGCTCCACAATATTTATACGAATTTTCGGAGCAATGAACCATTTCCAGACCCAGTTACCAACCACGAATGCAATAAAGGCACCGAAAACACTTCCGAGTAGAGTGAAAACAATTGTAAAATAGTAAAATCCCGATAGAATAACGACAAAAAACAAAATTATGAGTATTACAATAAGTGAACTTCTTCCCATATTCTTGGATAATTTGAATGGATATAGTTGCTTCGACCCCATCTTTCTTAGGAAAGTGTCATGATTTTTGTATATATTTTATTCTCAATGAGGCTATACCAGTAATCTGCCTGTTTAACCTTCGAAAGATAGTGCATTGACCCAACCGATTCTGGGGATCTTCCTTGGATGAAATCTGCAACTCCCTCTGGTACTCCTTGATAAATGAGGAAATTGTACTGCCACTTCCTGAGATACTTCGGGGCAAGTCCAAGCTCACTGAAGTAATGGGAAATTGTGTCATCGTTCAATTCAGCTTTTTCTAGAGATAGGGCCAGTTTTTTAGGCATGTATACATAGAATGCCTTCTTGTGACCCCTAAAATAGTTCAGAGGATATTTTGCGATATCACCATTCACAATGAGTTTGTTCCTGTCAAATTCTTTCAGCATCTTCACAAGTTCCATTATGCGTATTCCTGATGCTACCAGAATTGAGAATGCTATTTTCATAGGCTCACTTTCGATCTTAGAATATACTTCCCTGACCTTCTCATCTGAAGGTATGAAACCGTCTGGAGAGGTCTTTCTTGACGGTATGGCCTTCCTGAAATAATCAGCATCCTCACCTGACAGTATTTCATTCTCCTCAAGGAAGTTGAGATAAACTCTGGCTACGGTCCTGATATATTGGGTTCTACCTGCTAATATTATCCTTGATAATTCCTTTACGTTTTCTATGGACCTATCGTCAAAACTCTCCTTCAAATATTTGTTCACCTGGGTCTTATAGCCCTTTGTGTAACCCTTGCCGTTCATCCATTTGTTAAGGTTATAAAAATGCTCAGAAACCCTTGGGATTGCGGCTTGGTAAGCACAAGGTCGCGGGTCCGAATCCCGTCGGCGGCTTCTGCAAAACAAATCTGAATTTCTGGAGCATGCGCAGGAATCATAAACACTGTCTCTTAAGCTAATTTTGTATTGTTACCCCAGTTATGTGCGGAACTAGCTTAATAGGTCAGGTAATTTTGAATTACTGGTTGAGCAGCGGCCATGGGGCTTCTGTTGCATCACACGGAAATACTCCTCTCGAATAAATTTCGTAGGATTTAGGGTAGATGGCATTCCAGGTGTTGCAAATTTAGCGTAACTGCGCTCCTCTTGCACCGGTATATTATTCCTGTTTGAAAAGACTCCTTATACCGCATAATGGATCCCATCACAGCGTGTTTACTGCTTCGGAACAGAGGCATTGCTTGGAGCAGCAATCAAGGAAGGATTGTCCGATATTTTTTTCTGGAACTCCTTCTGGATCTGACCGGCAGGAATTCTCTCCACCACTTCTTTGAGGTATGATAAATCAGGAAATGAGATTGCATTCCAGAGGCAGGCTACTCCACAATTGTTACATCCAACCATGCAGTTCTCGGGAAACATGACTACTGACTTATTCTTTACCAGATCAAAGCCAAATACGTTCCTTTTCTCGCCGCAGGTTACCACGCAGAGGCCACATCCCGTACACTTACTCTCGTCTACTGTTGGGTGCCAGTCTATATTCACCCTTTCCGTTCCATGCCATATTGCAAATGGACTGCCTGAATTACTGTTTGCCATGTATAACCCCCTCCTCCAGACTAACGGAGTGTTCAGGAAATTTCTCAAGCCTTGCAGCAAGGTCTTCTTTCACTTTTGGGAAAACCTTGTACCTGATAACTACGTTTCTGACAAATTTTTTTGGATCCTCAGGAAATACTATGGCTTCTTTTTCACAGAGCTTTCCGCATGTTGTGCATCCAATCACACATTTGCCGGGATTCGCTACAACGGGCCGTGTAGCCTGAAAGTCCCACCGATATACGTCATTTCCACAGGTTAGCAGGCACATTCCGCACCCGTCACACTTCTGTGCATCCACGGTAGGATACCATTCAACAAGATGCCTATCAACACCGTGCCAAGTTCCCTCGCCACTCATATGGTAATCATGGTGCATGTCTATATATTAGCATATACCAATATATGAGGAAAGTTCTTTAAATACTGAAGGCACCGAGTTCTTCTGAATCAGTAATATTACTTTGTGGCCTAACACATCTCCGCTTAAGGACATTTGAATCAACGTCGTGAAACGCACGGCTAATTGAAAACTGGCATAGCTACACCTGGCTTTTTACCTAAAATGTGATTTTAAGAGCAAATTTTTGCTCCCGATTGGTAAATAAATGGACATATTATATTTCGGAGTTAGTGTCCCAGAGCCAATTTGCTACAAGATATTGAATCTATGAACCTTGACAAAGCGTCAAATTTTAAGTTTTTGATACTGCTTATAGGTTCAGCTTCAGCTCCGGATAAACAAGCAGTTACCGCGCCTATCAACATTTAATAATGTTGCTTAGATTACCAAAGGAGCCTGATGGTATCTATAGTTAATTTCGACAGGTTTCTCATGGGCTACACGCTTGCTGCACACATTCTCATAGTGACCCTGAGCATAGCGCTTTCAATTATGGTATCGCTTACTGAGTTCATGGCGATCAGGAAGAAGGATATCTATTATGGAGTCATAGCAAGGAGACTTTCCAAAGCCCTCATAATATTCTTCGCAGTGGGAACTGCAAGCGGAACGGTACTTGCCGTTGAGCTGTTTTCTCTTTTCCCTAATTTCATGGTTCTCATAGCAAAAGTGGACATCCTGCCGTTTTACTATGAGGTATTTGCATTCTTCCTGGAGACTATCTGTCTCGTCATCTACATTTACTACTGGGATTATTTCAAGAACCGGTACCACCACTGGATATTCTCACTGTTTGTGGCTGCAGGAACAGTTCTGTCTGCAGTCTTCATAACCATGATAAATGCATTTATGAATACCCCTAGCGGTTTCAACATCCCGGTATACATCAGCACAGGGGTTCTCACGGATATTAACCCGCTTGCAGCAATAGCTAACTCATCTGCGTTCAGCGAGATCAGCCACGTTGTCACGACAACGGTCGCAGCTGGATCGTTTGCTTTGCTGGCCTACTTTGCTGTAAATTACTTAAGATCAAGAAATCCCGAAGCGCGGAAAGTATACACCATGGCCATAAACATAACGGCGCTGGTAGGACTCATAACCATTGCCCTTGCCGGTATTACCGGAGACAATGCAATGAGGGAGCTTCTCACAATGCAGCCCTTGAAGTATGCGGTCATCGAGTTGAACTACTTCCATACAATGCCAAATGCTCCCGAGCTTCTTGGCGGTATTCTTGTAAACGGAAAGTTGGCGTACTACATATCTATTCCCGGGCTCCAGAGCATGCTGGCATTCCTGTCCTTAAATTCACCGCAGGCTGTCCCCGGTCTCCTGAGCTATTCCAACCAGCCCTGGCCCCCTCTCTTTGTCCACCTGACCTTTGACACCATGGTCGGCGGAGGAACACTGCTCGGACTGTTCCTCCTCTTTCTTCTTTACAGGCTGATAAGAAGGAAGCCGCTGACAACCAGGCTTCTGTTATATGGGATGATAGTATCAGGTGTCCTTGCAGAGATAGTCTATGATTCCGGCTGGGTTACGGACGAGGTCGGGAGGCAGCCCTGGATCATATATGACAATGTGATGACCGTATCACAGGCTGCCAACACTTCACCTTCAGTTATACCCCTTGGTATCGGGATAATAATATTTTACCTCATAGTAGTGCCATTCACGTTTTACTTTGCCGCCAGGGTTATAGGGAAAGAGGCAGTTGAGAAGGAACTTGCAAAGGAGAGGGATGTCAAATGGTACAGATAATCGAGCCGGAAGTTGCACTCAATGCGGCTATATTCGCAGCCTTCTTTGCAATGATAGCCACGGAGCTTATGGCAGCCTCGGCCATAATATTCAAGTATGAAGAGAGCACAAAGAAAGTATTCAGGTTCCTGGTGCCCATATGGGAGATAACGGGAACATTCTTCGTATTTTATGCAGTCAATGTCGAAGCCCTTGTTCCCGATGCACTGCCCCTGATTGCCTATGCATACATTAGTTACATACTCATATTCTTGATTCTCTATGTCGGGAGGAACGCGTCGATTATAGCTGCAGAATATATCTGGAAAAACAGGGTCGTGAACAGGAAGCTGCTCTACCGGGTATATGCGCTGATAACCTATGTACTGGGAATACTTATCCTCGTAATATACACGTCAATCCTGAGTGGAGTTGGTGTGAATTTCGCAGATAAATCATTCGACCTGTTGAAATTTGTCTCATTCCTGCCGGATGATGGTTTTATTGTCGGATCTGCAATCTTGCTGTTCGGCCTCGGTGCGGTTTTCTATGACCTGGAAGTGAACCGGTTCCTCCCGCTGGCAGTAACGGCAATTGGCATGATCCTCGCCGGGACATCGTTCGCGTATCTCGGTGACATAACTACTCCGGCTTTTCTCGCGATACCAGCGATCCTGACACTAATCCTGCCGTTGCTGTGGATGTTTGGCAGGACGAGAAAGATTGCGTCCAATAAGCTCGTGTTTCAGGGAGCACTGGCCATATCTGCATTCTTCCTTGTTTACACGGTATACCCGTGGTTGTTCGGGAAGACCCTGGGAATTACATCGCTGCTAAACAACAGTGCGATGCAGACCCAGATATTCTACACCACTATTATTGGTGGGGTAATACTTATAACTCTCTCCCTTGTCTTTTTCAGGATATTCTACAGGGCAGGCCAGAACAGCCCGGCCGATGTGGAAGAGTCATCCCACTGAGAGTTGCTGCATCGTCACTGGGTACTTCCCCTGAGTATAATGTGCCTTGGCTTTGAAGCCAGTACGCTTTTCCCGGCTCCGGTTGTGTCAAAAAATGGTTTGCTGGTAGTGAATTCACGGAATGAATCGGTATCCTTCCACTCACTGAATATCATGTATTCATCCGGCTTATGGACGTCCCTGTAAAGAACAGCGCTTACAAAGCCGTCAACGTTTCCCCTCAGATATTCAATCACTCCTTCAAAAGATTTCTCAAACTCGATGTTCTTGCCTGGAAGGACATTATAAAAGAATCCCACGTTTATCATAATTCCACAATTGCAAACTGGATAATATTTTCATGGAGGGTTTCGATTTCTGAATCCGTAAAAAAAATTAGGGGATATGGTATATTTTCCCGTCTGTACCTAATCCCTTATCTCCTTTTCGACAAGAAATGCAGTCAGCAACAGCAGAAACGCAGCCAAGATAGCAAGCCCGCCTAGCCACCAGCCAACGCTTGTCCACTGTGATGCAGTGAGATTTCCGTTTATAATGACCGTCCTGATAGCTTCTGCAGACCATGAAACCGGGTTATACTGTGCAATGTCGGAGAGCCAGGACGCCATCATTGTGGGCGGGAACATCGCGTAACTCATGAACATTAGCGGCAGGTTGACCAGGTTTACAATGCCAAATATAGACTGCATGTTGGTCATTCTTGTAGCGATAACGGAAAAAATGGATGAAAAGATGAATGCTACAAGGATTATTGCAGTTACAAGAACCAGCACATCAAGAATCGTAAAGCCATGAGCAAACACCAGCCCATTCGGTATAAGCAGGGCTGCAACAATGAGGATTACCACCTGTGGCATGATTCTTATTACAGAAGATACGATCTTGGAGAATACTATGGAACTCCTTCTTATGGGCGAGGATAGGAATCTCCCCATTGGTCCAAGCCTCCGGTCGAATATTATCTGTGTGCCGGCAAACATAGCAGTGAAGAGGCCCATTGTTGTAAGTACACCTCCTATGAGAAATGTTATGTAGTTCGGGGCTCCATCGAGAACCGTAGCAATTGCCGTAGCTTCTGAAATGCCCGGTGGCAGGTTCCCTGCAAATATCTTTGTAAAATCAAGTGCACTGCCAAACAGGGCTATCCAGAAGATAGGCTGTATGAGTCCGGTCAGCAGGAATGTCGGGTTCCTTACCCATTTCTTTAGTTCCCTCACCGTAAGTGGCCAAAGTCCGCTCATTGTTTTCTCACCCTTCTCATATTCATTGCCATCTTCATTGCATCTCCCTTTGCTCCTTCCTCTTCCCTTATGGATCTGCCCGTATACTCAAGGAAGACTTCATCAAGGGTTGGCTTTTCTACCGACAATTTCAAAATCGAGAGCTCGTTCTGCGAAATGAAGTTTATAAGCCTGGGAAGAGATTCATCCACATTTATCACCTTTATTCTTAATGCATTTGGGCCCGATTCAGTTACTTCCACAACATCCGGAACAGTTTTCATCTTCTCAGCACCCTTCTGATCAGTAAAGCTAATATTGACTACGTCACCCTTCAGGGATTCTTTTAGCTCCGATGGAGTTCCCGTAATCAATATCTTTCCATGATCGATTATAGATACCCTGTTCGCAAGCTCGTCTATTTCTTCCAAGTAATGGGAAGTTAGTATTATCGTCACGTTGAGTTTTGACTGGATTTCTCTGACGTAACTCCACATTTGAGTTCTTGTCTGTATGTCCAGTCCCAGAGTTGGTTCATCTAGGAAAAGTATTTTTGGTTCATGGACCAGCCCTATTATAAGCTCAAGCCTCTTTCTCATTCCACCTGAATATGTCCTGACCAGCCTGTCTGCAGCTTCTTCCAGGTTTACCATCTTCAGTAGAAAATTGCAGGTTTCCTGCGACTTTTCCTTCGGAACGTCATAGAACTGTGAAACCATCAGCATGTTCTCTCTTCCGGTCAGGTCCTCATCTGCCGTAAAATCCTGCGGTACCACGCCAATCAGCCTTCTTACGTCAATGGAATTCCTGGAAATGTCAAACCCTCCAACAATTGCTGTTCCAGAGGTTGGTGTTATCCTGGTTACCAGCATATTAATTGTTGTTGTCTTTCCTGCGCCGTTTGGACCTGCAAGGCCAAAGATCTCTCCTTCCCTGATCGACAGGTTCAGATCACTTACCGCCTTTACGTTTCCACTATATATCTTTGTCAGATTCCTTGTTTCTATTATTGTGCCATCCATCGTATCCCCTCTTATATTTCAACCAATTCCTTTCGTTCGTTCCTGACTAACTTGAGAGCCTTTTCCAGCTCAATTTCGCACGACATCAGGAATACTTCGTATTCCTTGGGCGTTTCCATACTTGCCTTAATTTTTTCCAGGTTTTCATTCAGGTATGAAGTAACGTTTTTAGTGGAACTGATTATGAACTTCGTCATCTCATCCGGGCTCATCATTTCTGTCCACAGGCGCCCCATCATCCTGAACATGTGCATCCTTTCCGAGTGCCTTTCCGTGATTTTCGAGGTAAAGACGGAACCCTTCTTGGTCAGGCTGTACATGACCTTTCCGTCCTCATCGTACTTTTGAATGAATCCTCTGTGTTCCAGATGTTTCAGGGCAGGATATATTGACCCAGGGCTGGGCTTCCATGTGCCATCCGTCTTCTCGAATATCTTGTTGGCCACCTGGCTGCCGTATATGGGACCATCTTTGGCCATTATCAAAATTATGAAGAAGATGATGCCTCTATTCAACTTCCTTTCTCCAGGTTCCATGTTCCTCATGGTCTGAAGATTATCAATATATATAACGATATCGATTTCGATAATCGTAAGCCAAACCTTTCAAATACACATCCGTCAAAGTTACATTTCCATATCCCAACAAAGCTTTTGCTTCGGCAACTTTATGCGGAACAATCCAGCTTCGTGTTTCTCAGGCACAATTATGCCGGCATCTCTATATTCACATTACCCAACAGGCCAAAGAATTGCTACCGGGTGACTAAAAGGCACTATTCTTGCCACGGATTTCAGAACGATCTTGAGATGTTAACGCCATTAACCCGGACGTACGGCATCATGGATGGCTGGATTTCCTCCCACCATTTGGTGTTCTTAATTTCCTTCGATACTTCCGCCACGTTTTTCAGGATGGCTGGAACAGAGTCACTTATCCTTATGCCGCTGACGCTGCCAACTATCTCCCCGTTCTTTACCCTGAAAACGCCATCGCGTGGTACCGTTGAAAATACACCATTCCTGTAATCCTGGTACCTCGTATACCATGTGTTGTTTATGAACAGCCCATCCTTCACTTCTGATAAGATATCCCTGAAACTCCTTGTACCGGGTTCAATCCTCATCTGCCATGCAGAAGGTGCAATGACTCCGGCATTTCCTGTGCTTTCTGTTCCGGCTTTCTTCCCGGTTGAATATGACTGCATGTATTTTTTCAGGACACCCTTCTCTATGAAGGCGTTTCTCCTGGTAGGCGTTCCCTCATCGTCAAACGGCCGGAAACCCACGCCGGACATGTCGAGAGGATCGTCCACCAGTGTGAAGGAATCGGAAGATACGCTGAACCCAAGTTTTCCTGCAAAGCAGGACATAGCAGAATCTACGGAATAATAGGATAGGAATTCTGAACTGCTTGATATTATGTTCCCGATAAGGTACGGCGACATCAGTACAGTGAATTTCCCCTCGTCACCCTGAGAGACATCTTTTCCTGAGACTGCCATATCCCCTGCAGACCTGCCTATGGATTCCGCATCAATGCTTCCAGTCCTGAACGCAGGCCCAAAATGAATGGATTCCTGGCCGGTGGAGCTTCTCAGGAAGGATCGAATGACCAGCTCTGTTCCTCCGCTGTTGTAGTTTGCCTCATTGTAGCTTGTCCTGAGTGTGTGCCTGAATTTAACAAGGTACGCAAATCCGGCAGACCTCTCAGCTCCAGCGTCAGTTGCGCCATTTATGGCGCTTTCACACAGGTCCTGCAGATCAATGTCAGCTACTTCCCCTACTCCCACGTGACCATATGTCTCCTTCTTTGGATTTATTCCGAAGAATGACGGGTTTTCCGGTACCCTTTCTATCATGTGCCTGAGTTCTTCAAGCTTGGCGTCGACCTCATTCTCACTCTTCAGGGTAACTTCAGCCATCCTCTTGCCTCTGGCCGCGAACACTGAATATTCAATTTCGTACCACTGGTTCAAAAGATCCTTGGAGTTATTGGAGAACCTCAGCTGTTCCGTGTCGCTTGAAACACCGTTTATAACTATTTCGTCCATTCCCATTCTTGAGAGTTTTTCATATATTCTATCAATGGTTTCCAACAAATCACCCTATTTCAGATAAATATCCCTAAGTCTCGCGTGCGGTCCGCCCATCCATACGTCCACGCCCTGCATGGGCTCTCCCTTGCCGCAACTCCCTGCTGTAAACTCGAGGTCCCTGGCCACTGCATCTATTGAACTGTAAAACTTGATGGTGTTGGTCTCGAGGGTTGGCCGCCTTACCCTCCCCTTAATCTGTCCGTTTTCCACCAGGTATGACTCTTTTCCAACGTATTTCTCGTTAAACCTTATGTCGTCAATGTTCCATTCCGTGAAGGATTTCATGTACACTCCACTCTTTACGCCCTCAAAAAGTTCCTCGATCTCATGGTCTCCGGGTTCGATATATGTGGTACTCATCCGGGCCAGGGGCTCCATGTTCCAGGAAGAGGATCGACCGCCGCCGTTTGGTTCAACGCCAAGTATAGCTGCGCTTTCCCTGTTCAGGATGAATTCGTCCGTGTAGCCTTTCCTGTACAGGTACCTCTTCCTTGCCCTTATCCCCTCATCGTCGTATTCATAGAAACCGTAACTCATCGGCATTGTGGGATCATCAATTATGCTTACTGCATCTGACCCGACCCTGTATGGGAATTCCTTTCCTGTGAGAAATGATTCACCCGCCAGGGCACCCTCACGTCCGATTATACGGTCATATTCCGTCGGATGTCCACAGGATTCGTGAGCGACGATGCCTGAAATCTCAGGTCCTACTATGAGATCATACTTTCCCGGCTTGAGTGATGGAGCGGACAGGTTTTCCCTGAGTGCCTTAACCTCAGACCTTAGCCTATCCTCTAGTTTCAGTGAGTCAAGGTACTCGTACCCTGATGTTGAACCGAACTGTCCTGTTGACTGTTCAAACTGTCCATTTTCAAAAACTCCGAACACATAGTAGTAAGACACCCTTGATATCTCGGCATCGATAGCGGTTCCGCCGGAATCACGGTATGACTGCAGTATCTTCTTGTCACCGATGAAATTCATCCTTACTGTTGCACCGAGATCATCCAGCAGCCTGTCATGCCCCCTGGCAATCTCTATCCTCTCCTCAACCGACATGTCCTCGATCTTTTTCTTCTGATCCACTTTCCACGAAGCCCTTACAGGATCAGTCTCACTTATCCGGTTCTTCCCCTGTCTTCTCGTCTTTGGGAGGAGCAAGTCGATCTTTGCCTTTATGTCGGCCCAGTCTTCTGAATCGGTATACGCAAATGCCATGGATTCATTTACCATCCTTATTGCATAACCGGAGGTCTCAGAGGATTCCATCCCCTCAAACTCTCCGTTCCGATAGGCAATTCCCTTGGATCCTACACTCATGAACCTTGCATCGGAAAACCTGGATATTCCGGAGGTGTAGCTGACGATCCGGTCTATGAGTTCTCCCGGCATCTACCTCTCCTTCTCCTTCCTTATCCTTGCCTCATAGCCGTCAAAGACCGCTGAGAGGCATTTACCAAAGTTCCAGTCTGCTGAACTTTCTGTCATTGATATGTTTCCAGACATGAGGCGTGTCCTGATCGAGTATTTTATCCCCCCGGACTCCTTGTACTTTATTACGTGTATATTCAGTTTTCCGGTGTTATGACCCGATAATTTGGCAAATTTTGTCGTAAACTTGCTGCTCAAGAAATAGGTTATGTCGTAGAGGTCATCATCATCCGGTGTGAGTCCGCTAACCTCTATCAGAACACCCTCCTTCTCTTCACCAGGGGAGATAAGGTCAAGAATGTCTGAAACTCCAACTATGCCGACAACCCGCTGTTCATCGTCAACAACAGGTACTATGTGCACGTTGTGTTTTGCCATCAGCTCGCTGGATTCCTTTACCGGATCGAACAGTTTCACCGACAGCGGGGAGTCGCTGATCGATCCGGCAGCCACCTTCACCTTGTCGCTGTAACCGATGTACTCTCCATACCTGACCCTGTCCTTCCCCTGCTTGACCGCAGCAACTATGCTGTCCATCCTGAGGATTCCCGACAACTTCCCGTTTTTGTCCACCACAGGTATCTCTGATTCCCCCATGTCCCTCATGTGATCGGCAGCCACATCAGTCGTTTCATCTTCCTCCACAACTATTGGATTATCGGACATGATCTGGGAATTTCTCGACCCTGAGAGATCATATATGGACTCTATCTTCCTGAGTATGTCAAGCCTTGAGATAATGCCGACCAGCTTTTTCTTATCAATGACCGGGAGTGCATTGACTCCAGAGTCCCTTAACATCTTCACAACATCAAGTATGTCCGTGGAAGGCGTAGTTGTAGGGGTGTTTATGATAAAATTCTCAACTTTTGCCATCAGCTGAAGGCTTCTTCTCCTGAGCATTTCAGAGTAACTTATGACACCAAGGTATTCATTCCCGGACACAACCGGTATCTGGTGAATTCTGAGTTCGTTCATTTTTGACAGGGCTTCCGAGACCCGTGCATCCTTGTTCAGGACCACAGTTTCTGTTGTCATAGCTTCGTTCACTTTCATAATGATTATCTCCAGTATTGCAACTCTTTATGGCTAATTAACTCTTTAACCTGATCTTTTACATCTTTTCCGTTTGCTGCATCCCACACCAGACCGGCAACAATTCCCGTTTCATTTATTCCCATCCTGGTCATCTCCGCTGTCCCGATTCTCCCTTCCCGGTCGACAATTATATTATTTTTTTCAAGCCTCTTGCTTAGGGATGCCCTGTCCAGGCCAAACTTTTCCAGGCCTTCGGGATTCACGTGAAGCTGGTGTGATTCAGAGTACCAGGGTGAATGCATTACGGGCATGCCAAGTGAGGAGAGTTCCTTTCCCAGCGCTTTTGAATTCCTGATCACGCTCCCCGCATACTCCTTCCCGTGCCTGGACATCTCTTCCAGTGCAACACCCAATCCTGCAACCCTCGCTATATGATAATTGTCTATTGTCCTCCAGGTCAGGTTTTTCTCCATGTTCGCATAAATCTCATCATCATTGGTGAGCATTATGGAACCCTGCGGCCCGAAGAAAGTTTTATGTGTTGAGCCAAGCAGGATATCAGAGTTTTCAAGGGCATCAGGCTGGAATGCTCCACCGGCAATGAGTCCCATAACATGGGAGGCATCATAAATCACATGACAATTGTATTCTCTAGAAATTTTCCTGATGAATTTCATGTCATAGGGCCTGAGGAAGAATGACTGCCCGAGGATTATTACATCTGGCTGCACCTGGACCATAGATTCCTCAAGCTTCTCGGCATCAACTGACTGCGTCTCTGCGTCGAACGGGATGTCGTAACTGTGAAGGGATAGTATATCAGGCAGGTAGTCCTGCGTGTATCCGGTATATCCGCCGAATTTTTCAGGTATGGCCATTATGTTCCTCTTCCTTTTTGTAAGGGAGAGGAGAGCAACTATTGCAGCTATGTGCCCGCCCATGGGCCGCACTTCGGCATGCTTTGCCCCGAAGACATGCGAAGCAAGACCAGTCGTGGCTTCAAGTATCTCCTCGGAATACCTTGTCCCACCATAGGCATTCTCTCCGGTGGATTCCTCAATCAGTGAGTAACGGGAATTGAGGTCAGACGACAACGCCGTTCTCACATCCGGGCTGATAATATTCTCGGATGCCTGCAGATTGAGTGTTTTGTCTCTATAGGCATCGTGTTGCTTTACATAATCCAGAATGCTAACCATGATTTCACTACCATAAAATCCGCATGTCCTCCCCAGAAACGCGCAATAAGCAATATTGGGAGGGCATATATATTCATAGTTAACAGGTTATATAACTTTTACGCCGTTCGTAATCAATCGCTATTCTACTGAAATGGCTCATGATCTAGGCGGAGCAGGAAAGAACCCAGTACCCCAGGTGCCGCAACTCCAGCCGTTCAAGCAATCACCGATACGTATTCGCGTGAGTAATAATATTATCAGTGAAAGATAAATTCATTGAAATATGCTTGGACTTGTGGGCATAAGCGCTAAAGATACATATAATGTCACAATTCTCGGTGCTACAGGTGCTGTCGGAAGGGCAATGATACAGACGCTTGAGCGCCGGCATTTTCCAGTGGCGCGCCTGCTACTGCTCGCGAGTGGTAAATCAGCAGGAACAGTTCTGCAGTTCAGTGGCAGAGACATACCTGTAATAGATGCAGAAGAAGCGGATTTTTCAGGAACTGACATTGCTCTTTTCAGTGCGGGGGCAGATGCGTCAAGATCATACGCAGGACGCATGGTATCGGCAGGTGCCGTGGTCATAGATAACAGCAGCGCTTACAGGATGGATGAAAGCGTTCCACTCGTCGTACCAGAAGTCAATCCGGAAGCTGTCTTCTACAACCGGGGAATTATTTCCAACCCGAACTGCTCGACAATACAGCTTGTTGTTGCCCTGAACCCGCTCAAGCAGCTGGGGATAGACAGCGTATATTTGTCAACGTACCAGGCAGTGAGCGGAATGGGGCAGAAGGGAATAAATGGGCTTCTGAATGCAGGCATAGAAGATGACATCTTTCCACTGCCGGGAAAACACAGGCATTACCCTATGGAGTACAATGTCCTGCCGCAGTGTGATGCGTTCACAGGCAATGGATACACCCTGGAAGAGATAAAAATAGTCAACGAGTCCAGGAAGATACTTTCCATGCCAGACCTGAGAATCAGCCCAACTGCTGTCCGGGTGCCTGTAATTCGAGGGCATTCGGAATCCGTTTTGGTAAGATTCAGGAATGAAGTGAAGCCAGAACATGTAAGAGAAATTCTTGCTGCATCCCCGGGTATAATAGTCGCCGACGACATCAAGAATGAGGTATTCCCGCACCCAAGAATGGCCGAAAGCACTGGGGATGTCTACATAGGCCGTATACGGCAGGATCTATCCGACAGCAGGGCTATCTGGATGTTTGTTGTGGCAGATAACATATTGAAGGGTGCAGCATGGAACGCGGTTCAGATAGCCGAGCTTCTTGCGGGAAGTAGATCTGATGGTAAAGAGAGTATTAAGATCCCGGAGGAACGATGAGCCCATTTGGAAATATTGCAGTCCTTAAATTCGGCGGTTCATCTCTATCGTCTGAACGGGGCCGAATATACGCAGCATCCCACGTAAGAGATGCTCTTGCGAGGCAATTCAACCCGGTTGTAGTTGTCTCTGCAATGGGGAGAAACGGAGATCCATATTCTACGGACACTCTGCTTTCACTGGTCAGTGGTACATCAACGATCCCCTGGAAAGATCTGGACCTGCTGCTTTCTTGCGGAGAGATCATAAGTGCTGTGGTCTTTTCAGGGATACTGAGCTCATCAGGAATAAGGGCCATGCCTCTGACGGGTCAGATGGCGGGGATAGTCACGGATTCTAATTATGGAAAAGCCTCCATAATTGAGATCGGGGAAGAACGCATACTGGCTGCCATAAGGAATGGATACGTACCCGTAATATCCGGTTTCCAGGGAATAACCCGTGAAGGAGAGGTAACCACTCTCGGAAGGGGAGGCAGCGATATAACGGCAATGGCAATAGCCTCAAAGCTCGGGGCAGGATACGTATGCCTATTCAAGGACGTCGATGGCGTCATGACATCGGACCCGAAAAAATCAGGCGATGCAGTTTTCATGGACAGGATAAGTGCAGAAAATCTCCTGGCAATGGTTGATTCCGGGTCAACGCTTATACACAGAAAAGCCCTAGAAATAGCGATCGCGACTGGAATACACTTCAGGATAAGAAACACTTTTCCCAGTTGGCGTGAAACCATAGTACTCCCCTCAGAAGCTGGTCCAGCCCGGACAAATTAGCGTGAAAAGCTGCATTCCGGGCAATTGTAACCATATGCAGGGTGTAAGCAGACAGAAAGTTTTATAGTGCTAAACATTATCACGGATAATGGAAAAGACAAGAAGTGGTTTACTTTATAGGCAAAGAGATTTTTCCCAAAGAAACGATAGATACACTCAGGAATGAACTGCTGAATAATACAAGGGACATGATTTCCCTTTTTCAGGAACGGATGGAGCTTGCCGGCAGGATATTAAAGGCAAAGGAAGAACTCAAGATGCCGGTGAGAGACAGGAAAAGGGAACTGAAGGTGATCCAGGGCCTTGGAGATATTTCCGCTGATGCAAGAAGTTTCCTGAATCTGCTCTTTGAACTGACCATTCTGGCTGAAACCCGTGAATCGGCCGGAGAATCAGGAAAATACACTCCGGAACGGAACGTCTGTGTGAATGGTGATCGGGAAGCACTCGAACGTATGTGCGCAATGATCTTATGCAGCCCCGGATCGGAAGTTTTCTCGAGCTGCACCGGTGAAAACACCTTCCTGCTTGAGGCATCACTTCGCGGTGCCCATATAATAGACGGTGAGTGCAACACGTACGATGTGAAGGTGTGCATTGGGAAAACGGATAACAGTTGCAATATCAGTATACTGGACAGTAATGCAATGAAAATACCCGCAGATATTTTCGCCAAGCGGGGAAGCATAAAAACGGTCAGGGTGGTGACAGAATGAGGATCATTGTTCTCGGGTCTGGAGGGAGACTGGGCAGACTGCTCTCAACCATGTTCAGGGAGAATGGCCATACGGTAGTTGGAATAGATATGGATAACAGCGATATGCTTGAACCAGAAATTCGGTCTTCAGACATTGTTTTCCTGGCAGTCCCGGTCCGGGTTGCGATCAAGGTCATTAAAAATTACCATTCAACTGCGCTGCTAGTTGAGATGTCTTCGGTGAAGGAACCATTCAGGGAGTTCAGAGACGGGATTATCAGCATTCATCCACTTTTTGGCCCTCTTTCAGTTGGTGACCCGGCACTAAGGAATATACTCTTCATTTCTGACATTTCAGTGCAGGGTACCCTGGACATGTTGAAGGACCTTTTTCCCGGGTTCAATATTTTCCCTATGAGTGCCCAGCAGCATGATGAAATGGCTATCCAGCTTCAGGTCATCCCGTACATAATCTCAATACTGTCGTCAAGGTCGATCCAGGATACGATAGTGTCAACGCGTTCTAAGAATACGCTTGCAAAACTTGCTGAAGTGTCGGAACTCCAGAGTGAAATCGTAATGCGGGATACAATAAGGCTGAATCCCTTTTCAGGGAAGGCATATGCGACGATCAGGGAAATCCTGGCTGATATGGGAGGTGAATTTCTTGATCGTGATTCCAGCTAGTCAAAGGTTTGAGGGTAAGATCAGGGACTTGATCCTGGATTCAACCTCCTCTTTCAGGGAACTAACGCTCTATGGAAAACGCATATTCCTGACAGACTCCGTTCCCGAAAACCAGGCTGAAATGGTTGGTATGGAGGCTATTTTAATGGAGAACGGCCTCTATTCAAGAAAGATGAAGGCAGAAAGGACAACTGTGGAAGTTGGCGGGGTAACTGTCGGAGGAACAGGACTGGTCATCGCTGCAGGACCATGCGCTGTGGAATCCGAAGATCAAATAATGGAGATAGCCGAGAGTGTCAGGCATCTTGGAGCTGACATGCTGCGTGGGGGCGCATTCAAGCCCAGGACAACTCCATACTCATTCCAGGGCCTTGGAAAGGAAGGAGTAAAACTTCTAAGGAGAGCGTCAGATGCAACAGGACTTCCAGTGGTTTCCGAGATAATGGACATCTCTGATTATCCCATCTTCGCGGACGATGTCGACATGTTGCAGGTCGGATCACGCAACTCCCAGAATTTTTCCATGCTGAAATTTCTGGGTAAAACAGCTAAACCTGTACTCCTGAAAAACGGTATGGGCAACACGGTGTCGGAGTGGCTCAACTCGGCAGAATATCTTCTTTCAGGAGGAAATGGCAATGTTGTTATGTGTTACCGTGGAACGAGAGGGTTCGAGGACGGTACCAGGTTCACCATGGATATCGGCGTGATGCCGGTGTTAAGGGATAAAACGCATCTTCCAGTATGCGCTGATCCAAGCCATCCTGCAGGGAACAGGGCGTACGTTGAGTCCATGGCCCTTGCTGCAGTTGTATCCGGCGTTGACATGCTTGAGATCGAGGTGCACAACGATCCTGCCCATGCACTTTCGGACGCGAAACAGCAATTGACAGTCGAAGAATTTGCGGTGCTTTCAAAGAATGCAAGAAAATTGCGGGATTCGTTACAGAAATGAGGTTTTCCGGTGTAACTGGCATGTGTATCTATGATAAAATCAGTATTGAGGTAGGCGGTAAAACCAGTGCACTCGAGTTGTCAAACGTGTGCCCCCATCAACGCCTTTTATGCGAGTAAGTGAAATGACACACGATGACGTGCAGTCGGTCAGATACGAAAACACTTGAAATAGAATCAATACGCCAACAACTCAGTTCCCGGAACGAAATTGGGCAGGTAATCTTTTAATAGCCTATTCAAATAAATGTTTCAATGTTTGCGAACCTCAAGGCCGGATGGCGGCTTGCAAGACTTGTGAGAAAGAGTGTGTCCAAAGACAGGGGAGTCTTTTTATATCCCATTCTTTCCGGGATTATCTCTGTCGGCATATTTGCATTCACATTCGCTTCTCTTTATGTCACTATTCCACCAAATTTCTCAGGCAACAGCATTTTCATCTACATTGGTGCCTTACTGCTTGCATATATAGCCGTTGGCTTTCTGTCAACAATAATCCTGCTAGCTATGCTAATAGCCTACAGGGCACATAATTCAGGGAATCCCGTTTCGCTGAGAACCGCATTGGGAACGGCGTGGTCTTACAGAAAGCAAGCCCTTGAATGGGCTATTTTTTACACACTGCTCATGGTTTTACTCAGGATCATTGAATCACGCTTTCGGGGTATTGGGCAGTTTGTAATCGGTGCAATTGGATCCATGATGATAGCCATAGCAACTTTTTTCGCCATTCCTTCCATACTTGACAACAGGTCGGGGCCCATAGATGCAGTTAAGAACAGTGTGGCAACAATAAAAAACCACTTCGGGCAAACCTTTGGAGGCGTTGCCTACGTAGATCTTTACACACTGATCTTCACGCTCAGTGGCGTGTTTGCGTTCATAGGAGGATTTATGCTGATATCAACTGCCATTCCCGTTTTTGTGCTGGCTATTTTAATAGTTGCCGGAATCATGCTTATAGTTGTTGGGGTGATCCTGAATTATACATACCTGAACATCGTCAAGCTGGTTCTGTTTGATTATGTAAATGGAAAGGGCCTTCCGGACGGTATCAACGAGGATGATGTGAAATCCGCCATCAAGAGAAAAAAGACTCGTTCAATATTCAGGAAAGACACATCAAGCCAGCAGGACAACTTCTGAGTGACTCCTTTTTCACATTTTCCTCGTGGAAATTAAACAGAATCTGGCAATGCCCTCAATAACAAATGTATTTAATTCCCGATAAGCTACCGCTTCAACTTGTCGGGTTCCTATTTATCATCATTGAGGGCAGGTGGAATTTTTTCGAACAGATATGTGAGAGCCATATCGGTAGCGCAGCTTATCAGGGTCCTCGGGCGCTCGCAGGCGTGGATATTCATCCCCCTGTACCTTTCTATTGTCAGGCATGTCCAGTATCCTGTGATTGGTTTCCTCTTCTTCATAACTGCAATAATATCCCTCCCATTCTCCATATATGGTGGAAACCTCATAGACCGGTTCGGAAGAAGAAAACTGGCCCTCATAACGCCTCCCCTGATTATGCTGATTTTCATCGTGATCTCAACGCTCATTTTCCTGAATTCATACATCTACGTGATATACGTAGCGTTCGTGATGGTTGAGCCCATGATGAGCATACAGGGAATACTCGACAATGTCATAATAACCGATACGGTGAAGGAGGCCGACAGGACAGATGCCTTCGGCGTTGTAAGGATAATGGCAAACATAGGTTTCTCAGCAGGGCCTGCAATAGGAGGTTTCCTTTCTTATCTCAACTACGGCTATGTTTTCCTGTTCCCGGCGGTATCTACTGCGGTTGAATGGATCATTTACGCCCTCTACGTGCAGGAGACGCCGCATGTCACCAGCCTATCTTCAAAGGGATTTTCCTTCCCGAAGAAGGATACAAAGTTCATAATAATCAGCCTCCTGATAGGATCAATATTCTTTGTAGCCGGCCAGTGGGGTACCACCCTTACCCTCTTCTGGAGCAGGGTTGATTTCATCACTAACAGAGAAATAGGAATACTGTACACAGTCAACGGATTTGCCGTTGTGTTCCTGCAGATGCCGACAAATGCAATCTTTAGAAAGATAAGTGACAGCACGCGGATAGCAATAGGCGGGCTGATTTACTCCTTCTCATTCCTCGCGCTGGCCTTCTTCAATGGCACTGTCTTCCTCATAATTGATGTGATAGCAATAACAATGGGAGAAAACGTGATCTCTCCCGTGATTTACAGCATTATAGGAAAGATGTCACCTGCAGACAAACGGGGGCAGTATTTCGGCGCTGCCCAGCTCGTCATCGGCCTTGTGCAGCCTATTGCCCCGCTTGCTGGTACTGTTATGCTTTCATATTTCTATGCAGACCCTGTACTCATGTGGGGGCCGCTGGCATTGCTGGGCATAATCCTTTCATACATGGTGTATCTTTACGCTGGCCGTATTCTGCGCAAGTTGCCGGATACTTCTCCATGACGCATTATTTGTTCTCCTCGTATGTGACCAGGACCGCAGATCCAAATATGATCTCTATCAGTAGCGCCAGTCCGGATATCACCGGAACAACTGATACAATTATCACAAGCGCAAAAAAGAGACCTGTGCTTGATTCATCTTCGTACAGCTTCTGGAGAAGATTGGCACCGCCAGAAAGAGTGTCATAAAAGCTCCTGCCGGTAATGACGCTTAGCATCAGTGCAAAAGCGGAATATGCCAGCCAGAGGTTGGACAGTGAACCTCCGAATAGAGGAATGAGGTTAATGGCCGCACCTACAACTGCCATAAAAACCATTATCATTGCATATTTGCTAATTGACCCTGCCGTTCCCCTGAAAGACGATTCCAGACCGAACCTGTATCCCTTGCCTCGAATTGATGCGGAATCGGACTGCCAAATCACACCGAAAGTTTCTATGATTATGACTATAAAGACCACAACGGAATCAAGGATGACAGCCCAGATGGAAAGTCCAATGATGCTATTTCCTGTAGTGAACAGGCCGAAGTATGCAGATGCGGCAAGCAATCCCACCATGATAGTTTCGATTACCAGGGCCGCGATGAAGCTCACCAGGAAAGGGAAGATAAGCATGAAGTCAGAAATGAGCAATTGCATGCCTCGTCTCAGTGAGTGGTCTCTTTCAGTCATTTTTCACCATGTTTTCGTAGTTATGTCATTTCTCCGCTGGATATCTTTATTATGCATGTCTTTACAGCTTTCCCTTCCTGGCGAAAAAAACCGTAATAACAACCCAGAGAGATATGGCACATGTCCCAAATATCTCAAGTTCAGCGGAAGACGGCCAGTTTAAGGCATACGCAAGAAATGTAGCCAAAAGTGCGATTGCAATGGAATAGGAGCCAATTAGCTTTCTGTACGGGAAAGTCCCTGCTCCCCATATGATTATAGAAAGATCCGCCTGAATGAAGAACCACATGGAGACAAAGTCATGCGGATAGGTCCCTCCATGGTAAATTCCGATCAGGGCAAGAAACATTGCAGCCACTATGAAGAATGAAACCCCAACGTTCTGTATAACATTCCTGGAGTACATTATAAGTCCTGCCGAATATACAACAATAAGGATGGAGGTGAACATCAGCCCCACATTGTAAACCCATGGGTCATTGGCTCCGGGAGACCCAAGTGCGCTCAGAGCACCTGTCTGGAAATTGAACCATGGGTTGATGATCCATGCCGTAGATATCCAGAGAATGATTGATGCAAGTGATACAATTCCGAACCAGATCAGTTTGCTTCTCACGGTACTTGCCGTATCTGCATCCATAAAAATGCAACGATTTCTTGAATATAAAATGTTGCAGATTGCAATCAGTGAAAAAACCTGTAATTCAGTTGGGATACGGTGAGTCATCCACGATCATGCTGTCTGTTCCGGCTACAGCAAAATTTGATCCAAGCAGGTCATAGTGTCCCATGCGCCCGTCTGAATTGCGGTTTATCATCCTTGTAGACGGCACCCTGTACGTGAAAAATCTATCATAAAGCCTCGAGATTTCGGGAGTGTAAGAATTATTGAAAATGAACTTCACTCCCCTTCTGTCCATATCTTCACACTCTGTTCTCAGGCGGCTCTGTTGTTCCATGGAAAATCCACCTCTTGAATATCCTGTAAAGTTTGACGTAATGGATACGGGAAAATACGGGGGGTCCAGGTAAACCAGGTCTCCGCCCGATGCGATCCTGCATGTTCCGGCGAAGTCCCCGCTGTATATGTCGACAGAGGAGAGCATTGCGCTGAATTCCCTGATATGATCCGGGGCAGGCATAAGCGGATGGCTGTATCTCCCAAATGGTACGTTGAATTTTCCGGATCCATTTACTCTCCAGAGTCCATTATATCCATGGCGGTTAAGGTACAGGAACAATGCCGCCCGTTCCTTACTGAAACTGGACTGCCCAAGCAAGGCATTGAACCTATCTCTGCACAGATAGTATGACTTACTGTCGTTGGTGAAAGACATGCCGTCAATCTCAGCTATGAGTGCCTCCGGGTCATTCTTGACAACTGCATAAAGGTTGATGAGCTCTTCATTAAGGTCTGAAATAATGGCATGCTTTAGCTTACCAATGTTGTAGATCCCAACAAGAACCGCACAGCCTCCGGCAAAGGGTTCAATGTATGTTTCAAAGCTTTCGGGAAGCATCTTCAGTATTGAAGGCAGCAACTGCCTCTTCCCCCCAGCCCATTTCACTAAAGGCTTAAGCACAACTGATAAACACTGCGTATCATAAATATGTGCTTTAATCGATTCTGTTGTTTGGAAGACCATCTGACATACTCTCCTCGCTGAAGCTTCGGAGGTTCTCGCTTTTTCTTCGTTTTTGCTTTCATTCCTCACGGTCTAGACAGTTTTGCGGGAACCTATTACAGAGTTCTGGGGTCGCTCCAGTCCTGAACGTTGCCTCTTTAGGGATATTAGTGTTCCCTTTGCATGCATCCCTGTCTGCATGCAATCGGGATATGTTTCAGATCCATTCCTCTGCAAAGACTGCGGAATGGAAACATTCCCAACCTCATGGCGAAGTCCTTTCGGAGCAATCGGTTCATGGGGATTTTTCTGCAACGACTTCCTCCGGGAACATTGCCCGTAGTAGTTTCGTGCTTGATTCCAGATTCGCTGTATCCCTAATAATGATTGCGTTAATGTTCGCAATTCATCTCCTACCTGAAGGTCGGAGCTTTCTTGCTAGATTCCCCGTAAGCAGGCCAGGGAGAATTAAGAGCAGGTTTGCGGTGTTGCATAGTGATACCTCAATAGTTTCACGCATTTCGCTCTGATGTCAAGCGGTAATGGTTCCCCTCATTGAATCTTTATTAACTCACTTTCTAATATATCAGCAGAACGCATGAAATTGAGGATAGGTTGTTCCGGATGGAGTTACAGGGCGTGGGTGGGTCCTTTTTACCCCTCACACACCAGTCCGGATAGATTCCTGCAGTTGTACTCCAAGGTCTTTGACTCGGTGGAGATAGATTCCACGTTCTATGGGATTCCTGCTGTGGGCACTGTGGAGTCATGGCGTAAATCAACACCTGAGAATTTCAGGTTTTACCCAAAAATCCCGGGTGAGATCACACATGAGAAAAGGCTGGCAAACTCTGGAGCGATACTTGATTCTTTCATTGAAACCATGAACAAGCTTGGAAGCAGGTTAGGAACCATACTTGTCCAGCTGCCTCCCTTCTTCAGGTACATGGAAGGTTTCGATGACCTGGAAAAATTCCTCGGAACACTGCCTGAAGAGTTCAGGTTCGCAATGGAATTCCGGCACGATTCCTGGTATCGCAAGGACGTCTACTCGGTACTGGAGAGAGCAGGAGTTACGTTCGCATGGTCTGAGGCTCCATTCGCTGAAATACCAGCAATAATGACATCGCAGGACGTATACCTCAGGCTGGTTGGTGACAGGTCGCTTGGCGAACGTGAATTTGGTGCCATTCGCCTGAATAAGTCCGCTTCTATCAGTAAATGGGCAGCAGAACTGAAATCCAGAGAAGACGAGATTGCTAGCGCCCATGTGTTCTCAAACAATCACTTTCAGGGTTTTGGGCCGGGGACAGCGAATCATTTTCTGGAAGCAATGGGAAGAAAACCTGTAAACTGGCAGCTAAGTATGCTGCCGGATCAAGTCGACAGGCAGAAGAAGCTGTTCTGACCCTGCCTGTCAGTATTTTCAGGGCAGGCATACGCAATGGTCATGTCAGGCCCCGCCCTCTCTTCTCACCCTGTCGCGACTCGAAGCTTTTTCCCTGTAAAAAATTTTTTCATACTGAAAACAGCCCATGCAATCTCTATCACCCCAAAAGGCCAGGTTCCAGAAAGGAAGGCATAGGCAGAAGATCCTATGCAGGTAAACCCGAAAAGAAGGGAATAAATGGGGTTCCTGCCCTCATAAACATAGAAGATCAGCATGACAGTCAGGTCAACAGAGCCTAAAATATTGAGTGTTGAAAATAGCTCCATTTTTTTGCAATTCCTCTGGGTATTTTAAGAATAGGTCAAGTAAAATTGTGCGTAATTCATATCCACTGCCAAGCTTCGCTGTTGTAGGATCGGATTGCGCGTAGCTTGAAATTTGCCTCTGTGAACTTTGCTGTGGCCTCGTAAAGCATCGATACCTGGTTATCTATCATGGAGTCCGGAAGGAACGTGAACGATCGGTATTTTCCGTTTTCTGGCCTGGCAAATATTGCCGCTTTTGGGATCTTCCGGTCAACCGATAGCCGCTGTACTTCCCTCAGGAAAGGTGAATCAAGATAGGTGGTTTTTTGCCCTTCCGCGTTATAGACAATAGCCCTGAATCCCTTTGAGTCCACCTGGTTGAAATTGTACTCGATGAAACAATCCCCCTCCATTGCATCGCCGAAGTCACCCATGATATCCGCTTCATAGGATACAATCCCCAGAGGTATCCTGGAGTTGACTGCATCTATGGTTGCAATTCCTCCTGCTCCGGGTCCAAAGTCGGAAATCCTGACACGGTTATTCATGGAGATAATTCGTTTCTCAATTTCTGTTATAGACGAAATGTCGGATGAAGCCATCCTGTAATCGGCGAAGATCTTCCGATCCATAAGGTATAGGCTACCACGGGCGCATAGCGGTATCTCAGCCAGCTGACCAAGAATAGACGATGCGGTTCCCAGCTCCTCTGCCTTCATCCTAATTACCAGGCATCCGCCCATGATATCCGGCTGAAATTTGGAAAGAACGCCCTCCAGCTTTTGTGCGGCTGATCCGCAAATAAAAAGATCTACGAAAGCTTCATTTCCGGTATTCTGTGAATCAAGAGGAATTGTATCAATCTCCCTCTCAAGAAGTGGAAGTATGGGGTGTTGTTGCTCCATGGTCAGAGTAAGTTTCATGTCAAGCCTTTTTTCAACATCGCTATATCTCATTATCTACCCCGTCTAATACCCATGGAACCGTGTTGAACTTCATATCATAACTTAGATTAATACTTTTGCCTCATCAAAAGTTCAACAAATGTAGCAATTTGCGGAACTCTGTAAAATTGAAGAGTCTGTTGGAAAGAGAAAGCAGACGTGAACCAATGAATGATGGAACCTGTCCAGAGGAATATTCCTATTTCGCCGGGCATAAGAGGTTAGGAAAGTATGTGCAACCTCATTGCAGAAAAGCCCATAAGAGATATTATGAGGGTGTGGCCGGTCTCGGAATGAGGACAAATGTGGAAGGATGGATATGAATGATGATGTAGAGTATATGCTTCCAGAAGTGAGGAGATGCAAGGGTTACGAGAACTTAGGTGATGTTGAATTTCCGTTAAGGATGGGAGAATTGTGTTGAGAAAAATGGAATGAGTCATCTTAAAATGAAGAATAAGACAATTGGTCAGATGATTGAGAAGAGTAAATTGTATGGCTTAAGTTTTTATTTATAAAAACGTACACTAAATATGCCAACTTTGTATGAAATGGTCAAAGAAGCAGTAATGTCAAGTGGTGGTACTGCTACTAATAAAGAAATTATACAATACGCATTAACTCATTATGAACACGACAATAAACAGTCCATGATAGATACTATTAACTCTGCATCTGTTAATTCCCTAGGTAGAATAAATTATTTTTTCAACCAACGCGAGGTTGTGGAACCTCGCGAGAAATATGATTTCCTTTTCAAGCTTGGGAGAGCTTCAGTTACACTTTACAACCCTGCAATTCATGGTATTTGGGGGATTAAAAGTGTTAACGGGTCTTTCAAAGTGTATAGGGTTGATTTGCAGAGAACTGTTGGATCTTCCCTAGTTCTTTATAATCTGTATAGCAGAGAGGATTTGCTGAGGATTTTTGGAGAATCTGAAATGACCCCAACATGGAGACAGTCGGGCATAATTTCAGTTAAAACCTCAGAAGGTGATACTTTGTTTTTCGTGACTCTGGGAAGCCAAGGCATTGGTGAAGAGTGGGTTGACGAAAGTGGTATCCTTCGTTGGCACCCACAAAAACATCAGAAAAGAAGTGACCCCCAAATCCAAAGATTTAAAGAATCTAATAATCGAGGAGATCTAATTTACCTATTTATTAGAGTTGAAGGGGATAAAAAATATTATTATGCAGGGACTTTGAAGTACCTTTCTACCGTAACTAATACCGACGATCGAATATTTTTTAATTGGCAAATAAGCCCTTGGCCTCCAAATCAAACATTCTCCTCAAACATAGTTAAAAAAGTGCCAACTGATGTTAAGTTGGAAGTGTTAACTCAAACAAGTTTTGAAGAAGAGGAGAGAACCGAAAAAATCGTGAAGGGTTTATCTCCTGATGATGTAGCAAATCGCCTCAGGTCCCTGAGTCCTAATCCGGACGAGTATATAGTTATTAATGGGAAGCGTCTAAAAAGGGATCTAGTGGCAATCTCTCTTATTAAACAAAATAGAGGTTTCAAATGTCAGATTTGTGGGGTTTCTATTAAGAAGGAAAATGGGGGATTATACATTGAGGGGGCGCACATAAAGGCTAAAAGCTTGGGTGGCAAAGAGGAGCCAAAGAATATTTTGGTGCTGTGTCCTAATCACCATAAGGAGTTTGACTATGGGAGCAGAGTGGTGTTAGAACTCAATGAAAACTTGATCCGGTTTAACCTAAACGGAAATGAATATACAGTATCTCTGAAGATAGTTGTGTAAAACGGGTATCACTGAAAACCTCCGAAATCAGTTAAGGTAACATACATTTATTTTGGAACTGAGTTAACAAATATTGCAGCAATACCAAAGCTATCATGGCCTCAAAGCTGATTAGAAACGGTCTAGGAATATGCGGATCAGAAATATTACCACTGGATGAGTGATTAGATTACTCTTGTTCCTATAATAAACTCAATAACTTTGTTTCTTCAAGAATACGTAGGATTAGGTCAAACATAGTGTCCCAAGGCTTGTGCATTTATAAAGGATACCTCATATGGAACATTTCTCTAATGATCCTGGAATTGGCTTCTAGAATTACCCAAGATTTGGGATACTATCCTGAGATAATTAAAACGCCTCAAATAGTGGGGCGGTCAGCGCAAAGGGATAGTTGCAACAGAAAGCCCAGCCAGTTCTGGATCTCCGAATTTATCTGACAGTGACTTTATGGTTGAATTGATCAAGCCTATCTGAGTTGCAGGGCTGATACCCTTATTCATGGCACTTTCAAGGCCCTTTTCAATGATATCTGCAAGGTATGTAGATAATATCTTCGGGATTTCTTTCCGGTCAATAGGAACTATGGAGGAAACTGGTGGTATATCAGAATCCAGTTCTTTTCTAATAATCTGGTTAATTACCTGTTCGTATAACCCCTGTTTCAGCATTTCTACTCTTTTCCTACGACTTCTACATATAAATAATAATTCTCAGGGCAATTCAAAAACAAAATGTATTCGCAGTCCTGTTCAATGAAATTAGGAATGAATCAACTATTCGGCGTCTCAGGTTTTATGAAATAACAGGTATATATCGAACACTTTGAGGATATTTTAGTACTCCGAAGAAGCAGATCCGATGGATTATTGATTTCATAGACAGTACGGTTTCTCTGGTTAAGATGAGGAAACCATCAATAATCACACAGAATCTTACAGAAATACCTTAACAGAAGAACCAGGTATTATGGTTCCCAGAAAATGGCATTCAGCTGACCTCCGTTACTGGTAGTGATCCTTCCACTCTGGCACTAAGCTTCCCTGATTGCCTTGAGTTTCCTTTCAACAGTATTCTCAAGATCCAGTCTGTGGTCTATTTTGATTATAGTTTCCACTCTCTGGAAACCTTTCGAGACAATAAATGATTCAGCATTTGAAATCGCGCTGAATATCTGCTCAAGTGTGTTTGCCTCAATCACTGTCGCCATGCTGTTCGGGTAGCACTTGAAACCACTCTCCTTCAGTTTGGTAATGGCTTCCCTGATGGTTTTTCCAGCAGAAACTCCATTTCCTATCGGGTAGAACGTAACGTCTGCAATAATCATTCTTGATAATCGCGGGTTGAAATAAAAGGGTACCTAAAAATGGACGAGTTATATGTATCCCATGAAACTAACACTTATATCGGTCACCAGCCCAAAACTGAAATTTTGAACTGATTGAGAGAAAACCACAACAAAGGCATAGCACTCAATGGTTGAAATTAAGCTGTCCAGGGTATAGGAACCGGGAGCTCTTTAACATCTGAGGTTGTGTGTTATAGCAAAGATTTTCCAAGCAGCAAGTTAAACAATGTGCATGCCAAACTAGAGGGCTTCTGGAAAAGTGGATAATAATCGAAAATAAGAAAATAGGGGTGATGCCCAAGTCATGGTAGCTTGGGGCAGACTGGCATCACCCGGTAAGTCCTGTCGAAGAGTAAAAGAGATCAATCTCCAGGAATTATTCTTCCACTTTTGATACCAAGGAGGCATTACTTATGCAAAACCTACTTCTCCATTATCCTGACAACATTGCCAGTCTTCAGGACAGGCATCATTCTCGCCAAGTTCTTCAGGCTTCGCTCATGAGCATCCTTATCTGACGAGGTTACTGCATCCTCTACAATAACAGGCAGGTAACCGAGATTCTGTGCGTGCCTGGCAGAAGTCTCAACCCCTATCTCGGTGGATATGCCAGTAAATATCAGGGTGTGAATTCCGGCATTTCTTGTCATCAGTTCAAAATTGGTGCCTATGAAAATGCTGGCGGTATTCTTATTGAGAACCACATCCCCATCAGCGGGTGAAATCTCCTTTGCTATGACACCTGGATTGAATCCTCCGCGGCCCATTGACTTCCTCAAAGGGGATTCAAATTTCTCTGGGAGGGGCGTGATCTTGGTGTAGAAGACCGGAACAGAGTTTTTCCTTGCGGCATCTATAAGCGTTTTCACGTTTCCGAGTATCTCCTTACCATTAAAAGCTCTGGAAACCAGAGTGTCCTGTATATCCCAGACTATTAGTGCGCTGTCTTCCTTTTTTATCTGGCTTTCGAAATTCGGCATCATGATTTATAATCGCTTTTCGCACGAAATACCTTTCGGAATCTAAGAACTGCCTAAGTAAGTCTCCACACCGAATTGGATACTGGACCTCAGCGTTATTAGGGGGAGAAGAATCAGGGAGCGATCTGTATAGGTGTGACTCAGGTTTCCCCATGATACTAATTTTATGATGTCGTTAGCGAGCATAAAATGAAAGATGGGATAATAAATCACTTATTGCCCTGTTCATAAATCTTGTTCGATTAATCGAATTAGTTAAGATATTTTGCCCATTTCTCCGGCTTCTCTTTGCCATATAGGATTTTCTCCGCGCCCAGAAATTCAGCAAATTCCTCAACTTTCTTATGCAGATTGATTCCAATGATGGTGTCTTTATGGAATTTAGGTTCTGCAAATACGCCTTTGATGTTTAGAGTCTCCTTATCCCTGTCAAATTTCGCGTCCAACCTCCCAACAAGGTTGCAATCCCACAAAATAGGAAGCACATATGTTCCAAACTTCCGCTTTTCCTTGGGAAGAAACTGTTCGAGAATATAATCAAAGTTGAACATTCTTTGAGCCCTCTCTCTCAATGTGATCATATTGTCAAATGGAGAAATGAGGTTCAAGCGGGCCTCCCACTTATCTGACATGATGGAATCAAGCGACCGCTTATCATCTGACAACAGGTAATGTGGTTTGGCATTAGCCTGTTCTTCGATTCTTATCTTAACCACTATCCCATCTTCAACCAACTGCTTCAGGACACCTTTGAGGTTTGTGTATCTACCCCTAACAAAATAGCGGTAAATGTCAAGTTCAGGTGCAACCCCAAGAGCTTTTAGTGCCCTAATTGCCGTTCTTTTTTCTAACTCTTCTATAGGAAAAATAGTTCTATCAGCCCACTCTGGAAGGAAATCATCGGTTAAGGCCCAGACATTCTGGTTTGCTGAATGTCCCACAACCATGACTTCGCCCGTCATATGGAGGTGGAAAAGCAACTGGCTTACCTCATTTCCAGAACTCCAACCGTCCTGGCTTTTCTCTATGTTACCATAACCCCTGAAGTGTCCTGTTTCAGCCGGTCCTGCTTTCAACCTGCTTATTACCCTCTGTTTCAGGCCATTGTTGGATTCCAGAATTTTTTTCGCTGATTCAATGTGAGATGTCCACCCTCTTCTCATGGAATCCGGGTAGCGCTTCATTAATGAGTAGAATATAGGATAGTCCTCGGTAAGGACGATCCAGGCGGTCGGTGACCAATGGAAGAGAGCCTCCTTGTCTTTCCACATCATATTATCCAGGTCGGAATGGTCAAATTTGCCGATCCTGCTCCATATTGAGATTAGATGCGAAGGTGCCACCACTGTAACAGGATCCCACTGAATGTATCCTGTGTTCCTGATTATTGTTTTTAGCTTATTGTTGAATGAGCCATCCGGTGCATTGCCGGAAAGAAACTGTTTGTTTATGGTTAGCCTTTTTGCCGCTTCCAATGTGGTCGTAATCATTTCCGTTTCCATTTTGGCTCACTACAAAAAGGGAAAATTCCTGATATGAGGTATTAACCCCTAAAATTGTATTGAGTTTTTAACTAATAAATTTTTCGCAGAGTGGAAGAGTGTTTTCTTATTCAATGAGCCATCGTTATATGCCCAATTTTATTGCACAAGACAGCGTTCAAGGGATTCTTATGTGCAATATACACAAGTTTGACGTTCATGCTCACCTCGATTGTGTAGTGAAAGCACTGTAAAATCGCAAAGAGCGTTCAATGATTATTATAAGTATTCCTTATCATACCTATCTAACTATAGTATTTCGGAAACGCAAAATTATAGTGTGTGGACTTATTTTTAATTCAGGACCAGCAAATTATCTATAACTTGATGATTCTTTATGATTCCAAAGTAATCTGATTATTTTGCAATTTTGACATTACGCAATATATTAAGAAGAGATTTTGCACATTTCAGATAAAGCCAGTCCAAATACGCATAGTAAAAGTACGAATAGTACGTTTCTTCAATTATTAAGGTGTTTGGTAGTTATACCAAGCGTAGCTAGACTTATTGACATATCCGTTCATACTGAAAGAAAAAGCGGTACATTTAATCAAGACGAAAGAAGTTCTGCGAGCATTGTTGGATAGCCAGTACTGATTACCTTAATTTTCCAGTTATGACGCGTTTGGTTAATGGTGGACTCTAGCTGGGTTGATAGGTTTAACGCTGAATGATGTCAGTTATGTACATCATATTAAGCAGATCCTGCAACGTAATTGTTCAGCATGTCGGCTATCCATTCTGAGGCTGGCACATAAGTAATGGTGATGCCTCCTACCACCTCCTCATTAGCATATTCCATGGTTATTATTTGACAACTGTCCAGATTGAGATACGCAGCACAGTCAAGCAAAGCCGAAATTTCCCTGGTTTTTGTTTTATCATCCTTGACTGAATATGCGACCTGGAACGCCTCATATTTCGTTTTACGTTTCACTACAAAATCCACTTCCTTCCCATTCTCGTGCCAGTAAAAAAATCGAAAATCAGTCGTTTGTCTTGATATCTTGTAGAGGGTGCTTGCGATTAGGTTCTCAAGGAGCCTTCCAAGGACCTCAACATGATTCAGTCCTATAAGCGATGGAAAAGAGTTGTCTATGGAATAGACTTTCTTGGGGCTGTTATTCTGTGATTTGCTGGAAAATGAGAACCTTTCCACAAAAAAAACAAGATAAGCGTTTTCCAGATACTTGGAAAGATTGTAGGCAGTCTTAACCGGAAGAGCGAGGAATTTTGCCACTCTGTTAAATGTAATCCTTGAGCCCACACTAGTGACATAAAATTTTGCGATGTGAATGAGGTCGTCCTGTTTCCTGACCCGATATCTCTGGATAACATCCTTCAGGATTATGGTATTGAAGTAGCTATACACGATATCATTCTTGCTCTTGGAAAGGGCGACCGCAGGAAATCCCCCTTCCTTTAAGATATGGCTTAAGCTTCCCTCACGCTTCGTAAATTCCCTGTATTCCAGAAGGTCAAGAGGATGAACGTATACCACTACCTGCCGTCCGGAAAGCAATGTTGAATACTCAGAATCGAGCAACTTCGATGACGAACCTGTAATCAGGAACTTTGCTTCTTCTCTTTCAGTGAGTCCTCTAACAAATCGTTCCCATCCATCTATTTCCTGGGCCTCATCGAGAATTATTATCGTCTTCTCGCTCGGGTTGATATTAGTCTTGTAAGCTTCGTACATTTCCAGGAGAGTTTCATAGTTCCTATCAATCAGACGTTCATCCTCGAGGTTAATGATCAAGACCTGGGTCTTGTGCAGGTTTTTGTCAATTAACGCCCTTGCTGTTTGCTTGGCGATAAAGGACTTACCAGCTCGTCTGATCCCGGTTTCGATAACAATCGGTATCTGGGATTCGTCAATGAATCTTAGTATGGTGTTTACATAATTGTTACGGCTTATTCCTGTATCCAGGTCGTGACTCCAAAAATTCCATGAATCAAGGATCTTCAATATTAATGCCTTTTCCATTATTATATGTATCACATTACATATATTAATTATTCGTATTGTATTACACATTTTATAAATGTGTAATGGCTTACACACTTCCGTATGTTCCTTTTGCAATTATCTTTCGGAATAACAATTTGACTCCTCAGTAAAATCGGTTTGGTTTATTTCGATCAAATATCGCGCGTTGCCGTTTGAACAACAGGTAGATAATAGATGAGTCTCATGCCTATGCGTGAATTCACATTGGCTAAAAAGGAACTCACTGTCAAGAAACTCTTTAGCAGCGAGGATAAAATGAACTCTCTGGTCGGTATTCCGGCGGGAGCCGTTCAGACCAAATGGGCGCACTGGGATTTGAACCCAGATCTACGGGTCTCTTCCCGGTTCATAGTTCCAGTCACTCATCATAAGATCAGTTGACCCATAGCTAATCACACCCTGACTGGAGCCCGTTAGGATACCTGACTACCCCATGCGCCCTTACATCTTGTTTGCTTTTCTTGCTCTCTTTAATCTTCTAATTCTTTTCTTGCGCCATTTCCAGCGCATATTGCCGCGTTTCTTCCAGTCCCTTGAACTTCTCTTCAACATTTCACCCCAAGTTTATATCACTTGAATTTTATACATGGCATGCTTTATTCGAGATAAAGCGTGTCTCCATATTGCCTATGATTATTTATAACTATTTTTTCAATTTCCAGCCAAAGTTTATTTACCATATCTATCTAAATGTGTCGTGAAGGAAAATCTGGACTTGTACATAAAGCGTTTCATGAGCACAATGCCATCCGAAGAGCTTTACTTCGAGGCAATACGTGAAATAATGAAAGACATTATCAAGGAATACATCAAGAAGAAGATCAATGAGAGCGAGGGCCTGAGGCTGGAAATAATGGAAGTGCTGAAAGAATACATGGAAGCCAGGCTCAAGGAGTACGACTCCATGGCAAAAATGGCAAAGGTCACAGCAAAGATCGGAGTTGCAACTGCCCCGAAGTCAATAAAAGACGAGGCAATGACCGATTTCCTCAGCTCTTTCCAAAGTGAAATTGAAGAGATTATAAAAAGAACACTCTGATCCAGCACCTGATTGTGTTTATAGCCCAGTCGCTTGGCTGCCAAAAATGCGAACTTCCAAATCTTGGGTCATACGGGCGTAGGTGGGGTGGTTAAGTACTAGTCCACTCCGAATTTCTTCACTATTGTGGTCTTCGAGTTCAGGTCGAACATCGTCAGTCTGGAAGGATTGGGGCTGAAGTTCATCATCCTCTGGTATTCTGTCTGTGATTGCCATGTGGATGAATTCACGTACCTGACGCCGCGGTAGTTTCCCAGTGCATGGGAATGCACATGGCCGGTTATGAAAATGTCAGGCACTTCCTCAATTACGTGGTAGTCGACCGGGCTCGGTATCAGCGGTGTTTTTCCTCCATATCTCGGTGCAAGGTGCCTCCTCTTGAGTATCTCCTCAATCGCCTTGCCTATGGTCTCAAAATTTGCACCGGGAACCAGCTCAACCATGTCGTTCAGGGACATCCCGTGGTATACCAGGACGTTCCTTCCTTCGAGGTGCAGGGTGTACGGGTTTGGAATAAGTGTAACATTCCTTCCCAGTGATTGTGCGATCTTCTGAGAAAATACCGGCTGTGGCTCGGCCAGTCTAACGCTATCATGATTTCCCGGCATTACATACACCCTTATGTCCTCAGGAATTTGAGACAGATATTCCCCGAGTTTAGCATACTGCTCAAATGGATTCATTATTTCCAGGTCTTCCTCCTGGGAAGGGTATACGCCTATACCGTCAACCACGTCACCGCTCAGGATCAGGTACTTGAGGTTCTGTGCTTCTTCATCCGAGCTCTTGATCCATGATATCATATGCATGAAATCGTCTTTCCTGAACGTCTTGCTGCCCACATGTATGTCTGACAGCGAGGCCAGGAATACCGGTTCTCTCCGGGTTTCATCAATCATCCTGAACGGTATGTCCGGCCGGATGATCTCGTTAGCAAAAATCACTGTCTCCCCCTGGCCGTTTGATGTATTGCCCACAATGCCTATTACTTCATCCTGCAGTATGAGCTCATCAGCCATGTTCTTGCTTTTCATAAGGATCACACTGACGCTGTCCTCAAGATCCTCGACTACTATCCTCTTGTGTCCGTTCTTCGTTTTTTCAACCGTGGAAACCATCCCGACGAACTTCACCTCCCCTGCGGTCTTCTTCACGCTCCGGATGTCAGTGCTTCCACGCATAGAGCTGGATGTGGCTATGATCTTCTTGAGTTTGGTGTACTTGCTTACGAAGTGATTCCGGAAATCATCTACGGAGCTCCTTACCTTGATGTCCGGGATGTAAACCTCAAAATCCTCCGGGGAAGTCTTGGTCTTTCCGATAAGTATGCTCTTGACCGTTTTCTCATCGACGTAGCCAGTGCTGACCACGTCTTCAGATACCAGCCTGGGTATCATGTCTCCAAGGCTCCTGCTGAGTATTATTTCCAGGGCCTGTGGTGAAACCAGAAGCCCATGCTTGTTAAAATACTCAAGAATCGAGACCTTGTCCTGGAATAGCAATTTTGATCAATCCATTAATGCCGTGGGATTTAAAACTCTGTTGATTCGCATGGAGCTATCTTGCCTTAATAACCCGGAGGAATATTGGCAGTGGTGCTCACGAGATGGTTCCACGGCCAGCTCTGCGTGGCTGTGCCGGAATACAGGTCACGGATGCTAAAATTGTCATCATAAATATAGAAGGTAGTGAATGTTAAATCTCTTACTGCAGCCACGATCTTCGAGGAAGAGATGGATTTCTGCTTCAATTTTTTCCCCAGCAAAAAGTACGGTTACGGGCAATCTCAGGCAGCCGAGTTTACAATAGGCTTCTGCACTCACAAACATAATTATGATATATCCTGCTTAAATCAGTAGCGGTGCCTAAGTCAATAGATGTTGCGGGATTCATGGCAATGTCGTCATTCTGGGGATTGAACTACATAATGGTAAAATTTGCCCTCCTGTACGAGCCTCCGCTAATGCTCCTGCTGTTCAGGGTCATGTTTGCTGCCATATTCTCGCTCTTCCTGATCAAGGGCGGGTTGAAATTTCCCAGGGATCTTGTTACAAACCTGAAGATGGTCATACTCTCTGCACTTAACATAACCCTGTTCATGGGACTCTGGTTCATAGGGGAGGGCACGGAGAGTGCCTCAATTTCGTCCATCCTTGTTTACACATACCCCATATTCTCCATAATATTCTCCTCAATTTTCCTTGCAGACAGGATCGGGCCCCTTACAGTAGCAGGTTCAGTTCTTGGCTTCGCGGGTATTGTCCTGATATTTGTGGATCAACTGTCCATAAGCCCGGGAATAGGCCTCATACTCCTGCTGCTATCCGCTCTTAGCTGGGCAGGTGGAACAATATTCTATAAGAAATACATACACACGACACACCCTGCAACCGTTAATGCCATACAGTATATTTACGCGCTGCCATTCATAACTGTGTGGGCTTTTGCGACTGAAAGTTTCAGCCTTTCGGGGATAACATGGCAGTTCCTGCTGATCAGCCTGTACATCGGGGTGCTTGGCACCGCAGTGGCTTATTTTATCTACCTTAAGCTTTACCGGGAGTATTCTGTCCCAGCCATATCTTCATATTTTTTCCTGGTTCCTGCCCTATCCATACTGTTCAGCTTCCTGATCCTCGGGCAGACAAATACTATTTTCACCTACGGAGGATTCGCGCTGGTTGCAGTTGGAATATACCTGACATCCAGAAGCCAGAGAAACATGGGGAATGAGCCGCAATCAATAAGTCTATAATATCCTTGGATTATTTCCATCAATGAAAAGTCTACCGGATCTCTGCAACGAGATCAGGAACTGCAAGAAATGTGATCTGCAGTTTTCACGCAAGAAGCCGGTATGTGGATTCGGAGGGTCCCAGTCCACAATAATGATCATAGGAGAGGCTCCGGGTGCCAAGGAAGACGAAGCCGGAAAACCCTTTGTAGGAAGGAGTGGCAAGCTGCTGGATGCGACCCTGGAGTCAGCCATGATACCGAAGATCAAGGTTTATCTCACAAATTCGGTCAGATGCAGGCCGAAGGTTGGTGAAACCCCCCGGAACTCAGAGATAAGGGCATGCTCTCCGTACCTGAGAGAGGAGATGGATGCAATAAGGCCCAGGCTTGTTGTGCCCATGGGAAACTCTGCGATTAAGGCGCTGGGAGAAATCCTGAACAATAATTTCGGAAAGGTCACCGAGATTTCAGGCACCATATACTATTGCAGGAAAACATTCGTGATCCCGCAGTTCCATCCTGCAGCCATACTCAGGAACCCGAAGAGAAGTGTAAAGTTCAGGGAAAACTTCGATACCATATCCAGGCTGGCAAGGGACGTTGAAATAGATACGCTTGACGACATAGTAAGGAACTATGATGTGAAGATAATCCAGTGACCTTCCTTAGCCTCTGGATTGTGCCATTTAGCGGCAAAAAGGCAGGTCCCGGATCTACAGTTCATAATTCTGGTAGTTTGGCGGTTCCGTGAGTACCCTGATGTCATGCGGGTGGCTTTCCCTGAGACCATTGGTGGTGATCCTCACGAACCTTGAATTCTTCCTGAGTTCCTCTATATCTTTGGCTCCTGAGTAGCCCATGCCGGACTTCAGCCCTCCAACCAGCTGGAAAAGAACCTCATGCACCTTTCCGCGGTAAGGAACGGCTCCTTCCACGCCCTCAGCGACAAATTTGTTCTGGCCCAGCTTGCCATACCTGTCAGATGCCCCTTTCTGTATGGCACCGATTGAGCCCATCCCCCTGTATGACTTGTACTTCCTTCCGTTTATTATCATCTCAGCTCCAGGGCTTTCGTCTGTCCCGGCAAATAGTGATCCAAGCATCACTGAGTTGGCGCCTGCCGCAAATGCCTTCACTATGTCTCCTGAATACCTGATCCCTCCGTCCGAGATGACAGGTATACCCTGCTTGTCGGCATATTCAGCAACCTCTGAAACAGCAGTCAGCTGCGGGACGCCGATCCCGGCTATGATCCTGGTTGTGCAGATGGATCCCGGCCCTATCCCGACGCGGAGTCCGTCAATATCAAGTGAAATAAGGTCTTCCGCGGCTGTTTTTGTCGCAATGTTCCCAACGACAAGATCCACCCCGATGCTCTTCCTCATTTTCCTTACGCTTTCCATAACGTTCTGGTTGTGGGCATGCGCAGTATCGACCACGATCATGTCCGCACCCTCCTTCTCAAGGTTCACCGCCCTGTCTATGTCAAAGGGGCCCACGGCTGCTGATACCATGAGCTTTCCCTCTTCGTCCCTTGTGGCATCGGGATATTTTTCCCTCGTGAAAATGTCCTTCGCAGTGATGAGGCCAACAAGCCTGCCTTTCTTGTCAACAAGAGGAAGTTTCTCTATCCTGTTCTTGAAAAGTATTTCTGTTGCCTGTTCTATGGTGATGTCGTCTCCGGCTGATATCACCTTGCTTACCATTATATCAGAAACAGTCTTCTTCTGTTTGTCTGCAAATTCAATATCCCTCTTGGTTACAATTCCGACCAGTTTCTCTCCGCTTACAACCGGGAGACCGCCGATGTGCTTGTTCTTCATTATGCTCCTTACCACTTCGAGTGGTGTATCGGGATCAACGGTGTGAACATCCCTTATTATTATGGATTCCTCCCTCTTGACCTGCCTTACCAGTAGAATCTGTTCATTGGTTGACATATTCCGGTGGATGACGCCAATCCCGCCGTATCTTGCCATGGCTATTGCCATCTCTGCCTCAGTAACTGTGTCCATTGGTGAACTCAATATGGGGACTCTGAGCTTTATGTGCCTGCTCAGCCTGGATGAAACGTCAACGTCTCTCGGCTCCACATATGCCTTGAATGGTAACAGAAGCACATCGTCGAAAGTGAAACCATCCTTCACTTTCTGGAACTTATCCTCAAACATGTTACCCTAAGGTAAAATTGATAAATAAAAGTGACGCAAAGTTACGATACAAGCTCTCTTTGGACAAAGTCTGCAGTGCCTCTTACCAGAGGATTGAAATCATACTCTATGCACCTGTAATATGAATCCATCACGCTCCTCGGTATGTGGAGAGTCGTGGACATCTTCTCTACGGCCTTTGCCCTGAACAGATGTGACTGTGCCACTCCATCCTGAAGGAGATCATGATCCTCCCGGGGGTATGCATGGTCCTTCCTGTAGACCGTGACCGCATACAACGGCGGCATTAAGAAGATTCTTGAAAATTCATATCCTATGTCCATAAGTATCCTGTAACCGCCATTGAACACCTCCAATGCCTCATCCCCTATTACAAGTGCATAATCAGAATCAGACAGAAGGTCAGCTGCAAGGGTGCCCTGCCTGGTAATGCTTCTATGCGTTATGCCCATGGCAGAGAGTATCCTTTCAAGATAAAACGATGTTGTGTGTGTATGCGCGGTTATGGCTATGTTCATGTCCTTCTCAATCCCTTTTCCCTTTGACACAAGCAGCGTGGATAGCGTTCCCCTCCTCGAGTGGATATTTGCCGTCTCCATAATGGCAAGCCTGTCGCGATTCTCCAGGTATGACACCAGCGAGATCATGGCACATTCCAGGTTGCCATCAAGGACATGGGCAAGCAGGTCACGCGGGTGTTCCCTGATATAAGTTCTGTCATCCATGGCCATGGCAAGAGGTTCTGTGTGGCTGAAGTTGATAAGTCCGATCAATGAAACCACTTAAAATCCGATCTATTCCCAATCCCTGTCATGGGTACCGCAGGATGTTGTAGAATGTGTCTCTCTGAGCCGGGATTTTGCCAGCCTCCCTTATGAGGTGATCAAGCTCTTCAGACGTAGTGACGTCGCGCCGATCCGTGGCGCCGAATATCTTTTCGCTGAACGCCGTGCCGACCAGGTCGCTTCCCCCTCCATTAAGCGCTATCTGTGCAATTTCCTTCCCGACGGCTACCCAGTATACGCTGATGTTCTTTATGTAAGCGCCTGCGATTATCCTGGCCATTGCAATCACCTTAAGGTCAGTCTCTCCGGAAGCTGGCATAGTCACCTTTCCCATCCTGAGCAGCGGTGTGTTCTCAATACTGAACTTTAGAGGTATGAATGAGAGGAATCCGGGAACCTGGATCTGGTTATCCCGCAACTTTACTATGTGGTCTATTATCTGGTCGAAGTTTTCCACATGGCCATAAGTCATCGTGGAATTCCCCCTTATACCCATTTTGTGAATGATCTTTGCATCTTCAAGCCATTTTTCCCCTGAAATCTTCTCCTTTGTTGTTATTATTTTCCTGACTTCAGGGTCGAAAATTTCTGCTCCTCCTCCGGTGTGTGCGTCCATGCCTGCATCGCGGAGCCTTGACACAAATTCCTTGATCGATAGGCCGTGAGTCCTCGCTATAAAATCTATTTCAGGTATGGTCAACGCCTTCAGGGTAACTCCAGGCATTTCGGTTTTCACAAGCCGGAAGATATCTTCATAGTACTCTACCGGAAGGTCAGGGTTGAATCCACCTACGATATGTATCTCAGTGGCGCCTATGGCTTTAGCTTTCTGCATCTCCTTCCTTATGTCCTCAAGGCTCAGTTCATACCCCTTGTCAGTTTTCCCCTTAATTTTCATTGGCACGTAAAAGGCGCAGATAGGGCAGGAAGCGGCACAGTAATTTGAGTAGTTGATGTTATAGGAGATTGCATATGAGACAACGTCACCAACCTGTACGGATGTGAGCGCATTGGCCAGTGCCATCATATCGTAAAGCGAAAGGTCTGATACAAGTGACTTCGCATCCCCGGCTGAGATCAGAGGATCATCGCGGAGGCGTTCTTCCCAGTATTTATAGCGATATGACTGGATCTGCTCCATGGCTCCAAAAGTGGAATTGAACTAATAACCATTTGCATTTTATTGTTTCGGTTACAGGGCTTGTGCTCCGGTAAAGACGGAACGTGGAAACAGTTAATAATCGATTTAAGCTAAAGGATCATGATCGCTTCGTCGCAGTCGCTTGACTACATTGGCAACAAGGTGAAAAAAGGCGAAGAGCTGGACAGGGAAGACATAATTTTCATGTATGATGAAGCTGACCTGAACATGCTCGGAAAGCTTGCAGCAAACATAACCGCTGAAATCAGCGGTAAAAAGGTGTCTTTTGTTTCAAACATGATACTCAACTACACCAACATCTGCAATGTGAGGTGTAACTTCTGCGCTTTTTACAGGACCGGGAAGGAGGACGACTCCTACCTGCTGACAAAGGAACAGGTGGTGGACCGGATACGGCCGTTCTACGAGAAGCTTGGCATAACACAGCTCCTGATACAGGGGGGCGTGAACCCCGACCTGGACCTCGATTATTATACTGACATGTTCAGTCTTATACACAGGACATACCCGAAGCTTGGCATCCATGGTTTGTCCACTTCGGAAATTTCATTTATCTCAAGAAAGTCAAGAATGAGTGTAGGGGATTTGCTGGAGATTCTTGTCAGGAGTGGACTGGAGACAATCCCTGGCGCCGGGGCAGAGATATTCTCGGATGAGGTGCGCAAGATCCTTGGAAGGCCTTCAGGGAGCGGAAAACAGTGGCTTTCAGTAATGGAAGAAGCACACAAGCTGGGCATAAAGACTTCATCAACAATGATGTTCGGGCACGTCGAGGAGAGCAGGCACAAGGCAGAACACCTCCTTTCCATCCTGGAACTTCAAAAGAAGTACCACGGCTTCATGTCCTTTACCCCATGGAATTTTGAACCTGGAAACACGAAATTGCAGCAAACAGCCGGAATCAGGTACAGGACTGGCGGCATGGACGTGCTCAGGAATATAGCAATTTCAAGAATTGTATTCAACAGGGAACTTCCGGTTATACAGAGTTCATGGCTCACCAACGGGATTCAGATGGGACAGATGGCTATCCTGTTTGGCGCAAATGACTGGGGTGGTACCATTTATGACGAGAAGGTTATACCAGCTACGGGAAAAATGGTCGGGAACCTCAGAAAAGAGGCAATCATAAACAGCATAAAGCAGTTGGGTATGATACCCGTGGAGCGTGACAACCTCTACAGGCCAGTAAATACAACCGGCTGAAGATCGATGGACGAGAAGTATGGGATAGGCTGCTTTCTTTCCGCGCTTCCCGGCATGGGAGGAAAGATAAAGGGGACTCCAGAGGATTTTATTGTTGAGGAAATACCGGCTCCGCTGGCCAGGACCGACGGTGGAAAATACCTGATACTTAAGGTGCGGCTCAGGGAGTGGGACACCAATAAATTTCTCATAACTCTGGCAAGGCACCTCAGAATAAGCAGGAAGAGAATCACTTACGCCGGGACCAAGGACAAGTTTGCGGTTACGACACAGTATTTCTGCATAAACACGCCGGAAAATCCGGGGTTGCTCCAGATAGGTGATGCCGAAGTTATTGAGGCGTTCAGGACAGACAAGATGATAAGGCTTGGAGATCTCATCGGAAATGCCTTTACCATAGCTATCACAGAAGAGGATGGCCAACGCGCATCTGTCAGTCGGGGAATGGAAACATATGAAGATGTCAGGGGCAGGGGCGGGTTTCCAAATTTCTTTGGTCCGCAAAGATTCGGGTCCATCAGGGCCAATACGCATGAAATAGGGAGGTTGCTGGTAATGGGGGACTATGAGGCTGCAGTCAGGAAGTACATTTACGATCCGGAATATGACACCGAGGATTACCGTGTCAATTTTGGCAGGCACTCCGATCCGGCAGAGTCCCTCAATGAATTTCCCCGTCACCTGATCTATGAACGCTCTCTTCTGGGATACATGGCAGAGCACGGCACTGCCGAGGGTGCGCTGTCTAACCTTCCAAGAAACCTTTCAATGATGTTTGTCCATGCCTACCAGTCCTATCTGTTCAACAGGATTCTCTCATTTCGCATTCAGGCCGTCGGGAACTCTTCCCAGCCAATGTCAGGCGATCGCGTGATCCCTGTCGACGAATTCTTCAACCCAAGGTCTGATCCAGTGCGGGTAACAAAGTTCAACATTGACAAGGTTTCTGCCCTGATAAAGGAAAACCGGGCCCGCCCCATAATTCCTCTATTCGGGTACCAAAGTGATTTCTCACAAGGTGATGCAGGCGAGATCGAGCATAAGGTCATTGACGCAGAAAAAGTACTGCCAGGCAATTTTCGTATAAAGAACTATCCCGATCTGTCGTCCAGTGGAGATACAAGAATTTCATCCTTCATGCCAAGGGATTTCTCGATAAGCGATGATGCTATCCTGCATTTCTCGCTTGGCAGGGGGATGTATGCGACATCCCTGACGAGGGAGCTGCTCAAGGGTTTCTAGATCAGGCCAACTTTCTGGAGCTCTTTCTTGACCTTTATTACTGCCTGCTCTATTTCGCTCTCTTCCTTAGCTCCGGTGCAGACAACTTTTCCGGAACCGAACAGGAGCAGCACAACCTTGGGTTCCTCAACCCTGTAGACAAGCCCGGGAAACTGCTCGGGTTCATATTCTACATTCTCAAGGCCAAGGGACATTGCAATATCGGTCAGGTTCAGGTCAGCTTCAAGATCGTATACAGCCACAATGTTCTGGACGACAATCTCAGGACTGTCATAAACCTCGACGCCGGCTTTTTTCAGCCTCTGTATTATTGTGTGGATTGTCAACTGGACATTTGCAAGATTCTTGGCCCCAGTACAGTTTACCTTGCCACTACGGAATATAAGAACAGCAGTCTTCGGTTCCTGCAGTCTGTATATGAGGCCGGGAAACTGCTCGGGTTCATATTCCGATCCGTCAAGGGCAAGAGCAATTCTGCTAAGATCCAGATGTTCAGCCAGTGAAGTTGATGCAACTATATTTTCAATTGTGATCTTTTCTCTTTCACTCATAAAAGTCACTTGTCAGCTTTATTTAAAGTGTATATATAAAGCTGCTTTTATTCCATTAATTTCTTGGACAATAAATAGTACGAGAACGCGATCACATGTTCAGTGCCTCTCGGGCCTCATCTGTCATCATACTCGGGTTCCACTGCGGTTCCCAGACAAGTTCCACGTCAGCGGCCTCAACACCCTTGATATTTTCCACCACCCTCTGTGCCTCCGACAGGATCCACGGCGTTACCGGGCAGGTAGGGGCCGTCATTGTCATCTTAATATAAACGCGGTCACCGGTGATCTGGACGTCATAAACAAGGCCAAGATTAACAATATCCATGCCAATTTCAGGATCGGAAACGACCTTGAGTTCCTCCAGTATTTCTTCTTTTGTTACCATATTATTTTCACCAATTGATTAATAAAATACCACTACTTAACAATTATCTCACAGCGGAGAAAATAATTCAGGAAAGTAGTTCGGCGAAAATCTCGGCACAAATGCGTTCCTTACGCTTTCCTCTATCAGTCCGTCCCTTGTGACCCTGTTTCCGGATATAGCGCCGATTATCCCCGATGTCTGGCCGATGTCCTTTTCACCATATATGCTCAAAAACGCCTCAGATTCCGTTTTCCCCCTCTTGGTCAGGGCGATAAGATTTTCCGGTACCTGGAACCCACTGCTCACCCCGACTGTGATCCTTCCATACCTGTCTATTACTGAACAGTAATGGAAGTCGAAATAGGCGTTGTTCATCGGGTTAAAAATGATCCCCGACTCTATTCCGATGGAGTAATCAAAATCATCAAGGCCTTTCATGGCCCGCTGTGTTGCGAGTTTTGCCGTGTCGTCTCCGAATGGTTGCTCTGTTGGAAGCTCATATTCCGTAAATTTCCTGAAGCTGGTATTTTTCATGAACCTGGATAGATACCTCTTTACTGCATCCATCTTGAGATCGTTACCTGTTGAAACTGATATTCTTACCGGTTTGATCCTCCGGCCGCCGGGTGTAATCTCTCCGGAGAGAATCCTGGATGAACTGACGGGAAACAGATCCTCTGCAAGGACATAAGGTATCACTATTACCCTCATTGGGTCAAGTCCTTTTGCGACCCTGCGGCTATTGATCTCCATTGCAGATCGCTCGGTTTCCGGAGACACTACTATACAGTCGTACTCTTGCACAGTGTCGGAATTGCCTCTTCGGGAATCAAGCGGGACTATCTCATAGTTATCTGAGTACCGGTCCATGAATCTCCGTACCGCCTTCTCTCTTCTGCTGTATGGTATCAGGGGATAGTCCTTGTTCCCCTTTGTATAATTGTCAGTGGTGAGGCCAATGATAACGTGCTTGCCGGTATCAATAGCTGCCTTAAGGAGGGCCCTGTGCCCATTGTGCATCCTGCTGAACGTTCCTCCCACAAGTGTTGTCATCTTTATGTGAATTCAGGGTCGATGATTAATGCTTTGTCCAGGATCGCTGAACCGGCACCATTCAACCGAAACAGGGCAGCAATGCTCCTTGTAAATAGGGAACCCATGCAGAAGATTTATGCACAATGGTGCCCTGAAAACCAGGATGAAGACAAAATCAAGATGGTTAAGGTGCACAATCTGCGGCCACGAATTTATTTCCGCAGCTGATGACAAATTCTCAGTATCCGGCATATTAACCGGAAAGGTGGAGGCAACCTGTCCATCCTGCGGCAAGACATCGCGCTGTGTCGTTATCAGCTCATCCAGGGATTTCCGTCGATGAGCGGCCATGCTGCAATACCACGACTTTAACGAGATAGGAACATTAAAGGATCGGATTCGTTCTCGCGATCCCGTGGTGAAATTTCGCAGAACGACACAATAAGCGAAAACTTAAATTAAGTCCGCACATTTTTAGTTGCGTAAAATGAGTCTTAGAAGCCAGATGAAAGTCAACAGGAGAATGATCTCCGCATTTCTTACCGGACAGGCGCATGATCTGTATGGGCTATTGGGCATCGCCATTGTTTCCCTGGTTATCTTCTTTTTAACCTATGGTAACATTGCAATAAGCATACTTTCCCTTCTGATAATCGCATTTTCAATGGGAATTCTCGTGGACCTCTGGGCCCACGGTTTTACTCACTGATTCACTTGGTTTCTGCGATTGTCTCTTCTTCTTTAATAACCTTGGAGAGCCTCTCAATTGCCACAGGTATCTGTTCATCTTCCGGGTATGTGAAATTGAGCCTCATGTTGTTCTTCTTCTCTCCCTTCGGATAAAATGCCGAACCGCTCACATAGGCAACGTTGTTCTTTATTGCCCTGCCGACCATGGCTGTTGTATCTATGCTTTCATCTAACGTTGCCCAGATAAACATTCCGCCATTTGGCTTGGACCAGGACGATCCTTCCGGGAAATATTCATCAAGGGCCTTGAGCATGAGAGTCAGCTTCCTGCTGTAAAGTTCTATGGTCTTGGGAATCTGCTTGTATATTACCCCGCGGCTAAGGTATTCATAGGCAATGTACTGAGAAAGGGTGTTTGTTGCAAGATCGAGTGCCTGCTTCAGGACGTTTATCTTATCTATCACGCTGACCGGGCCGACGGTGTATCCAATCCTCAAGCCCGGTGTCATGACCTTTGACAATGTTCCCAGATAGATGACGTTTCCTTCCTTGTCGAGACTTCTTATCGTTGGGATTCTCTGCCCGTGGTACCTGAGTTCTCCATACGGGTTGTCTTCTATTATGGGAATCTCATTCTCGTTTGAAATCTCCAGGAGCCTCTTCCTCCGTTCCAGGGACATGGTATATCCGGCCGGATTCTGGAAATTCGGTATTGTGTAAATGAATTTCGGCTTTATTTCCTTTCCCTTGAGTTCAACAAGCTTCTTTTCCAGGAGGTCAATACGCATCCCGTTCTCATCCATCGGAATGCCCTGCATATCAACGCCGTTGGCGTTAAAGGCAGATATTGCACCAACATATGTCGGTGCTTCTGTTATTGCCGTTTCTCCCGGGGAGACAAAAATCTTTCCGATTGCATAAAGGGCCTGCTGTGAGCCGGAGGTAACAATTATGCCCTTCTCTTCAGAATCTATGTTTTCAGTGCCCTTAATGAGCTTCTTTATCTCCGTCCTTAGTTCGTTCAGTCCTCCGGTATTTCCATACTGCAGGGCATATTTTCCAGAATTTTTTAGCACATATGCAATGATTTCCTGAATCTCATCAATCGGGAATGTTTCCGGATTTGGCATTCCGCCTCCAAGTGAAATAAGGTTCGGGGATGATGCAAATTTCAAAAGCTCCCTTATTTCAGATGGTTTCATATATCCAACAAGCTGCGAAAACTTGAAATTCATAACTATCACACCTAATATTGCATATACTCTAATAAAAGTAACCAATCGCAAAATGCAATGAAACCTATGAAATAAGCAAAATTCAATGAAAAAGTATTTTATAATCCTAGAAATCAAACCCGGATGGAAGCGGATAGAGTTACATGGAAAATCAGCATAATCGGACCGGTTGGAACCGGTAAAAGCTCGCTGATATCCCGGATTGTATACGACTCTGATTCCGCTATAGGGTTAAGGAAACAGGTAGCTAGAAAAAAAATGATTCTTGATTACATGGGAAATAAGGTAAATGCCGACCTTCTGTTCATTGAGTCTGAAGACGGGGCAGAAGCTGAAAAACTCGTTTCCGGGTCAAATGCTATAATCGCGACTGCTGATCTCACGAACAGGAAATCCCTGTCCGAGGTCGATTCGATTCTCGACGGGCTGGACAGATCAAAGTCATTGTCAGTCAGGATAGCTGTTGGGACAAAACTTGACCGGAAATATGAGGCTGTTCTCTGGGACGAGGATTTCCAGGAACTGGAGAAGAAGCACGGCATCAGGTACTTTTTTGTTTCTTCCAAGGACGCCCTATCTGTGAATGAAATGATGAAATACGTCATTGACGAGCTCCTTAAGAGATTTTATGCAAAGAGGAAGAAGGATGCCTAGGGCCGTCTGCAATCCTATCACCTTCCAGATTTCCGGGAACAGGAGCCCCTCTTACCTGAATGGAAAATACAGGGTGGGAAAAGTTCTTGAGGACACCCTTTTTCTTGAACCGTACGAGGCGATGTTCCTTTATTTTACCGGGAGGATAATTCCTGAAAATGTGCATTTCAGGGAAACTGGCACGATTCTTGATGCTTTCATAACCGACCGTGATGATTTTGATACCTTCAGAACGTACTTTTACCTCAAGTCCAAGGGAATGTACGTTAGGCGGGACAACCGAGTCCTGATGTTCGGCAGGAAGAACGACCGTAAAGCGGGCAATGTACTGAGGGTGATGGGGGAGAATTCAACAGTCACATTTGAGGAACTCGCGGACACTGCTCCTGCGCTGTATTCAACGATTGATGATGAAGGCGACATCACGCTTTTTTCCACGGTCCGGTCAGACCCCCTCGGAGAGGTTACAATTTCATGGCCTGCAGCGGGGTCGATGAGCCAGTCTGGTGGCATATTTTTTGTGGACCAGGCACCCGGACTGGAATGGCTGGGTTCCAGGTTCTCGGACAAGATTGTCCTGACAGATATGGAGGCGAAACACATCCTTGCAGGTGAGCAAGTCCGGGCGGATGGTACCGGCGAGATCGCAAATACAGTATACGAGGATCTTGTCAGGCGCAAGTTGATTGTCAGGACCGGTTTCAAGTACGGCGCTAATTTCAGGGCCTACAGGAAAAGCATGTCCGATCATGCGGAATACCTGGTTCACGTCATGGATGAAGCAGATCAGTGGTACAGGATCAGCAGGGCAGTAAGGCTTTCCCACGGTGTGAGAAAATCAATGCTGTTCGCGGGTTTGTATCAGGGGAAAGTTGAATACATTTCAATATCCCGGATACTTGACTTTTTTTCGAAAATGTAAAAAAAATTTTTAGGGGCGGATTAGACCTGTGCCTCAAAGTCATCTATTGTGTACTTGAACTCGGAGTAGCTTGATATTTCACCGCGATTCTTCAGGATTTCCCTCGCCAGCAGCCAGTATATCACGGCCAATGACCTCCTCCCCTTGTTATTCGTCGGTATTATGAGGTCCACGAAATCCGTCTTGTTATTTGCATCGCAGAGCGCAATTATTGGAACGCCTATCTTCTTTGCTTCCTTGACTGCCTGCGTGTCTGCAAGAGGATCGGTTGCTATAATGACCTTTGCCTCCTTGTAGCTTCCAAGCTGGGGGTTGGTGAGGGTTCCCGGAATGAATCTTCCTACAATGCTGGATGATCTAACAACTTCGGAGAATTTCGATACCGGCCTGAACGCATACTGTCTCTGTGCAACAACAAGTATGTCAGAGGGACTGAATCTTGCCAGCATCTTGCCAGCAGTGATCAGGATGCTGTTGGTCATCTTAATGTTAAGAATGTACAGTCCATCATCTCTGATCTTGAAAATGTAATCTTTCATGTCCTTGGATTTCACTTGAGTTCCAATATGGACGCCCGATTTCTGGTATTCTTCCTCTGGAATCAACAACTCTTCTGAATTCATCAAAGCACCTTTAATTAATACGCAATGGGTGATATTTCGATCACATATATTTATTATTGTATTCTGTGTACCCGGTCATTCGAATTTTCAGGCCATGTTCACTAATAGCGGATTATGAAATGGAACGGAATTAAACGCATCAGCCTGACCAAGTCACTATGAAGCGAGCCAAAGTAAATGCTTCCAAGGATTGTTCTTCTTTGCCCGACAATGGAAAAATGCTAATGTCCCATTTTCTTTAGGCTCTACTGAGTTCGATCGCAACTGCCGGCTGTTACATTCTGCCCGCTGTATATCTCATTCTCCGGTACACCCTTCTGCGTGGGGTTCAGGAGGACAGTCTTCTCCGTGAAGGGGTTCGCTGGAGGGGTAACGCTGTATCCCGTCTGGAGTATGTACTGTTTTACTGCCTGTTCGTTGTATGCTATGCAGAAGTCTCCCGGAATGCCAGGTACCACCTCATAGGGTATGAGGGGATTGATCTGGGAGGCGTCGGGTATGCCTCCTTCAAGTATCTCCACTGTCGATCCAGGAGGGATACCAAAAACAAAGCATGCCAGGTCCTTTCCGGTTCCGATATTCAATGGGGCAAGTGCATAGCTTGATCCTGGCCCGGATGGCGTGGCAGCCGAAACAATATCTGAAGCGAGCCAGAAGGCAGAGGACTGTCCGTTGATCTTTCCAGTGTAGACAGCATAAAATGCATTTCCAAAATAATATGGGGGCGATATATTCTTTACCCCCCTGTAAAGCACGCATGCAGTGTATTTGCTGGAGCTATTATTCAAGGTATACGAGACTACGTTTTTTCCGTATTGCGGTGCATTGGCAGCTTTAACCGTGATGGCAGAAACTGCCTGCTGAACCTTTCCTGCTGGTTTCCTGACAACGAATCGCTGGTCCAGGAATTCGACCTCCCTGATTATCATAATAACAATAACTATAACCGTGGTTAAAAATGTAACCATCCCTGAGGAGCTACTTATGAGTAGCATTGATCAGGACATGGCAGGCGAAACATGAATTATCATAAATCATAAAATATCAGCCTCGCATTGTCAGTACTATGACCAGAGAACACACAATGGACGATTATCTGGATTTCAGGCTAATCTCTTCCGCAAGGATCTCACCAGACGGTTCAGTGCTGGTGTATGCTACGTCGCGTACCTACAAGGAAAAGGGCAAGACCATTGAGGGTTCTGTAGTAATAAAGCCGCTACTTGGATCAACAGGATCAAGGGAATTTCGTGAGGAAGAGACCCGGAACTACAGCCCGGCGATGAGTGCGGACGGAAAACGCATTGCATACCTGCAGAAGAAGGACAAGACAAACAGTCTCGTGTTATATGACGTGGAAAGCGCTCTTGACGAAAAGGTCTCTCTTGGCAGTGAAGCCAGCCAGCTGGCCTGGCTCGGAAGCGACAGCCTTCTCATTCTCATGCGTGAGCCTGAAAGGGAAGAGGTCAGGAAGACAAAAGAAACTGGCGATGACGGATTCTACTTCGAGGAGGAGGAAAAGTTCTCCTCCCTTTACATTTATAGGCCTGGTCGTGGGTTCCAGAGAATTACCGAAGGTATACAAGTATGGGAATTCGATGTATCGGGGGACTCGATCATCTTCGTTGGATCGGCTTCACCACAGGAAAGTTCATGGTACCATTCCAGCATTTACAGCCTTGACACTGTAGGAAAAAATGCCAGAAAAGTGTACACTCCGGAATGGAGAATGGTGGCAAAACCCAGGTTATCGCCTGATGGTACAAAAGTTGCATTCCTCGAGTCCCTCTGGAGTGATCGCGGGGTAGAATCCGGTGACATAGTGATTCTGGATATCTCAAAGGGAAAAGCTACTAACATATCAGAAAACGATGACAGAAGTTACTGTGATATGCACTGGTTCAGCAATGAAAAACTGGTTACGCTCTGGACAAAGGAGGGTTCAATGGGTGCTGGAACCTTCAGCGGTAAGTGGGAACACACGTGGTTGGCTGAGGGGACAGTGTATCCTCCTGCAGCCCCTGAATTTTCACTGTATGGGAACAACATGATTTTTGCATTTACTGATGCACAGACTCCTCTGGAGGTTTTCATGCTCAAATCCGGGACCTTAAGCAAGCTTTCGTCGGTGAATGAAGGATTCAAAGACCTGAAAAAGTACCGCACAGAGGTTGTTAAATGGAAGGCACCGGACGGGATGGAAATATACGGCATACTGAAAGTGGAAAGCAAGGAAAATCCTCTCATTGTAAATGTGCACGGAGGGCCGACCTCATTCTCTCCGGTGGTTCTGATCGACAGAAGCACTCCATTTATTGGGAAAGGGTACTCAATATTCTATCCCAATTACAGAGGCAGTATCGGGAAGGGCAGGAAGTATGCAGAGGCGAACCGCGGGGATATGGGAGGCATGGATCTGCAGGATATAATCTCCGGAGTTGAGTTTCTCAGGAAGTCCGGCAGGATTGACACTGAAACGTTTTTCATAACTGGCGGATCCTACGGAGGATTCATGACCTCGTGGGCGATAACCCAGACGAATATGTTCAAGGCTGCCGTTGGTTTATTCGGGATCACCGACTGGATGAGTTTCCATGGGGTTACCAACATACCAGACTGGGACTCCATTCATTATGATCAGAGTCCATATAAGCGGGAGTTATTCGAGAAGTTCTCTCCGATGAATTATATTGAGAATGTGAATACACCGGTACTCCTGCAGCATGGCGTTGATGACCCTTGTGTACCAGTAGGGCAATATTTCCAGTTTTACAGGGGGCTGAGGGACATGGGCAAGACTGTAAGGTTACTGCTGTATCCCCGGGAAGGGCATGGGTTTCTGGAGAAGAAACATATGTTGATGCAGTTCACGGAAACGCTCAAGTGGTATGAAAAATTCGGGAAAGAATGAAAACAATAAACGGGCAATCTGTTTACGGCTCTTTCCTTTCAAGAACTTGGATAAATTTATATTCCAGTATTCAGTATTTAAGGCACCAGCGATTTCGTCATGCATATCGGCGGTTGATTGAATGAAGACGCTCATACTCAATGTTGACAGGGATAACGATTTCGGTGAAAAGGTTGGAATTGAAGGCCCGCTCATCGGGAGGCAGGAGTGTTACAGGGCGGCTTCCAAGCTGATCATCCAGGACCCTGAAGATTCCGATGCAAATGCGCTATTTGGTGCAATAAGACATTATGATGAGCTTCACAATGAAGGGATGGAAGTCGAGATTGCACTTATAACCGGGGATGACGAGGTCGGAAGGAAATCTGATGAAAAAATCGGCCGGCAGCTGGATATATTGATGGCATATCCAAGGATTTATTCTGACGTAATCCTTGTTTCAGACGGAGCTGAGGATGATTATATAACTCCCCTGATCACGTCCAGGATAAAAATAAGATATGTAAAACACGTGATAGTAAGACATAACCAGAACATAGAATCTCTTTATTATTATATTGTCAAGGCCCTTAAGGACAAGAAACTTGTGAGCAAGTTCCTGATCCCGATCGGGCTTGTCCTTCTCACCTACGGGCTTGCAACCCTGGCCTTCATCTTCTATTCTTCTCTGGCTCTGAGGCAGATCAGCGTGAACCCGAACCAGGGTGCAATCACCCTGGTGACTCTCGTCCTGGGCTCATACTTTGTGGAGAGAGGATTTGAGATCGGCAAGAAGATCCTCTGGACCGTACGGTCGATGCAACAGTACGCCAACGATACGAGGGTAACGTTTATAACATATCTTGCCTCCGCTCTGATAATACTGTCTGGCCTGGGTTTTACCTATTCAGGAATAAGGACGATGAATGAACCGATCCTTGACATCATACTTATATTTCTTTCGAGTATGGTGTGGTGGGTATACGCCTCTACCTTCGTCAGGATAGTCGGCCTTGTAATCCAGATGTATATCGGCAGGAAAGAGGGTGTAGCAAGGATGTGGTCCACTGCCTTCTTCGTGTTCGGAACGGCATTCATTTTCTATGGCGTATTCAACTACACGAGGTACGTGTTCTCCTTCATTGACTTTGACCAGGCCATACTGGATATAGGTATATTGATAATAGGTGTACTCTTTGCAATACTTGCGTCGCTGCTTCACCGGCACTTTTCATCACTTGAGTCAGAAAACAAGGCTGCCAGGCAAACTATCAGTGTGCCTGAGGAACAGATGAGATAGTCTCATGCCGAATTATCACTGGTTCTCGAATGTAGATGGTGAAAATCACGATGGATTATACTGAATGGATACCATGGTATGATGATATATGCAATCACTTCGGATACAGCCAGGCTGAGGACTATCTTTCATCATTGCTTCTGGACAGGATCGCACATAAAAAGGCGAGTGCAGTGTCATTTCTGAATGAATTCACGGGAAGCAATATTCAAGTTGTAGGCAACGGGCCTAATTTGCGTGAGATTCTAGAAGATGCCGGACCAGGTATATATTTTGTTGCTGATTCTGCACTCTCCTCTTTCTTCCGAATTCTTGGCCCCCCTGATGCCATAGTCACTGACCTTGATGGAGACCCTGATCTTATAATAAAGTGCCAGGATGAGGGATCGCGGGTCGTGGTTCACGCTCATGGGGATAACCAGGAAAAGCTCGGCAGGATTGTCCCGGGACTGAAGGAGGAGATACTCTGCACTACCCAGAATGTGCCTTTTGGAAAGATATACAATTTTGGCGGATTCACTGACGGAGACAGGGCTGCATTTCTGGCAGACTATCTTGGTGCGAAGTCCATAACCCTTCTAGGATTCAATTTCAGGCTTCCTACAACCAAGGCAGGTACAGACCTGGCTGTCAAGGCGGAAAAATTAAAGTTTGCTGAAAGACTGCTTGTATACCTTGCATCCAGCAGGGGGAAAAAATTCACAGCTGGTAATGTCATTGAAATCTAGAGATTTTTCCATCGGCGAACACAAGCGGGAAATCCACGGCATCGACCTTAAGTGAATATTCTATGTCTTCCTTTGCTCCCATCATCTTCAGCCTCCTTGCGCCCTTTGATTTCTTAATTTTTGTGATGCATGCGCTCTCGTCCGCACTCTCTCCAGTTAGTCTTGCCTTCAGGTATTCTGCAAAGAAGTGATCCTCATCCGCCACGCCATCCGGGCGCCCGGATACAACTATTGAAACGTATGGTTCCGAAGTGACAGCATTGATGGTAGCAGAGAGGTTAATGAATGATCCTATCAGTATCCTGCCCGTGCCCTTTATCTTGTCAAGGACCTTGGTTCCGTTGGTGCTGGTAAATACTACTATTTTATCCCTGAAATTTTCCTCCCACACTTCGTACGGGGAGTTTCCATATTCAAACCCGCGCATCCTCCTTCCAAGTCTCTCTCCTGCAAGCACGTAATCCGGGTTTTCTGCCTTTATCGCCCTGGCCTCTTTCACTGTTTTCGTCGGTATGATGTATTTTGCGCCATTTTTTATCATCAGAGGCATTGTGGATGTAGACCTGAAAATATCTACAAGGACTTTCGTGGACTGCGGGTATTCGTCAATCTTCCTCCCCTCAATGATGTCTACTTTCAAGAAATTATCCCGTATCCATATCATATTCAAGTAAAATAAATCTTCCAGTAATTTTGGATTGTGTTCGGAATGGGGATCTTTTTCGAATGGCAATAGCCGGAGAGCAAAAAAGAACATATTGCCTCAATCACAAAGTTAAAAAACCGATTGGCTATAAGCCGTAGCATATAGAGGATAATTTATGGCACAATCAGTCAGTACAATGGTAGAGGGCGGAAAGGCAACAACAGGACCACCGCTCGGTCCGGCTCTCGGGCCACTAGGGTTGAACCTTGGACAGATAATAAAAGAGATCAATGACAAAACGAAGGCATTCGCTGGAATGCAGGTACCTGTAAGCATAACAGTTACAGACCCGGCAACGAAGAAATACGAGATAACCGTCGGGATACCTCCAACTTCGGCATTGATCAAGAAAGAGATGGGCATTGAGAAAGGCGCTTCAAAGAAGAAGGAAGCAATTGGTGGAAACGCAACCCTTGCACAGATCATAAACGTTGCGAAGGCTAAAATGGACGGTATGCTTGCAAATAGCCTTAAGTCGGCTGTAATGGAAGTGCTGGGGACCTGTGTCTCACTTGGAGTAAATGTAGACGGGAAGGATCCTAAGGAAATCCAAAAACTTATTAGTCAAGGAGAAATTGCGATAAACCCGTAGAAGAGATTATCTCGTTTAACTACGGATGGTGATTTTATTGCCTGCAAACAGTTTGTCAAAAATCATAGAGGAGGCCGTCAAGTCGGCCAAGGAACGGAAGTTCGTGGAGAGCATCGAACTTGCCATAAATATGCGTGAAGTGGATCTTTCCGATCCAAAGAACAGGGTCAATGAAGAGATACCGCTCCCAAAAGGTAGGGGAAGGGAAATCAAGGTTGCACTCTTCGGTTCAGAAGAGATGAAGACCAAGGCAAAGAACTCCGTTGACTACGCTTTTGGAGCAGAGGATATCTCCAAGTTCCAGGAAAACAAGAAGGAATTCAAGAAGATCGTAAACGGCGTTGACTATTTCGTGGCTGAATCAAATTTAATGGCAGGGATAGGTAAATCGCTGGGACAAGTTCTCGGACCGAGGGGTAAAATTCCAAGGCCGATTCCACCGGGGCAGGATCCTACCGCCTTGATAGCGACCCTGAAAAGAACAGTGAGGGCAAGAAGCAAGGACAAGAGGACTTTTCATGTACCCGTCGGAACGAAGGACATGCCAGCATCGGATGTTGCGGAAAACATAACCGCAGTAATGAAAAGAATAACTGGAAAACTTGAGAAAGGTATGAACAACATAGACTCCATATATGTCAAGACCACGATGGGTAAGGCAGTAAAGATACAGTCAGGTGATATACAATGAGACATCCAGCTTCATGGAAAGTAGATCTAGTTAAATCCGTGGCAGATGAAATAGAAGGAAGCGAGGTCAGTGCCATTGCAAGCATCAATGGAATCAGGAACAACCAGTTGCAGAAGATTAGAAGCGATCTATCTGCACATATGAAACTGAAAGTGATCCGGAAAAGATTGCTAATTAAGGCACTTGACAGTTCAAAGGACAAGAAAATACACGACTTCAAGCAATTTGCGCAGGGACAGATTGCAATAATCACAACCGATCTTGAACCGGCTAAGCTTTACAGCACCCTGGAAACAACCAAGCAGAAGGCTGCAGCACGTGGTGGCGAGACAGCACCTGAGGATATAATCATAGAGGCAAAAGAAACATCATTCCCGCCGGGTCCAATGATCAGCGAATTCCAGAAGGCAGGATTGACCACAGCAATAGAAAAGGGAAAAATAGTAATCAAGAAGGAGTCACTGTTCGTAAAGAAAGGCGAAGTGATATCTAAGGACAAGGCCAAACTCATGGAGAAACTCGAGATAAAGCCAATCACGGTAGGCCTGGATATCCTCGGGGCTTACAGCCATGGCCTCATATACAGCAAGGAAGTTCTTTCAATTACGGAAGAAGTCATAATAGCTGACATTATGAAGGGATTCAGTGCCGCCAAGGCAATCGCACTCGATGCGCAGTACCTTGTGCCGGAGATCATACCCGACCTGCTGGTAAAGGCAACTATAAATGCAGAACAGCTAGCCCTGGACGCTGGTCTTGTGTCCGAGGGAAACATAGAATTATTTATACTGAAAGCAATTAGGGAAGCCAACGCGATAAATCAGACTCTCGAGGGTGAGGAAAAACCAAAGGAAAGCAAGAAGGATGACAAGAAGGATGAAAAGGCCCAGGAAGATGCAAGTGAAAATGTGTCTGCCGGATTGGAATCCCTCTTTGGATGAGGTGTGATAGATATGGAATATATATATGGAGCTCTCCTGCTGCATACAGCAGGACAGGAAATAGACGAAGAAAAACTAAAGAAAGTACTCAGCGGGGCAGGTGTGAAGCCTGACGAGACAAGACTCAAATCTCTTATTTCGAGCCTCAAGGATATCAAGATAGAAGAGGTCCTCAAGAATGCTGCAAACGTTTCCGTTGCGGCACCTGCGGCTAGTGCAGCAAAGCCGGCTGAAAAGAAAGAGGAAAAGAAGAAAGAGGAAAAGAAAGAAGAGAAGAGCGAAGCCGCTGAAGAAGATGCGATGGCCGGTCTCAGTTCACTATTCGGATGAGTTTTAGAGCATGGACTTTTCTCAATATGTTTGGGGAGTTATAAAATATATTTTCCCCGCAATTTTATTTATTATTTCTGTGGCTGTAACGCCTAATTTTATTCTTATGATGATCTCGCTCATATGGCTGCTGTCAGCAATAATTGTTTACGCCTTGTCGCTTGAACCAGAAAACAAGCCAAGATATTAAATAACACTGACATGCGGTTATGATAAGCAGCCACTATTGCTTTTCATCTATTTTGTATTTTCACCTATTGATTTATCTTGCACTTTCAGGGATGCTGTTTCAGGGGCGTTTTTAACTGCCACTTCTGGCTGTGTCTTTTCGTTCAGTTCATAGATGAATGTTTTTCCTCTCAACACGGAAAATACAGCTGCCAATGCTGCCATTATGGCGCCAAAATAGAAGGACAGACGAAGCGCGGACATCACGGCCGGTGCTATCGCTTTTGGAAACCAGGTCAAACCCTCCATGTAGTGGATTTGTGCGGGTAATAATGAGCTAAATGTACCGCTTGCACTTAAGGTGCCAAGGATAGTGCTTACTGGATTATATCCAAGGAATGCCGAAAACAGGGCTCCAGTAGGTGGAAGGCTTCCGAAAACTTGCGCTAATCCGACAGATTGAGACTGTGTAAGTGGTGGAGAGACAGATCCCATGGCACTGGTGAATGCCCCCGTCAAGCCGGCCGCCATTGAAACGATAAGTATTGTGAAGAATATACCCATGCTCGCGGTCTGTCCGGTATTCTGCATTGTGGCCCTCATGCCAGATCCAACACCCCTCTGCTGGGCCGGAAGCGAGTTCATTATTGCGGTGGAGTTAGGTGCCGCAAACAGGCCATTACCCAAGCCCAGAACAAAAATAGTGATGGCGAAAGGCAAATAGCCGAAATTGTAGCTGAACGTTGCAAGAACAAGGAATGAAACAGCCACCACAACCATGCCAAGCGTAGCTAGAACCCTGGCTCCAAACCTGTCGGTCAGAGCACCGCCGATGGGTCCCATTATGAGAAATCCCGCCATCATTGGAATCATGTAGATTCCTGCCCAGAATGGGACAGACGCATAGGAGTATCCATGCAGTGGAAGCCAAATTCCCTGAAGCAGTATTATCAGCATGAACATGGCTCCTCCATATCCTATTGTCCCGAGAAGGGTGGCATAGTTTCCAAATGCGAAAGCCCTGTTCCTGAATAACTTCATGTCAAACATCGGTTGCTTGATGTGGTTCTCAACGAACGGGAAAGCCATGACCATTACCGCTCCAACAATGAGGGTGATTATAACAAACGGGCTGGACCATCCCATGTCACTGCTTCCATATGGGATAAGTCCATAGGTTATCCCAATTAGGAATATTGTTAGTCCGCCGCCCAGCAGCACGGTACCGACATAATCAAGTTTCTGGTCCTTGTGCCTCACGGAGTTATCCTTAAGCTTCAGCACGGACCATACGCTGCCTATTATTCCCACTGGTACGCTTACAAGGAATACATACCTCCAGTTGAACACGGAAAGAATTCCCCCAAGAATCAGTCCTATCAGGGAACCAGCCAGTCCGGATATCATGTTTATGCCGATAGCCTTTCCCCTCTCGTTATAAGGAAATGCATCGGTCAGTATTGCAGCACTGTTTGAGAACAGGAAAGCAGCGCCAGCTCCCTGAATCAGCCTGAACACAATGAGTTCCATTGCACCAAGGTTACCCGTGTTGGGAGTCACGTAAAGAAGTATTGATCCTATGGTAAATATTATAAATCCTATGGTATAAAGCCGTGTTCTTCCGAAAATGTCAGAGAGCCTGCCGAACGTTACGAGCAGGACTGCAGTTACTATCATGTAACCCATCAGTATCCAGAGTAAATATGCAAAGGAGCCAGACGCCAGTGGGTTTATATTAATTCCCCTGAAAATTGCAGGCAGTGAAATAAGTATTATGGTGGAGTTGATAGTAGCCATCAGAACTCCAAGAGTGGTGTTTGAGAGAGCAATCCATTTGTATTGAACCATTTGAACCTGTCAGGCAATTAATACTTGGGATAAATAGTTTAGTGGTAAACCTAAACTAATATCGCAGCGTGCCCTGGCAGCTGTTACAGTAACGCATCCAAACGCAAAAAAAGGATCGGGTACAAATCAGTGCATGGTGGCATCCATTTCTTCCAATTTTCTGGTTGCTGTTTTCAGCATGTCTATCTGGTTCTTGAACGACAGTTGCAGGAGGCAATCCTCGTACGTGATCCATTTGTACCCTATGTGCTCATGTGATATCTTAACAACATCTCCTGCATTCGCCCTGGAAATAAACATAACCACCTCCTTGTTTATCCTACCCTGCCTCGTTGAGTACCAGTACTCCTGGACGTATCTGAACCCCCTGGCAGGTTCAAGGTTCAAGCCGGTTTCCTCCCTCACCTCCCTTATTGCGGCAGTTTCCTCAGTTTCTCCCGCTTCAATGTGTCCCTTAGGAAAGTCAAGGAAACCCTCCTTGCGTACCAGCAGAAGGAATTCTCTTTTCCCATCAACGATTCTGTATACAATCATGCCGCTGCTTTTCTCCCTTTCCATGAAAGCTAAACCTTTTTGCTGATTTCAACTTATTCCTTATTGTGGCGTGATTGGAATAAACTTCACGATGTTTTCAATTATTCTGTTCCTTTAGGGTTAGCTGTCCAGGAATTGCATGCGGTATCCGCTGAATATTCCAATACATCAATTAGGACTGCGTGAATACGAATGCATTCTGCTGCATTGGATTGTTTATATATGCCCGCAAATTCTCCAGTCAATGTTTAAAGATAAGGACATAATAATTACGGGAGGCGCCGGATTCATAGGCTCGAACATGACGGAGCTGCTCCTCAGGGACAATCGCGTAACAGTACTCGATAATCTTTCCAATGTTGACGAACGTTATATTTCAGTATTCAGGAAGAACAGGAACTTCAGGTTTGTGAAGGCTGATCTTGCAGAAAAAGGGGCGATGGACAGGCTCGATAAATCAGATATAGTGATTCACCTGGCAGCAAATTCAGACGTCAGGGGCGGCTCCAGCAGCCCGGAAACGGATTTCAAGAACAATGTGCTTGCAACATTTAACCTGCTTGAGTGGATGCGGAAAACGGGCACCGGAGAGATCCTGTTCGCTTCAAGTTCAACGGTTTATGGGGAGACCAAGGTACTGCCGACTCCAGAGAATTTCGGTCCGTATATGCCCATATCTTCATACGGGGCCTCCAAGATGTCTGGCGAGGGCTTTATCACTGCGTATTCCCATTATTACGGGATTAGGGGAACCATATTCAGGTTCGCAAACATCGTGGGACGAAACTCAACTCATGGCGTCATATTTGATTTTATAAAGAAACTGCGCAGTAACAGGGATAAGCTGGAGATACTCGGCGACGGGAGCCAGAGAAAATCCTACCTGCACGTTACTGATTGTATCTCATCCATGGTTCATGTACATGAAAATAGCAGGGCAACCGACATCTATAACCTTGGAAATCCAGGAACAACATCTGTAAGGAAAATAGCGGATATAATCGTGGATAAGATGCACTTGGGGAAAGTTGAATACAGATTTACTGGTGGAATAGACGGCAGGGGATGGAAGGGGGACGTCAAGGTTGCCCAGCTTGCAATTGACAAACTGTCTTCAACGGGCTGGAAAAACACGTACAGCAGCGATGAAGCAGTTGAATTGGCCGTAGATGAGACCCTCGCCCAGAACCCCTGAAGGTTGTCTCAAAGCCTGTCCTAATGGAGGGTTGCAGGTATAAGGAAGGTTATCCCAATGATGGCCGACAGGATTATCTCGAGGATAAGGTAGACTATTAGTGCAATAACGGCTATGACAAACGCCTTTACCCATCCTGTGTGGAGCTCAGATTTGATCACGTAAAGGACTCCCAGCAACCCGAATATGATTCCAAGAACAGGGTTAATAGTGCTGAATATAAATTCCAGCACCAGGAATACTATCACAGAGGCAAGAGAAATAAACATAGCCTTTCCAAGGGTTATTTTCCTTGAAATGAAATCTGATGCCATCCAGATTGCAACAGCCGCTACCAGCCAGGAAAGGAATGCGATAAGGATAAGACCAAGTGCGAAAGCTGCCGTGAGCACAAAATTGAACATTGCGGTAAGATGTGGGTTACACATAAAATACTTTTGTAGCAATCCAGCCTGAGACAGCATAGGTCTGCATGGCAAGGCGGTGAAAAATTTCAATATTCCCGTGTAATATCAACAAATGATTGGTACCGACCAGAGGAAATGGTCAAGAATTGTCTTCACGGGTGAAGACCTCCAGACTGACATGCTGCTTTACAGGGACAGGGCGTACCTCCTGATACCGTCCCACGGCGAGGAAAATACGTTCATGACAATTGCCGGAGATGAACGCACAACTTTCTATGTATCCAGTACCTCCTTCCAGGATCACGCAAACGTGAAGGAGTTCTTCAGGAGAATATACCCTTGCGACCTGCAGGAAAGCGACCCCCCTGACATCAGAACAGAAAAACGGATAACGCTGGTGAACTCATTCCTGAATAAGCGGGTAAGGGAGTTCTTTTTTGGTTCCCTGATATCATCGGTCATAAACTTTTCCAGGCCTTTCAATGGTAGTACCTTGATGTACGCAGTGAAGATCAGAAGCTATACCGACAGGATCAGGAGGGAGAAAAGGTTCTCATTCGTGGTTTTCCTCTCAGTTTCAGAAAATGAAAGCATGTCCCGAGAACTTGAGAACATCGTAAGGCAGAATCTCAGGCGGATGAGAAAGGAATCGGGCTGGAGGATGAAAATAAAGCTGGGAACTACCATAAGATTCAGGGCAAATACGCTTTCTAACCCGTTTTGCCTCAACCCCTTTGTCTCGATTCCGGAAGACGAGCATTGAGCCTTTTCCTATTCTTCCTTTGCTGAATGATCCGGGATTGTATATTTTCTCCTGGAGGAAAACGGCCTGAAGCTTTTCCCGTTTCCCTTATAGAACTTTGAGAAAAATTCAACAAAAAGTAACCTTGCTCCCTGTATCCCCGGCTCAAAAACAGCGATTGCCAGGTTGAATATCTGCCCGACAATCAGGACTATGATTGCCACTACTGCAAATAAGGGCGACTTGGCCATCCCCTTCTCAAATATCAGGTCTATAACTGATGCAAGGATCACGGATGCAAGCAATATTCCTATTATCCTCAGGTATGAGAGCACATGGCTGATTATGGAGGGTATTTCCATAAGCCCCTGCGTCTTTTCTGTGGCAGCAATAAGTACGATGCCGGCTATGAGTAGAGCTAATGCCACGGTGGACTCGCTCAATGGATTTGAAAAACTGAGGCTGCGGTATATCATAAGCAGCCCTATCATGGTTATTCCCCAAGCCAGGAACAGCCAGCCTAATTTTCCAGCTGCGCCTTTATTATTTCCATGTGCATGCTCATTCATCATCCCAAGCACCAGGCCGAATGATACCATTGCTATACCCACATAGCCGGAAAACAGCAGAAGCTTTCCTATGTTTTTGATCGGGTTGTAGAGCGTGAATGGCAGGATCTGGAATCCAAAGAAAGCATTGAAGACAATGCCTGCAGCTATTGCAACTATGGACCCAGGTATAAGGGCCCGTGCCACCACCTTCAGCGATCCTGGTTTCATTATCATCAGCACAAATCCCGAAAGCACCTTTGGAATGTGGCTCTTTGAAACAGGGTGATCCAGCCTGTGAATTATCCAAAGAGACATCAGAAGTATTATTATGCCGTAACCCCAGTCTCCAACCATTATCCCGAAAAAGAACGGGAAAATAATGGCAAATATGACAGTCGGGTCGTACTCTGTCCCCTGTGGAAGCGAGTAAAACTTTATGAAGAATTCGAACAGTCTCGTGTGCCGTGGATTATTTAGCAGTGTAGGCGGTTCTTCATCAGTATCTACCCTTGAAAGGATGTACATCCCGTCAGAAACCCTGTTTAAGATCCTGTCGAGATCATCAAGCCTCGATGCTGGAACCCATCCCTCAATTGAGAATACATCCCTGTTTCCAAGCAGGTGATTTGCAAGGTCTGCCTTCCTTGACTCTATTTCCAGCGCTTCCCTTAGTTGAAGGATGCTGTGGTAGTGCTTTTCTGAAAGCTCCCTGAATGAGGTGCTGATATCTTCCTGTGCAACTAGTTTCTCCTTCATTTTTTCATTTAGTAAGCGATAATACTCTGCCGGCTTTCCCGTTACCTCTGGTATATGGGAGAGATGAACTGAAAACTCGTTTGAAGTCTTGGCCAGTTCCTGTACGGCACTCGGGGAACATGAAACAATGCTGTAGGCATTGTCAAGCTTTATTAACATGCTTCCGGGAATTCTATCCAGGATGGTCTTTGCCTGCTCTTCGTCAATATCGGAGGCAAGGTAGGACTGTATAACTGCGTTATTGAACACTGACATGTCATAATCAAGGTCCCTTAAGACCTCAACCACAGACATCCTGTTTTCTATATCCCGCATATCAGCCTTGAGTGATTCCTCTGAGCTCTTAAGTACCCTTATCTCGTCATCGATCTTTATTTCCTTTGCTTTGCTGATCATCTCAGAAGTAGATGAGAAGCTGGCTTTCTCCGGGGGCGATATAAACGGAAGCGCCGCCTCAAAACCCCTCATCCTCTGCAGCTGATCGTTGATCTCGCTTCCTGTGCTATCCTGAGAAGAGGCAGAAAGATATTTGGAAAAGTCCTGGCTGGCAGGCTCAATTTGAATTGCTTCTGCGTTGTGCAGGGCTGAAATAATATTTTTTTTCCTGCGGTTAGCCGCTATTATCCTTATTCTCTCCATTCTCTCAGGTTTCAAAACCATGTGCCTATCCTTCCAGATATTTCTGTATCTCTTCAATAAGTATTTTTCTTGCTGTGTCGTGGTCAAGATCCAGCTTCATGGAACTGGCCTTTTTTCTCGCATCCTCCATGATAAGCTGTGCCTGTTCTGCAGCATCTTTAGCCGCTTTTTTCATAGCCTCGTTATACATCTCCTGGTACTCGTCAGTTTTCTGCTTCAGTTCCTCATCCAGCCTGGCACGGAGTTCCGACAGCTGCTTTTCCTGATCCGCAGCAAGGCTCCTGACGTCATTCTCAGCTTTGTCTTGTGCTTCCTTAATTTCTTTCAGATATTCCAGATCATTATCCATAAATTGGCACCACCTAATTCACCACAAGAAGCCAAACCAGGATGACAGAAACAAGTCCGGCTGCAAGGCTTAATGCCCTGATCTCTGTCCTGACACGTCTGAATCTCCTCAGTGCGTCCTTCGATTCATCAGATATGGATCGATAGTCCGTTTTCCTGATAAACTTCTCGTAGGTCTTCATTGCGGATTCTCTTCCAGGTTTTCCATTTTCTTCTTTATGATTTTCAGCGTTGTAAATGCATCCCTTTCTATCTCGCTCAGTCTCATTTTTATGTACTTGGCGGATTCTTTCAGTCCCGGTATGAGGATGTTCTCTATGGCATTGGATCTCCTCTTCGTGCGGTCTATCTCATAGAGCAGCTTTCTCATGGAGTTTTCCTTTTCCGCTATCTCAATGATTAGCCTGAATATCTTCTCATACCTGGAAATAGCATCATTTATTCCGGTTGGCACAGCTACTGCCCTGTACCTGTCAGTCAGTACGCTCTTGGAATAATTTATGTCGACTTCCGGCACTTTCACGCCCATCACGTTCTTGGTGGATATACTCACCGTTGAGTCGGCTGACATATTTGCCACTCGCTCAACGTTCATTGTTCCGTCCAGTATTTCAGCGATCTTGAATGCATCTATGGCATCCTCAACATCCTTCCTCAGGTTTTCTCTCATACCTCTTATCTGGCGAGCTATGGTGAAGAATTCCATTACAAGCGCAGACCTCTTCATCTTCAGGAGATCCAGTCCCCTGGCTGCCAGTTTTATCCTTCTGTTTGTTTTTATCAACTCGATTCTGGTAGGACGCACTTCAAGTGACTGCATTTTTCTCCTCTTGCCACTTCCCATATTTCTCTATGAAGTCCCTCTTCAGCCTCTTCATGTCAGAAACAGGCAGTTGTGACATCATTTCCCAGCCAATATCAAGGGTAGTTTCAATGTTCCTGTCCTCCATTCTTCCTTGGTTGACGAATTTTCTCTCAAATTCGTCAGCGAACTTAAGATAGAGCTTGTCGTTGGAGCCGAGAGCCTCTTCCCCGACTATGGCGCTCAGGGATCTGAGATCCTTACCATTGGCATAGGCTGAGTAAAGCTGATCCGCAACCCCGCGGTGGTCTTCCCTGGTTCTTCCCTTTCCTATCCCCTGGTTCATCAACCTGGAAAGCGACGGGAGCACGTCTATAGGTGGATATACCCCCTTTCTCTGGAGGTCACGTGACAGGACTATCTGCCCCTCTGTTATGTATCCGGTCAGATCCGGGATCGGGTTTGTTATGTCATCGCCAGGCATCGTCAGTATAGGGATCTGTGTGATAGAGCCATTTCTGGACCTTATCTTTCCAGCCCTTTCATATATGGTGCTAAGATCTGTGTACATATACCCCGGGAAACCGCGCCTTCCTGGAACTTCTTCACGTGCTGACGAAATTTCCCTGAGTGCTTCACAGTAGTTTGTCATGTCTGAAAGTATGACAAGTATGTGCATTCCTTTTTCATACGCAAGGTATTCGGCCGTCGACAGTGCCATTCTCGGAAGTATTATCCGCTCCATGGATGGATCTGAGGAAAGATTCATGAATAGCACTGATCTTGAGATTGCGCCCGTGCTCCTGAATTCGTTTATAAAGAAGTTCGCCTCTTCGCTGGTGATTCCCATAGCACCGAAGATAACTGCGAAATTTTCATCCTTCCCGAGAACTTTCGCCTGCCTCGCTATCTGCGCTGCTATCAGGTTGTGAGGCAATCCTGATCCTGAAAATATGGGCAGTTTCTGCCCCCTGACAAGAGTATTCATCCCATCTATGGTTGATATCCCCGTTTCTATGAATTCTGATGGCTCCTCCCTGGACACTGGATTGATGGCATTACCAACAATCTCGACTTTTTCCTTGCTCAGGATCGGCGGCCCCTGATCGATAGGCTGTGCAAGGCCGTTAAATATCCTTCCCAGCATGTCGTCGGAAACAGAAACCGTGGCCGTTCTTCCAAGGAACTTTACGCTTGTTCTCTTGATGTCAAGCCCTGCAGTCTGGCCAAATATCTGAACTATGGCCAGTCCAGCCCGTGTGTCAAGTACCTGTCCTGTCCTTGTTTCCCCATTTGGGAGCGTTATTTCTACAAGTTCATTATAAGCCGCATTTGGGACCTGTTCAACAAAGAGGAGAGGTCCGCTGATTTCTGATATTGATTTATACGTTAATTCCGGCATTTCAGTGTCCCCCCTTGAGGTCAGATACCTGTTTATTCATTTCCATCATCAACTCCTCGTAGTATTTATTGAAATCATCTTCCCTGACTTCTTTCATCCTGGATATCTTCTCCCTGGACTGAATACTCTGCAGCATTGACATCGTTATTCCCCTGTCAAGGGCTTCGGACTGAAGTTTTCCCATCTGTATAATGGAATTTAGCATCATGTACTGCTTTTTAAGGGAACAGTATGTATCTACGTCGTCAAATGCGCTCTGCTGGAGAAAATCCTCTCTTATCATCTTTGCAATGTCAAGGACCGACTTTTCCTTTTCCGGAAGGGCATCGTATCCAACCAGTTGAACTACTTCCTGCAATTCAGCTTCCTTCTGCAATATTCCCATTGTTGAGGAATAGACATTTTCCCAGTCCTTGGAGACATTGGTGTTGTACCAGCCGGCGAGATCGCGCTGGTAAAGCGAATAGCTGTTCAGCCAGTTAATGGACGGAAAGTGTCTTCTTGAAGCCAGTGACGCATCCAGTGCCCAGAAGACCCTTGTAACTCTCAGCGTGTTCTGGGAAACCGGTTCGGATGTATCCCCTCCAGGTGGTGAAACTGCACCGACAATAGTTATAGACCCACGCCTCTCGCTGCTAGAAACCACCTCCGCCTTGCCGGATCTTTCATAGAATTCTGATAGTCGTCTTCCCAGATACGCAGGATATCCCTCTTCTCCCGGCATCTCTTCCAGTCTCCCGGATATCTCCCTCAGTGCCTCGGCCCATCTTGAAGTGCTGTCTGCCATCAATGCCACATCGTATCCCATGTCCCTGTAGTATTCTGCTATAGTTATGCCCGTGTATATGCTTGCTTCTCTTGCAGCTACAGGCATGTTGGAAGTATTAGCTATGAGGACAGTTCTCTGCATCAGCGGTTTTCCGCTCTTCGGGTCCTGGAGTTCAGGGAAGGTTGAGAGTATCTCAGTCATCTCGTTGCCTCTCTCTCCACAGCCCACGTATACGACAATGTCGCTGTCCGCCCACTTTGAGAGCTGATGCTGGACGACGGTCTTCCCCGATCCAAACGGCCCGGGAACGGCAACTGTGCCACCTTTGGCAACAGGAAACAGTGAATCAATCACTCTCTGGCCTGTTATCAGGGGTACGTCCGGAGGGAGCTTCCTGCGAACAGAACGTGATACCCGTACGGGCCAGTCCTGAGAAAGGCGTACTTCTATCTTCCGGCCATCACGCTCAATGTATGCTATTGTCTGGTCTACAGTAAATTTCCCTGATTTTATGCCATTGACTTTTCCGTTTACACCGAACGGGACCATTATGTTATGCCTGATCAGATCAGTTTCCTGAACATATCCTAAGAAGTCTCCTTCCGAGACTATGGAATTGTTCTCCGAGGTTGCAACGAAATCCCACATCTTCTTCTCATCTATTGGGGGGGCTGTAAGCCCTCTTGCAATAAAATCGCCACTTTCATGCCTGAGCAGGTTCAGGGGTCTCTGTATCCCGTCGTATATTGAAGTAAGCAGTCCGGGTCCCAGTTTAACAGATAAAGGCTTTTCTGTGTTTTCTACCGACTCACCAGGTCTGATTCCGCTTGTATCCTCATATACCTGGATGGTTGATCTGTCACCTCTTATCCTTATTATTTCTCCAACAAGACCGATTTTGCCAACTCTGACAACATCATACATCTTGGCATTACTGACGCCTTCAGCAATTACAACGGGTCCCGATACCCGTACTATCCTGCCTGTATTACTGTCCATTTATATCAACTCCTAAAACCCTCTTTGCCAGTGCCTCCACGGATTCTTCACCAATCTGCCCTGGTACGGGGATGAATACAACGAGAGGTTTAGTCGCCGTCTCGATATATGCTATGGTCTTCATATCCATGTATGGCTTAAGCCTTTCAGAAACCATTATAAGCGAATACTTTTCAGATCTCAGAAGCTCAAGGAACTTATCCACTCCATTTTTTCCTTCGCCTATGAACGAGTTGTCCAGTCCTACGAGCCTGAATCCAAGCGCTACTTCTCTCTCCCCAATGACCGCTATTGTCCCCGGCTCTGTTTTAAGCGTACTTACACTCATATGCTTTATCCCACCGTCATTATCTCTCTTATCCTTTCATTTCTCAGCGAATATGCCTTGCCCATCACTATTGCCCTGAGGTTTTCTCTTTCTTTCTCGGCGGTGAATATAAACGAGAAAATCGACCCAAGCGACATCGCCTGTGTCCTGAGTACTGGCATATACTTCCTGTAGTTTATTTTCTTCAGGTAAGTGTCAAAGCTGTTTAATGAATCATTAGCACGATAAGCTTCCAGGGGCTCCTCCAGGTCATAAAAAGGCTTTATCTTTCCACCCATCTCGTCCACGGAGGCACTGTCGAAGAACTCCCTGTATTTATCCACTGGAATGAAACCGCCGGATATTATATCTGACTTCACGATGTCAAATTTTATGTCCAACACCCTGGCCTTGAGGGAAAGCATGATATTCCTCCTGTCTATTTCTCCAGCAAAGTATCTGAACAGAGGACCCTCATCGCCATTGACAAACTTCATCTGCGCAAAGAGCCTTGAGTAGTAATAATCATCCAGCGCAGAGAATAACGGTGAAACTGCTCCACTGCCATCCTGATCGCCGATAAACTGAAGCAGGTAAGTCCCGTAGCCAAATTTTGCAAGGTAATTGAATATTTCCCTCACAGTTCCAAGGGACATTATGTTGACAAAATCCTCATGGGTCAGGTTCCCGCTGAAAAGTCCAAGCGGAATATCCCTGAAGCTCATCAGGAAAGTCTCGTTTTCTTTCAACTTGTAGTCAAGAAGCTTGCTGGAAATGACAGACTTGATATTCTCAATATCCCATTTGGAGAAATATGCCTTCATAAGTTCTATGGCCATAGGAGGAGGGGTGGCGAGGGCGAGCCTGTTTTTTTTTAATAGGTGCCTGTTGATCGCCATCTCCAGCAGTTCAGGGTTAGAGTAGGATGGGGAAAGTGCATCTATATCCTCCTTGTAGCTGGTTCCTGAAAGCGCCTGTGTAATTTCGTCAAAGGTACTCATCTCCAGTGCCTTGAAGTAAAAATCCTGCGGAAGGAAGTCAACCATGTTGACCCTGACTTTCCCATAGCTCCCAGAATATCCTGAATTAATAATAATCACCTTATCCGGCTGCTTATTTCCTGCAGAAGGTTTTCCCTGATGTCCCTGAACACAGTAGTCAGTGTCAGGTCTAATTCAACCCTGCCATCAGTGCTTCTGGCAAGGAGGCCGCCAACGCCGTCAAGGTTGCTTTCCTTCACCCGATCGGTTTCCACAGCATTTATTTTTGGTACATCTTCATGCCTGACATAGATAATGCAATTGTTACCAATCATCCTGATGATAGTCTTAACCATAGAGTTGAGAATTACTGTATATTCTTTTGAGTCCCTGATTGTCTTCAACTGGTCAAGGAACATGGCGAGCCCACTGTTGAGAAGTTCCTCCATCCTTGCATTAACGATGCGTCTGGCTTCAAGAGTGGCGCCGTCAACTGTTCTCTTAGCGTGTGCCGCAGTATCTTCCCCAATCTTTTTTTTATATGAAGAGCCGATCTCTGACTTCTGTTTCTCCACTCTGGTATTTATTGACAGGAGTTCAGTACTGAACCTGGATCTAAGAGCCTCGAGTTCGGAATCTCTCCGCGAAATTATTTCCTCCTTGATCTGATCTATAGGCATATATACCGTCTAAAGAATGCCCAGCAGTAGAATTATTCCAAAAGCTACCCCTATGATCCAGAGAGTTTCGGGAATGATGAAGAAGAAAAGGACCTGACCAAATTTCTCAGGTTTTTCAGCTATTATTCCCATTCCGGCTGCGCCAATTCCCTGCTGTGCCATTCCGGTTCCTATCAGGCCGCCAGCTATTGAGATCGAAGCAGCTATTGCCAGATACGCATCAATTATCGTTACCATGAATTTACCGTAGGATCATAGGTGCAGGTTATTTAAAATTGAGTGTGGAAATGTGCAATGAAAAGGTAGTGTACACTAATACATGCTTTAAAGTAGGGTGTTGCATATTTGATGCAGCAAATTTCATTCCTTGCTTTTTGTTACTGCCCTGTGGCTCACTATCTTGCTGATCCCTCTTGGATCATCTATGCTTATGGTCACGCTTGGTCCTCTGCCATCAAGGACCGAGTCTAAAATCTCCATGATTTCTTCAAATTTTTTCTCATTCTCCGCGCTGTCTGATATGAAGATCATCTGGTCCCTGACTGCCATCAGCAGGCCCTCTACAGTTGTTATATCTCCATTTGATGCCGTGCCCGGCTCTATTTCGACACCTATCTCTGGTATGGACACCCGGGCCCCCGGTGATCTGTAAATCACAACATTAAGATCACTCTCATCCTGTATTGTCAGGGAGGTTTCTATTGGCGTAAGCCCCTCAGCCCTCTGGATTGATGTGTCCTTGTAGAAACAGTTCCTGCACATCTGTGTCTGTATCAATATGTCGCCTTCGTATGGTATCTCTGTCGAATAAAATATCAGGAAGAGATGGGCACCGCAAACAGGGCATGGTATGTCGGTCTCAATTTCCATTGGAGGATCCTGATTCTCCAACTTACTCACCATAGGCAGAAACCCACGATTTAAGTGGTTCAGTTACAATAAACCTGGCCTTCCTCAGGTCATCCACGTTTCCGGAAGAGGTCAGGAACATCGTTACCTTCAAGTCCCTGATTATCTCGTCAATCTGTGCTTTCAGTGCATCAAGCGATTTATCAGCGCTGTTGAGGAAATTCCTGGCAAATCCACCAAGTCTTGCACCCATCATTATTGACTTTGCAAGGTCAAGTCCATTGCGCAGTCCTCCGCTGCCTATGATCGGAAGGCCCACATTGCAGTATTTTATGGAAGCGGGGGAAGGAATTCCCCAGTTCCAGAAGGTCTTGCCTGAATGCATCTTCTCTGAATCGCTAGCCTTGACTGCCCTATAGTATTCAATTGCCGCGAATGAGGTCCCTCCGAGACCACCGACATCTATGGCTTTTACTCCCGCATCCTTAAGCTCAGCTGCAGCTTCCCGAGAAAATCCGTTTCCGGTTTCCTTTGCAATCACCGGGTAACTGGAGGCAATATCTGAAAGTCTTTTCAGAACTCCTCTAGCATTCCTGTCCCCTTCCGGTTGTACCATTTCCTGGAGAAAATTGAAGTGGACTATTAGAAAATCAGCATCTATGAGGTTGAAGCAATATTCAATATCGGAATCGCTGAAGGCTGCTTTTTTCTGGTTTATTAGCTGGGGAGCCCCTATGTTAGCCACCTTAAATGGAATCCTGTATTGGTTTATAACCGAATACGTTTCCGCGAGTTCCTTCTTCTCTACTGCAGCCCTCATGCTTCCGACACCCATCCCTACCGCGAAATGTTCTGCTGCAGCTGCTAGGTTTCCATTTATCCTCTTCGCCAGTTCGGTTCCGCCCGTCATGGATGATATCAGGAACGGATATCTTGAGGATTTTCCAAGAAATTCCACCTCTGTATCTATCCTGTCAAAATCAACCTCGGGTATAGCCTGGTGTATTATCTTTATGTCATCCCAATAATTGTACTCCGAAGAAACTACTTCTTTCTCGGCGATCCTTATGTGCTCCTCTTTACGGTTCTCTATCATTGAATCACTGTCCCAATTAGATCCGGGGAATCCAGCATACCCAATCTCTCCGGCTTTAATCCGTTTATAAGATAAACAGATTTTGCATACTTTTTCACTTTTTTCATGACTTCCAGCTTCCTCCCTATCCCGCCTGTCACATCTGTAACCTGGGACTGGAAACTGGCACTCTCGTTGAGGTCTGTCAAAAGTTTTGCATCACTGTATATTTTTGGGTTTCTGTCAAATATTCCATCCACGTCGCTCACGAACACGACCCTTTCAGGTTGGAAAATTCTGGAAAGGTCATAAACCAGGGTATCTCCTGAGTATATGCCATACTCAGACCTGTTCCTGACGTATACATCCCCGAACGTGACGGGCATGAATCCAGCCTCAAGGTATTTCCTGAATCCTGAAAACGATCTTGACTTCCCGAAGATTATGTTTGCAGGTGGTATGGAAACAAACTTAAAATTTTGCGAGAGAAGCAGATCCGATACCTCGCTGTTGAGTCTTAGCATGTCACAGTGGATCAATGAAAAGCCGATCCCGCTCCTTTCGCTGACAGGACCGGGTATGCCGTATTCCTTTGCCTTGATATGGCCGTAAGACCCTCCTCCATGTACAAGGATGAGATCATCATGCAATGAATGCAGCATGGCTATAACTCTCTCAGATTCTGGTTTCCTGAACTTGCGGTACTGAGTCTTGTCAGTAATAATTGATCCGCCAAGCTTCACTATTGTAGTCATGCAGATATTATAATCCGAAGCCCAATCGATTACTTAAATCCCAACTTCAGTTTTATGGTTCTTCCTTCTTCTGCCGGATCAGGTTAAGCGCGTTTATGGCCTCAACAGCATGGTTTCTTGCATTCAGCTGGGAATTATACACGTGCCTTATCGTCCCGTCCGAGTCGATAACAAAGGTAATTCTTGGAGGTAATATTGCCCCAGTTGCTCCATAAAGTTTTCTGATGGACTTGTCCGGATCAGAGAGCAACGTGAATGGAAGATTCCTCTTCTCCTTGAATTTTTTATGCGATTCCAGCGAATCAGAGCTCACTCCTAAAATAGTTGCTCCAAGCTTCTTTATGTCATCCCACCTGTCCCTGAAGGTACAAGCTTCAGTGGTGCAGCCTGGCGTTTCATCCTTCGGGTAGAAATACAGTACTACCGGTCCATCTTTCAGGGCGTCAGAAAGTGTGATAGAAGAACCAGTATCCGATACTGCCTTGAAATCGGGTGCCTTTTCACCGACCTTAATGGCCATGTAATGCCAACGAAGACGCGTATTTTAATTATTAGTGCCGATGAATGAAAATTTCTTGGGGAAAATAGGCAATCACGTCTTCGGTGTGCGCTTAGTCACTCCAGGATGCGTGCAAACAGGAACATGGAGTGGAACTTTCCATTGGAAAAGAATGAGTCTCTTTCATAACCCTCTATGCTAAACCCGTTCCTGAGAAGTACTTTCATCGATGCAGGGTTGTCCTCTAATACTTTCGTGTACAACCTTCTGATCCCTAGGGTTTGCTGGGAAAAACGGCACACCAGGCTCAGGGCTTCTGATGCCACCCCTCTGCACCTGAACTCCCTGCCAACCCAGTAACCAACATGTGCTTTCCTGTCCTCGTGATCAATATCTTTCAGCCCGATTATCCCTGCGGGCTTATCGCCAAGGAATATTATGAAATCGATCGCAAACTCTGTTTTTTCGGCTTTCCTGTTCATGTTGAAGAAATCAAGTGCATCCTCCGTCAAGTAAGGATGTGGAAACCCGTGACCTCCAATAGCTTCCGCTATCGTTGAGTCATTGGCAAGTTCTGCAATAGCAGGAGCAAATTTCTCATTGAGGTCACTGGAAAGAGAAACCAGCGTGCCTTTCAGTACGTATGGGTGCATCTCATCATGAACTCTGTGCCTTAATTAATGCTTTCTCACTGAAATTATAGCCGCACCGATCTATGGAACGAACATCAACAATTATAATTACGGTAATGATACAAACCCATGGCAGCGAAATACTTTGAAATCATTGTCAAGCGAGAGGATCATTCAGTATGGATTATGATAAACAGGCCTGAGAAGCTGAACACGATTACCACCCGGGTTGCCAGTGAGATTTTGTCTGCCCTGGAGGAATGCAGATTCGACAGGGAAGTAAGGGCTGTTGTACTGACTGGAAACGGCAGGAATTTTTCTGCCGGGGCAGATATAAAGCAGTTCTACGGTATCAGCATAGAGGAAGCCATAAATTTCCACAGAAAGCTGAACGATGTGGTGATTAAGTTCAGGTCGTTCCCCAAGCCAATAATTGCCCTGCTTCATGGGTATGCGCTGGGAGGCGGACTCGAGATCTCGGAATCTGCGGATATCCGGGTTGCAACCGAGACATGCATAATCGGTCAGCCTGAAATAGACATTGGAATAAATGCAGGTGCAGGGGGTAACGTCATCCTGCCGAGGCTCATAGGTCATGGCATGGCTTTGTACCTTGCGCTGACCGGGTCAAAAATTTCAGCTTCCAAGGCTTTGGAGATAGGGCTCGTTGACATGGTTGTCCCTGACGATTCCGCAGAAAGTTTTGTAAAGGGGCTCATAGAAAAAATATCTGAAAAGCCATACGATACTGTCAGTACAATTAAAACAGTAATGGTAAACGGAGTCGGGACCGATGTTGTGTCAGCCCTGGAATACGAGGCAACTGCTTTTGGGCTCCTGCTTGCGTCAGATGAAACACAGGACAGGATCGGTAAGTTTGTGAATAAACACCGGGACAATGCTAAAAACTTTAAAAGTCCTGCTGATTGAGGTCGGTATTATGATAGTGGTAGCAGGCTCATCTTCTGGAATACTGGCTCAGAAAATCTCGCAATATACGGGATCAGGCATAGCGGAAGTCGAACGAAAAAAGTTTCCAGATGGAGAGCTTTATCTGAGGGTTAATGGCAATATAAGGGGATGTGACGTGATCCTTGTGAGCAACACCAGGAGCAATGAAAATATAATCGAGACAATGCTTCTGCTGGATGCCGTGAAGGAATGTGAACCCCACAGCCTGACTGCAGTCATACCTTATTTTGGATACGCACGGCAACACATGAGGTACAAGGACGGGGAACCCGTATCCTCAAAGGTGTGGACGTATCTCATTGAGCGTTTTGCAGATACCATCGTTTCTGTGGACATTCATGACGAGCAGACACTGTCCTATTCCTCAAAGCCGTTCATGAACATAAGCATAGTTGATTCAATAGCTTCCCATTATGCAGGGAAGAACATAAATTACGTCATATCCCCGGACGACGGCGGATCGCAGAGAGCGATGAAGATTGCTGCCATGCTGGGAACTAAACACTTTTATATCGACAAGAAGAGGATCGACTCCAACACCGTTGAGATGAGAATTCCTGATGTCGACCTAAGGGGAAAGAATGTACTGATCGTTGATGACATCATTTCAACGGGCGGCACAATCGTTAAGGCTGTGAAACTTATCAGGGAAATGGGAGCTGCGAAGATATATGTCTCTGCTGTTCATGGAATATTCACGGGCGATTCCGAAAACACAATCAAATCCATAGCAGACGATCTCGCGGTTACTGATACTATCGAATCAGGTTCAAGTAAAATAAGTGTGGCTAAAGAGATAGTAGATGGGATTGGGGTGAAAAGCATATGAAAAACGATCTTATGAAATGCCAGGAGCATGGCCCTTACCGCGGTGAAGAGTGCCCTGTTTGCGGAGTTGTTGGAAAAAGGCTGATGAACGAGCTTGAGATCGAAGGGTTGAGCAGAATACTTGCCGGGATGCTGAGGCACTTTCCAGAAAATTACGGTATCCGGCTGAACGAACACGGGTGGATAAAGATATATTCACTTGTACCGGCGATAAGGGCAGAGAAGAGGAACTTTTCATGGCTTACTCCTTACCATCTGGAAGCAATGGTGAAGACCGACACCAAGGAGAGGTATGCGATCAACAGCCTCCATGAAATAAGGGCAACATACGGGCATACCATACCTGTAGAGATGGACGATCTCCCATCCGACGACATACCTGGAAAACTCTACTATCAGACAACGGATGAGGAATACGATTTCATAAAGGAAACCGGCATCACCCCCTCGGATAAGACATGGATTCACCTATCGAAGACCTACAGGCAGGCATACGTTTCCGGACTCTTTCATATAGATTCTCCTGCCGTTCTTGAAGTCGATACCGCACGGCTTGTATCCTCAGGTAGACCTGTATACCGGGCAACCAGTGATATATTTGTGGCAAAGGAAATACCTCCTGAGTTCGTTTTCGTGTCCCCAAAGGAGGATGTGGAACTTACCGATGAAGAGAGACGCGAGGTCGAGGAAGTTAAAGAAAGGAGAGAGAGAAAAATCAGGAAATCAGAGAACTAGAGAAATTCATTGCCATTCAGCCGTATATATTCTCTCATCGTTTCCCTTCCAGATATTATGGCCTTTCTTATGTCGTACTGGTCTTTTTCAATCCTGGATAAATCGAACTCCCTACCTTCATGCGGGACGAGTTCTATGCCCTTCTTCCTCGCAAGGGCAGAAAAACCTTCCAATCGTCCCCTGTCCATTCCATGAAAACTCCGCAGACTCATAACTACGTGTCCACTGTCAGCAAACTCCAGTGCAAGGTCGTGGTACTGGTATATATTGGAATCTATTGCTATATCGTCATGAAATTTCAGCTCATCGTATTTCACGTCCGGAAGGCAGTAAATACCATCGCCTTTGTAATCGGAATCCAGCTGGACAGTCACACCGGATCTGGCAAGAGCGTGTTCATAATATCTGAGCAGTGGCTGGAAATCCTTTTTCTTGTAAGGATCCGTGATGTCCAGCAGTTGTCCTCCTACGCTGCCTCTTTTCTCATGGAGTGTAACAGACATGCCAGCCTTTGAGGCGAGGAGCGCCGCTTCCATTCCCTTGATTCCGGCACCTACGATTGTCACATCACCTTTCAAGGCGGGGTAATTCCTCTTAACAAGGAGTTCGTAGCCTAGATCGGGATTCACAGCGCACCTGACCTCCCCGTAATTCAGGTCCCTGCAGTTCTGGTTGCACCTTATGCATGGCCGCAGAGGCACATTCTGATTCATTACCTTCCCTGCAAAATAGGGATCTGCAAGATGCCCCCTTCCAACAGAGACAAAGTCCGATTTCTCCAGTGCCTGTTCCACGTCTTCCCTTCCAGTTACTGAACCCACGACGATAGTTGTGATATCCGGCTTTCTGGGAAGCATTTTGGCAATGTGCAGGTGATCGCTGTAAAATGAGGCTGAAGAACCTGGGGGAGCGTTTCGCCCGGCCGAAAAATGCACGTAGTCAATGCCATCAAGAGATTCTGCTACTTTGAGCCCGTATTCCGGAGGATAGCCGTCAGGATCATACTCCATAAGGCTCAGCCTTATTCCAACCGCAATATTGACTTCAGACCTGATGCCATCTATAATTTTCTGGGGAAAAAGTATCCGGTTCTCAAACGAACCTCCATACATGTCGATTCTTCTGTTAAGAGCAGGTGAGATGAATTCCCCAATGAGGTATCCATGTGCCCCGTGGATTTCTACACCATCAAATCCTGAATTCTCTGCGAGCTTCGCCGCATTTGCAAAATCGCTGATGACAGACTCTATCTCTGCAGCGGTCATTTCCCGTGCGGCATGGCCATTGTAATCCCCTGCGGACGGGGCAAAACTTTGAATTCCGTTGATCTGTTCGTTTGCCTTTCCGCCTGCATGCACCAGTTGCATGAATATCCGCGATCCATGCATGTGAACCCTGTCAGTCAGTCGCTTGAGCTTAGGTGACATGTTCATGGAAAAAGCTCCAAGTTCATTCCTTGATCCTTTGCTGTTGCTGTTGTTAACATAGGTGTATTCTGTTATTATGAGACCGGTCCCTCCGATAGCCCTCTCTTCCAGGTATGCAATATGTTCTTCACTGGTATATCCACTTGACTGAGCCAGATTTGATATCATTGGTGCCATCACAATACGGTTTTTTATTTTCAGGTTACCAATATAACCGGGTTCCTGCAGTTTCATGCAGGCTTATTTTTAACTCATATTTGACATTATCAATTCTCCGCTGGTTTCACGGAATAGACAGTAGATAAGGATGAATAGTTGAACGCAAGAATCTTTATTCTGTGAGCCCCTCAGCAAATCACGGATTTTTTGCTCGCCTAATTCATTTATTCAGCGCGGTTTCGATATTGTCTCATATTTAATCCCGGGGTAATATGCGGGAGGTATAGATGAGGCCGAGAAAATGTTTCAATATATATCGCAATATTCCATTAACTAGATTTTAATATTTGCCTTGACTAAGGAAACTGAGCCTTGAGACCTAGCATTAACAGAATTGAAACAAACTATCTGAGTTCGAGCTTGCATTAAGATACCCGATACAACCTCTTATAGGCATAAAATGTATAAACCAGTGGGAGAATGCGATAAAATGCCAGGCGATATAATAATTGGAGAAAGAGAAAAGAGGATAACGGTGAAGAGGCGAAAGGGGTATCTAATTTTTGGCTTAGTTCTCTTTATAATTGGCATTATTATAGCTATTGTGCACAGTTTTTATGCAATTGCACCAGTTTATTATATAATAGCTGGCATATTAATTGGAGCTGGTATAATGGCTGTTTTTACTGGACTAACCCTAACAAGATACTGTTGGGTCACTAAATAATTTAGGCTCATCGGACTTTCATGTGGGTTCATGGGTAAAGCTGTAAATTACCGCATCCATCAGAGAATACTGGAAACCCCTTGAAGATGTACTAAAATCATGTATGAGGCACGATGATGGCAAGTCCGATTATGTGGAAGCCATTGCTGAAGGGAAACACATCATCGTGGATAAGGTAAGATACTTAGGGAACGAGTCCAATGATCTTGATGAAGTCAGTGTATTCGTTTTAATCCAGGATTCCTATCTTGAATATGGGAACAGGGAAGATTTCATGTGATAGACTTTAACGCTCAGGCCCAATGAGGTCAAGACATTTGGCATTTCAGAAAGGGGTTGGAGAAATTTCAGAAATAAAATCAGAAATGGAAAGGGATCGAAAACAAAAAAAGATTACCAGGATGCTTTTTGAATATTATAGATTATATAATACTGTATTGATTGAATAAACTAAAGCGGCACGTTTTGAAGTTATATCCGTATTCCCGGGTAATATGTGGGTCCGGTTAGAATCTTGTGGGATTGGGTTTTCCCGGGACAATTGCTTAAGATCCGATTTATACGGCCGGGTTCTCAATTCCCGCTGGTTCGCCGAACATGTAATGGAAAGCACCCTCTGAAAGTTCAGTAACTCCCAGATATCTCTTCAGCCCGAAGTTTCTTACCACTTCCCTTGCTTCTCTCAATGCTGTATAACGTTTCTCTTCCGGCATCTGCTTCCATCTGCCAAAAATATAAGATTCTTCGCTGTTGTTGTGATCAACAAGGATCTTGAAATAGAGCGGTATATGTTCTCTCACAAGGTCCAGTTGCCCGGTTCTGTGCCATTCAATTATGTTCTGGACCAGGTCATCAAGGAGTTTATGGTCTTTTATCAATTGTTCTATCTTGAGGAAGAACCATCTCTCATCCCCCCATACTCCTTTCTTGAGTGCAGGGAAGAGTATTTTTTCCTCAATCTCCATATGGCATTGTTTCAGATAACTGTGAAAGTTTATAAAATCACCTAATTCACTGTCAGGGTCGAAAAGTTCACCAGTGTGTTTTATGGTGAGGTGATCGATTATGAGAACCTCAACAAGATCAGTCATTTTTACCGGTACCTATAATTACTTATGCTTTACTTATATGTAAGAAGCAAGCCTAACTTGTTATGGTAAGCGTCTCAATCGCTTGAGTAATTCAGGCAAATGAAGGGTGTTTGCCCTGTTTCTGCTAATTTTCAATCTGGCAATCCCGTGAAACATGTGTGTGATAAGCTAAATATATTCACTATGGATATAATAAAATGGAAAAAAATATAGATAGTGTTTTGAAGATAAGACAACTTGCAATTGATCATAACAAGTTCTTCGAAGAAAGCATACCACTCATTGCGTCTGAAAATATAATGAGCCCAATGGCTATGGAAATGCTTCTTACAGACTTCGGATTCAGGTATGCCGAGGGTCTGCCACATCACAGGTACTATCAGGGGAATTTCTTTGTTGATCAGGTAGAGGATCTTACCATCGACCTCGCCAGGCGTCTGTTTAAGGTCGATCAGGCTGATCCCAGGCCTGTATCTGGGACAGGGGCAAACACGGCCGCAATATACGCCCTGGCAAAGCCTGGCGACAAGGTGGCTGCTCCTCCCCTTTCCGGCGGCGGACATATAAGCGCTGCCAAGTTCGGTGCCATGGGGCTTCGCGGAGTGAACGTTGTCAACTACCCCTTTGACGTTGACAACATGAACATAGATGTAGACAAGACAATTAAGTTCATAAAGGCAGAGAAACCGAAGGTATGCCTCTTTGGCCAATCTGTATTCCTCTTTCCCACACCCATAGCCCAGCTGAAGGATGCTTTCCAGGAGGTTGGATGCAAGGTATGGTACGACGGTGCCCATGTGCTTGGCCTTATAGCCGGAGGCAGGTTCCAGGATCCCCTGAGAGAAGGCGCTGACATAATCACGGGAAGTACGCACAAAACTCTTCCCGGCCCGCAACACGGAATACTTCTCGGTAACACAGACGATGATACCTGGAAATCTCTCCAAAGGGCAATTTTCCCTGGAACCATAAGCAACCACCATCTTAACAGCATGGCCGCCCTTGGGGTCACGCTTGCCGAGGAGCTGGAGTTCGGAAAAGCATACGCAGACCAGATAATATCAAACGCAAAGGCGCTTGCCGAGGAGCTGAGCTCTGCAGGATTCAAGGTTCTTGGAGAAAACCGCGGGTTTACGGAATCACACACAATCGTGGTGGACGTGAGAGGCTATGGAGGAGGCAGGTTAGCGGCTGAGTCTATGGAAAGCGCACACATCATAGCCAACAAGAATCTCCTTCCGTGGGATGACAACAAGAGGTCTCAGGACCCGAGTGGAATAAGGCTTGGCACACAGGAAGTGACCAGGATAGGTTTCGGGAAGTCCGAAATGAAGGAGATTGCCGGGCTTATCGCCGACGTGGTCATAAGGAAGAAATCGCCTGAAGGGGTAATATCTGCCGTGAAGGAGTTGAAAGAGTCGCATGGAGAGATAAAGTACTGCTTCGGAAAGATGAAGCCGTATAGTTATATCAGGATCGCCGAGTAGAATCATTTCCTCTCTCCTCTCTGGCGTTAATTGCAAGACCCTTTCAGGTTATCCGCGCTGTTCACTTGACACTGTGCAGGATTTGGCAGATTAGCTTGCGAAAGCTGGAGCCTGTATGGTCAGGAAAATGGCTATAAATAACGATTTCTGTTATAAATTGCAGCAATAGCAGTACACCTATCTGGTAATATACACAGTAAGAATTATTATCGGATACTGAATCACCCCTACCATAAGGTATTCATGGCATTAGGAGAAACAATAAACATCGACGACATAGAAATAAATGGATATTCAAAGATAAAAAACCATGGAATGATTGCGAGCAACAGAACAGCTGCCCTCGTAAGCATGAATGGCACTATTGACTGGGCATGCCTGCCTAACTTCAACTCCCCTGCAGTTTTTGACTCAATTCTTGACAAGGACAAGGGCGGGTTTTTCTCCGTCAGGCCATCAGATATAAAAGGCCTGGCTGTGAGGCAGAGTTACGAAGAGTACACAAATATCCTGATAACTGAATTCCTGAAGAACAGGCAAACTGTACTCAGGGTCACAGATTTTATTCCCGCGTCTGAATATACTACCATAAATTTTCCAGAGATCCACAGGTCGCTGGAAGCGCCTTATGCGGACATAGACGTAGATGTGAATTTCAAGCCAAATTTCGGTTACGGCTCCCTGGTCCCAAGAATGTTCAGGAACAGGAATGGCGTTATCTTCCGCGGAAACGGCTACAGCATAGGACTTGCCACAGATGCCGCTTTACAGGGTACCGGCCCACACGTTTCAAGCACTATTAAGATGGAGAGAGGTGATTCGAGGTGGATGATCGTTCTCTACGGGATCAAGCATCTCGACCGGGTTAGTGACTACAAGTCATACGCCAGGCTGGAAGACACAGAAAATTACTGGAAGACCTGGAGCAACCTGAGCAATTATCATGGGATATTCAGGGGAAGTGTGAACAGGTCCGCGTTAACCTTAAAAAGCCTTTTCTTTGAACCGACCGGATTGATGGTTGCAGCCCCCACCGCGAGTTTACCGGAATGCATTGGTGGCGAGAGGAACTGGGACTACAGGTACGCATGGATAAGGGACACCGCGTATGTCGTGGAATCCCTGTCAATGATCGGGTACAAGAAAGAGGCTACAAAATTCCTGTACGATATAATGAACATGATACAGAGGGAAGGGCGCGTCAGAACAATATATTCCATAAACAATGATGAAAATATAGACGAAGTTGAGCTGGATTATGATGGTTTCATGTCATCCAGGCCGGTTAGAATAGGAAACAAAGCTTCTTCACAACTTCAGGTGGACCAGTACGGGTCAATAATAAATGCAATATACTACCTCGGAAAGATAGGCGGGCTGATAAATTCATATCTCTGGGATTTTGTCATAGATATCCTTGATAACCTGGCAGTGACCTGGAAAATGCCTGATTCCAGCATATGGGAATTCAGGACAGAGCCCAAGCATTACGTTTATTCAAAGTTAATGTCATGGACGGCTTTCCACAGGGCCAGGGAACTCGGTAAAATGCTTGAGCTGTCTGCTCCATACTCGCAGTGGGAGAAGACAGAGAACACCATAAAAAAAGAGATTATAACTCTTGGCTTCAGCAAGGAGAAAAACAGCTTCATGCAGTACTATGGATCAAATGATACCGATGCCGCTCTGTTAAGGATGCTACTGCTTGGTTTCCTTCCACCGCATGACAAGAAAATGATCGGTACTGTTAGCCTGATAGAGAAGACGTTAATGGGAAACAATTTCCTTTTCCGGAGATATCTCGAGGATGACGGCCTGAAGGGAAGAGACAACGCTTTTCTCCTGCTCTCTTTCTGGTACGTTGAGGTTCTCATTGCGATGAACAGGACCCGTCAGGCCAAGGAAGTGTTTGAGACAATTATGGCAATGGGAAACCATCTCGGCCTGTTTTCCGAGGAAGTGGATTTTGACACGAAGGAACTCCTGGGGAATTTTCCGCAGGCCATCACTCATCTCGGCATAATCAGGGCTGCAGTGAAACTGAACGACAAGCTCAAAAACAATGGAAAATCCAGCCTTAATTATTAGCTCGTCGGAGTTTCAGGGTAATCTCATTCCATGAAAATGCGTTCAGAAAGTATTCGCAATATCTCATTTGCTCATTTTTTTATTTACTCAAAACTATTTTCACGTATGTCCTGATAATTTGGAACATGTCAGGCCACCTCAGGATGATGATATCCGACAACCTTGGAGCCGCTGAATTCGGCAGGTTCATGGAAGAAGCCGGAGACGGCGGGAAGAAGCACCTCATGGTGTCCGATGGCATCATGGTGGATTTTCTCAGGCAATTCCCAGAAAATGCCGTAGAGAGCGTAATGGTGCAGAGAATACTGACATCCTACCAGATGCAGAAAGCACTGATGGAGACAGACAACGATCCACATTTCATAGGGATCCGGTCAGAGATCATATCATCATGGGAACCAGATATCCTGCAGAGTATATACGACATCATGAAGATAAAGTCATACTACCGTGGCTGTATGATATACTTTTATGTAATCGGCGAACCTGGAATTTTTATGCAGTACATGGGCAAGCGTTTTGTTTCCCTGGAGCACAACGTTGAGAAGCATGTTGAGGGAGGACTGTACTCTTGGGAAGAACAACATTGACGGCCAGGCAGGAGACAAGACTCATGGTCGATCGGATCAGGAAGATGGAATCAGTAATGAGAATGGAGGACGTGGCGGTTTTTGAACGGATAATCGCCATGGGGCAGATCCATTCACCGGAAGTATCAACATCGACACTTGACAGTTTCTCCGGGTTCCTGATCTCCATAATACTGGAACTCGCAAAGAGGATCGATGCCATGGAAAAGCGACTCGGGGATGAAAGCGTTTGAGGCAGATAATAAACGCCACGGGGACGGATGTGATAACTCTCTGGGAATACGACGAAGGAAGGATAACCAGGAGGAAATACAGCTTTCATCCATGGATATTTGTCTCCGGTTCTGAATACGATCTGGAAAGGCTGTCCGGTGAACTTGATCTTGTCCGCGGCATATCATATATGTACACGACCCGCAGGAACGTTTACGGGCAGTTGCATGGATTAGAGATAACCATGAGGCAGTCCCAGATAATGGGCATTATAGATGCAATAGGGGTGATAGGATCGTCGAGGAAACTATCAGCATACAATGCCGGCATAAACCAGCATCTTCGGTTCATGTCGGAGAGGGGGCTGTCATTCTTCGGCACTGGATCACGGTATGATACAGATCCTGAGATACCTTCAGTTGTCATAGGCGGAAAGACAGATTTTTCAGGGCTAACGTCCATAAGCATAGATGGAAAGGAAATGGCACCGACCGGTACGTCATTCAGTGACGTCGCTGAAGCCATAAACAATAGCACAATCATTCTTTACAGCAACTCCAGGCTTGTTTTTCAGAAAATACTGAACAGGATCTCCGGAATGGGATACAGGTTGCCATACTACAGGGCAGGGAGCGAATCCTCATACGAGTCTTACGGTCGTGTCATGCATAAATCACCTGAAATAAGCATGCCCGGTAAGATATGCATAAGTTCCGACTCGTTCATATATTCTGAAAGTGGTCTGGCCGGCCTTTACGAGGTGTCGAGGATGTCATCACTGCCAATTGTGCTGGCTTCAAGGGTAACTCCCGGGACTGCGGTCTCATCCCTCGAGGTGTCTCATGCAATAAAGAATGGAATACTCGTGCCTCTGTACAAGGATGATCACGAAAAAGAGAAGCCAGCGGCCGGACTCTTTGAAAGAGACAAGGGTGGAATTGTCCTGCAACCGGATCCTGGCATATACGAGAATGTGACGGAAATAGATTTTTCATCGATGTACCCGAGCATCATCGTGAGGTACAATCTTTCCCCGGAAACAATAGGAATGGATGGCGGGGCTGCACTTCCCGGATCTGGCTATCGCGTTGACGCAGGGAAAAAAGGGTTCCTTCCGTCAGCGCTGGGTGAACTCCTTGATCGGCGTCTTATGTACAAATCCATAAGGGAGGGCAACCCGGTTATACAGAAAAGGGATGCGGCATTGAAGTGGATGCTCCTTACATCCTTCGGCTACACAGGATACAAGAATGCGAAGTTCGGGAGGATAGAAGTTCACGAGGCAATAACCGCGATTGGCAGGTGGGCATTTTCAACAGCGATGAAGCTTGCAGAGAAACACGGGTTCCACGTCATACACGGTATAGTTGATTCGCTGTGGCTGAGCGGGGATGGCGACATGGGCGACCTGCTGAAGGAGATAAGGGAAAAGACACGCATTGATATAGTTGTTGACGATGAGTACAGCTGGATTGCATTCTTTAAGGGAAAAAATGGCCTGGGATCTCCGGGGCGATACCTGGGAAGGAGAAGGGACGGCACATTCAAGGTACGTGGGCTTGAAATCCGCAGGAATGATTTCCCGGCATTTGCGAAAAGATTTCAGGTGGAGGCGCTTGATATCTTCAGGGCATGTAAAAACAGGGATGATGTACTGTCAATGTCTGGAGAACTTAAGGCCCTGGAAAAAAAGTACCTCAGGGAGATGACCTCGTTTGATCTCTATGATTTTGCCCTGGAGACAAGGGTGAGCAGGCACATGGAAGAATACAGGGTTAACAACCTGCAGCGTGCGACCATGAAATTTTTCTCTTCATCCGGGGATGACATAATGCCGGGGGAATCCGTATCAGTTGTAGTAAGTGACAGGAAGCACGGTGTCGTGCAGCTGCCTGAAAGAACAACAGGAATAGACCGGAATTTTTACCTCAGGTACCTGAAGCGTTCCTTCGAGAGCTTTGACTTTCTGGTATCCAGTGCAAGAGGCAATCAGGTTATACTGCCCTGCTGATCATGTCCTCGATCTTCTCGAAGAGTACCTTTACAGGTATATCATTCACGAAAATGGACTTGCTTACGCCTTTCCTGTCTCCCCTGCCTGAGATCCGGCTGTCTATCATGCCGACAGATTCGAGTTTGCTCGTCACCCGGTAAATTTTCTGCAGATCCGGAATGTCGTAATCATGGGTCTCCGCGATTATTCTTGCGGTACTGTACGTGCTGGAAATGTCAGTTTCCGGGTTATCAAACAGGTTCCTGCATATTGCCATGAGCACTATCAGTTCATCAGTATCGAGATCGGAAAGCTTGCTTTCCGTGACATATGGATTTATAAGTGCCTTGGCAGACCTAACATCCTCGGGTGTTATGGCTTCGGTACCGTTGGCCTGTGCCATATAGGCGGATTTCTGCAGGAGTTCTATTGCCACCCTGGCACTGCCAAACCTCGACGCGATAAGGGCGATCTCTGAAATTATGCTTGGTGCATAGGTTCCACTGTGCAGGCTTGTCCTTGCCCTGTCACCAACAATCATCTCAAGTTCGGCTTCGGAATACGGCTTGAACTTTATGGAGGAAAAGACACCAAATGACCTTCTCTGCTTTCCCGTCAGGTAAGTTGTAGGGTCATCTATGGATATTAGTATGCATGATAGTTTCGCGGAATACAGCTCCTCGGCCCTTATGAGATTGTAGAACCCTTCTGGATCTGTTTTCATGATGCCTGACGCCTCATCAATCACTATAAGCATCTTCCCGCCGGTTTCCGATATCTGTCCCCTGAGTATCCTGAAAATTTGCTGGTACGTGACGCCCTTATCCTGTATAACCTTGCCAGTCTTGAGAAGGACGTCAACAAGAAGGGATTTCAGGCTGCCGAACGAGAGGGCATTTTCATATACAGTGATTATTTTAGGGTCGCTCCTGAGGAGATACTTGGCAGTCACAGTCTTTCCGGTTCCTGACGGACCGTAGATTATAATTGTCGAGGAAACGCCACTCTTAAGAGGTTCCATGATAATGTTCCTGAGTATATCCAGTTCCGCTTCCCTTGCAGGTAATTTTCCAGGAACAAAGGAAAAATCAAGGCTAGCAGCATTCTTCACAATCAACATAGTCTATCATGTGCCTCCATCAAATTACGACAGGGGTTACTCCCATTCTATTGTTCCGGGGGGCTTGTTTGTAACGTCATACACCACCCTGTTTATCTCTTTTATCTCATTTGTTATGGAGGTCGACATATTGTCAAGGAGGTCAAATGGAAGCCTCGAAAAGGTTCCGGACATCGCATCCATGGTGTCTATGGCCCTTATTGCCACAGTGTATCCATAGGACCTCTTGTCTCCGTGTATTCCGGTTGTCCTCACCGGGAGCAGAACTGCAAAGAATTGCCATGGGAGTTCCTCACTTCCTGCATACCATTTTTCAATGGAAGTTTCGACTATGCTTGTTGCTTTCCTGAGAAGGTCCAGCCTCTCCCTCGTGACTTCGCCAATTATGCGTACGCTGAGGCCGGGGCCAGGAAATGGCTGAATGATTCTGGGTATGTTCAGGTACCTTGAAACTTCCCTGATCTCATCCTTGTAAAGATCACGCAGTGGCTCAAGCAGCTTAAGTTTCATCTTTTCCGGTAGTCCTCCTACGTTATGGTGGCTCTTGATAACATCCCTTATCTTCCCTCCACTCTCTATCCAGTCTGGAGCTATTGTGCCCTGGAGCAGGGTATTGGCGCCATAATCAGCCGCGACGCGTTCAAATATCTCTATGAACTTGTTTCCGACTATTTTTCTCTTCTGCTCCGGATCAGTCACTCCACGGAGGGCGGATATGAATTCCTCTGAGGCATCTATAACCTTAAAATTTATCGAAAAACTGGAAAAGGTCTTCCTGACGCTGTCAACCTCGCCTTCTCGAAGAAGTCCGGTGTCTATGAAAACCGATAATATCCTGTCACCGGCAGCTTCATTGGCAATGACAGCCAGTAGGGTGCTGTCCTGCCCTCCAGAACACGCCAGTATACCCTTGCCAGCAAGTTCATTCATTATCTGTTTTTTAACTGTCTCTACAAATTCTTGAGAATTAAAATTCATGTCAGATGGAAAATGCAAAGGGGATTAAAATATGTTGTAAAAATTAAGTTTTCATTATGGCGCCAAGGAATATTAGAAGTCCTATCACGGCACCTACAGCTGCAGCAACTATGTAGAAAACTGCCGGATACACGATCTCGTTTATGAAATCCAGCTTGAAATACATATGGTCTATTACAAATATGTCGAGTAAAGCCACAACTATGCCAAGCACCAGTAGTATAGCACCCACAGTTCTGCTCTTGCCGCTACCGAAGTAAGCTGTAAGTACGCCGAGCACAAAAAGTGCTACTGCCATCAGGCCGAACATCACCAATATAAAACTCTGCCAATTAAGAATTAGACTACTCAATCATTCACCTCAAAGTTTGATTCCCGTTAGAGTTTTAGTATCTATAACGCCCTCTATAGTTCTTATCTGGTCCACCACAATTTTACCAAGTTCGCTATAGTCCTTGGCATCGATCTTCACTATGAGGTCGTATTCCCCGAAAAGAGGGTGAATTTCAACAACGTAGTTTATTTTCGATATCTTGTTGTAAACCTCATGCTCCTTTCCCGGAACGGTGCTGATCAGAACAAAAGCTATAGACATCTTAAACCCAACCATTAAACTTCTGGACGCTTAATAATTTTTCGTTAACCGGGCATTATCAATTCTTTGTCGATTTATTGGATCCCTAACTATTGCGCAACGATTCTCAAACCATAAAGACTCAAATTTTTGCCGCCCCAGCGAAAAGTTGTTGATATTAAACAATTCAAATTCATGCGCATTGATTGAACTTCATGGAGTAACGATGGGAAAACGAGAGTCCATGAATATTAGTCCCAAGGATGAAATCACATTTAATATTGTCCGATCCAGTGGTCAATGTTCCCCTTTCAGTCCTTGGATTGGCAAGGGTATAGACACCCATTACCAACAAGGCGGTTTCGAAATCTGAGTTAAAGATTCCGGAAATGATCAGCAGTATTGTTAGTCACACATAATTTTTGAAGTAACGGAACTGAAGAAATTCTACAGGAACCAGGTGGAATAGGATACTCAGATCCCTGAAATAGGTTATACATTGGGGCAAAACAATTCCATGGCCATGGAACTATGCACTTCGTTGATAATCTCTTTCATAAACTCGTCTTCTTCCTAGACAGTGATTACGAGCACAAGAGATGCGATGAACATTTCAAATTTATAAGCTGTGTACAGTGGTCCCTCCACTCCATGTCTGTATGCTTTAGCTGACCAAAATCATGAAACAGTACTCAAATATTGTATAATACGCATCTTTGGAACTATTATTTCGTGCCCTGGATTGCATGGACATTATAAACCATGCAATATTGCTCTCAGTGGGTGCAAAATGAACATCCCTAAGGCCATCGGGTTCCTTTTCTACACTGCTACTTTGCTTATTATAATAGCTATTTCCTCATACGGATCGCTGTTTCTCCTTGCTCCGCCATATGCGGTTTCAGCTTATCTCATGATCTTTGAAAGTAAAAGCAAATTCTCCAGGAAGTCGTTTGTTGCTGTTTCATATATTTTTGTTATCCTGTCTTCTGAGGTCATTCATATTTCTCTGGGCATTTCTCTTTATTCCATGGCACTTAATGTCATCATTGTTTCCCTCTTCGTATCCTACTCGCGTTACAGTCATCCGCCTGCCATAGCTCTTGCAATTTTCTCATACATCGTTCACAATGCCTTATCTTTTGCAATCACTTCTCTGATTGTGCTTTCTGTCATACTGGTGATCACTTATTTCTCGGAAATTGTTATGGGAAGACTACGCAAAACGACATAGAAAGAAATTATGTATACTCATCCCTTAATTTCTTATGCTTGGATAAATGCAACATTCGGCAGCCCACTAACTTGATGAATGCATTGATTATTGTTGATGAAACTCAAAATTAAGATAGCAAGAGCTGCACAGAAACCATTGCTCAGCAAACATTACCTAATTTATCTTCAAATTCGGCACACTCTGGAACTAATAGCGTGATAAGCGCTGGAGCAAGCAAAATAGTCAGTTAACAGAAAAAAATGGGTTGAGAATTTGTACTGGAATATAACTTTCCAGGTACTTTTGGTATTATTAAGCCCTTAGAATATTTTATCAGCCGCGTAAACTTCGTGTTTTGTCGGTGGATTGACGCTCTTAAGCAGGTTCTGCATATCGCCAACACTTGGGGCTTCCCAGTTGCATACAGCGCGGTCCTCTTGACCTATGACATTTATGGACTTAAGTGTGAACCCCGCTGGGAGCTTTCCATTCTTAGCCATATCAACTATGCTTCCAACTACCTTGAAAGCTTCTGCCTTGTTGTGTTCTTTCCACCTGTGTTCAACAATTATGTTTGCCATTTTTATTACCAAACGTATTATGTCGTGATCAGGCATATACTTATAACCGGTCTGGATTGGTCATCATGGACGAAGTTGATCTAATTCTCGCCAATGATCTGCCATTCGGCAAGCTTTCCAGGTTATTTCCGGATGTTACTTTTTTCAGGTGGTGCAACTCTGCCATGGACTATCTTGAATTCTATGGGGAAGAAAGTGATCTGCAAGAGGTTTCTGCTTACTTCCCGAATATAGAAGCGGAGCTCAATACTAAGATCATATACAGTTCTAAAAAAGAACGCCGGCTGTCTGCGATGCTTGTATGCAGGTGCTCAAGAACCAATTCCACCATACGAATAGCAGAGCTCGACAATTGCATCTGGAAAGCGCCCGTAAAGTATAAGGGGGGGAAGGAGAGCCTGACTGTCGTCACGCTCCTGGATGAATATCTGAAGAAACTGTTTAGCGATCTCAATAACATAGGTTCAGTCGACATCTTGAGGAAAGTTACTGTATACCCGGAATCCCTGAGGGATATGTATACTATTTCACTCCAGTCTATATTCAGCGGAATGACCGCCAGGCAACTGGAAATCATGAAGAGCGCCCTTCAACACGGCTATTTCTCCATTCCCTAAAGAATCTCAATAGAAAAGCTGGCAAAGATGAATGGTGTTTCTAAGTCCACAATGGAAGAGCATTTAAACAAGGCGAGGACAAGGGTCATCAGCACAATGGAGCCCTATATCTCGCTTTACCTGGAGAGTCTCAAGAATCAGGCACAGAAATAGGCACAGATTCCCGTCCTGTTCTATTTTCCAGGTCATTCTCCCCCGGAGATACAAACTTCCCGCTGAAGATATATTTCGCAATGTCCCAAAGAAAAAGCCTGGAGGATTCAAGGCAAGGTGACTGAGGTTTTCCGCAAAACAAATTTTGCATCTTCGTTTTAGCCGGGGATTGATTCTGTATGTGACTTTAACAAGTTTCATTCCCAGGCGGGGATTTCTTAATACGGGACAAAATGCAACTCGCTGGTTAAACAGGCGCGTTTCCGGAGAGTGATTTTCCGGTTATTGCTGTTTGGGGCGGTAATCAGGTTTTTTCACCTTTACCTTCCAGTCTCGATCTGACATACCTGTCTATATCCTCATATCCCACCTCGATCTGGTCGCCACTATTGAGGTTCCTGAAAGTGACGCTTTTTGACTTCTCCTCCCTCTCCCCGATTATTACTGCATAATCGCATTTTTCGGCTGCAGCATTTCTTAGTTGTGCAGAGAGTCCTCTGCTCGAGAGTTCGTCTATCGTGATTCCTCCGGAGTCTCTGACCTGCTTTGACACAGAGAAAGCATACTTTCTTGACTCAGGACTTGCGCAGCACACATAGAAAAGTGGTTTATCAGTTGTATAGAGCCACTTTCCCTCCTCTTTCATGAGCAATTCAATTACTGCATCGCCCATGCCAAATCCTACAGCCGGGATATCCTGATCAGACATAAGGGCGGCCAGTCCGTTGTATCTTCCACCTCCAAGTATTGCACGGTGTTTCCCTGCCACATCGTAGGCTTCAAACACCACCCCTGTGTAATATGCAAGGCCTCTCACTATGGATAGGTCGACCTTTACCGGGGATAGTATCATTCTTGAAACGAGTTCAGCAATATACTGTATCCTTGATATTTCTGTCTCGACGGACACATTTCCCGAAATAGCTGTTGCTGCAGCGATATCTCCCGGTTCCAGGGTGCTGGAGATCATGCCGTAAAGGGTATTCACATTATCAGGTTCAACTCCGGCAACCGCCATCTCTGAAAAAAATTCAGCCTTTTCTATCTTCCTGAATCTGTCGATCACTGCAAATGCATACTGCACATCCCTGCAGCCCACAGATTTCAGTATTGCTTCCAGCAGTGGCCTGCTGCTGATCCTGATTTCATATCTTGTACCGAGCCCCAGTTTGTCGAGAATTGTACCAGCAAGGCCTATGATTTCGGCATCAGCCTCCGGTGAATCCACACCGAAAATATCGGCGTTGAACTGGTAGTGTTCCCTGAATCTTCCTGACTGGGGTTCCTCATACCTGAATATTTTAGGGATGCTGTACCAGCGTATGGGTTTTACGAGGTCTTTGCGTGCGGTTATCATCCTTACTACGGATGGGGTGGCTTCGGGTATCATTGTAACTTCCCTGCCTCCTTTATCAACAAATGAAAATGTCTGTCCAACCAGTTCTTCACCGGATTTCAGGCGATATAGATCGAGGTATTCCAGGCTGGGGAAATCCACTTTCCTGAAGCCTAGGGATTCGGCTGTTGCTTCCGCTGTGTTGAATACATTCTTCCTGGGCATCATGTCTTCAGGGTAATGATCTCTGAAACCCCTGACCCTCTCAAATGTCATTATTTCTGCATGGATTAGTGGTTATTAAGAGTTGGATATCACCTAATCTCTTCCGGCAGTACATGCCTTCCACACCGATATCAAAGGATTGCCTGCCGGCAAAGATTCGCCTGTAATTGGCGGTTTAGAGTACAACTTTACGGATTTTATAACGTACTTTGCAGCATACATAAATAAGTATTGAGAAATATTAATACTTCCAAAGATGATGTATTGTGGCTATGCTTGAGGATGAGGGAGAAAGCGGTAAAATAACAATAGAGGAAAAGATTGAAGGTTTTTCCGATTCATATATAGATTTCATTGAGAACTGCAAGACTGAATCCGAGGTGGTTGTTTATCTCAAGGAAAAGCTGAAGGCATTCCGATACAAGAACCTGGAGGAATTCACCACACTACCCTTCGGGTCTTTTTTCTTTCAGGAGCTTGGGAACAGGGCCCTGATTGCCGGCACCATCGGGAAGGACGTTTTCAACGACGGATTCCGGATTCTGGCGTCTCACATAGATTCCCCTAGGGTAGATCTGAAACCCAGGCCATTATATGAGGATTCTGACACGGGTATAGCGCTGATGAAGACCCAGTATTACGGTGGTATCAAGAAATACCAGTGGGTTAACGTGCCTCTGGCAATTCATGGTCAGGCTGTGCTGAAATCAGGAGAGGTCATTGGGATCCGGCTGGGAGATAAACGCTCAGAGCCTGTGTTCGTAATGCCAGACCTCCTGCCTCACCTTGCCGATAAACAGTTCAAGCGCGAGCTGAAAGACGGAGTTGAAGCAGAAGAGATGAACCTGATCGTAGGCACATTCGCTGGCAATGCCGACAAGGAGCCTGTAAAGTCAAATGTACTATCGCTGTTGAAGCAGAAATACGGGTTGGAAGAGGAGGATCTTGCCTCTGCCGACCTCAGTCTGGTACCGGCTTTCGGCCCGAGATACAGCGGTTTTGATAACTCGATTATTGCTGGTTATGGGCACGACGACAGGGCATCAGCTTTCGCGACTTTCAGGGCTTTGCTGGAAAATAGCGGTTCCCGGTACAGTTCACTCGCAATTTTTTACGACAAGGAAGAAATAGGCGGGTTTGGCATCTCAGGATCAATGAGCAACATGATAGAATCGACCATTCATTCTATACTCAGGAGAGTCGGGCCGGATTACACCATGTCTGATTTCTACCGTGTGCTAAAGAACAGCAGGGCAATCAGCGCTGATGTGGATTCGGCAATGGACCCCAGTTTCAAGGACGTTCATGACGATCATAACGCAGCCAGGATGGGAAGGGGAATTGTGGTTGCAAAATATACGGGATACGGTGGAAAGTACTCCGGATCAGAAGCACCATCAGAGTACGTTGCGCACATTCGAAAAATTTTCTCGGATAAGGGCGTGAAATACCAGTTCGGTACCATGGGGAAGGTTGATGCCGGGGGAGGAGGAACAGTGGCACAGGACATAGCCAGGTATGGAATACCGGTC